>NZ_KV816265.1:0-2646 GCF_001814395.1 Corynebacterium sp. HMSC059E07
TGTCAGATGCGAGTTTTTGGTACCGGTGTTCTGGGGACTCGGTACTGTCGTGTTCCGGGTAGTTGGTACCGGGCCGAGGGGTGCGTCGGCCCGGCCCGTCTGTATTAGTCGTCTGGGGTGGTGGGGGCGGTGGCTTTGCGCATGTCGAAGTCTCCGATATGGATTCGGTGGCCGTTGTTGAGGCGGCTTACGAGTGAATCGGCTCCGACTCTGTCTGGCAGTGTTTCAACCCAATAGGCGGCAGCTGATTGGGAGGAGATAAGTGTAGGCAGCCTTCCGTCGCGGTCGAATATGATCTTGGTTAGGTCTTCTTGCCCGCGCTGGTTGATGCTGATGGTCATAAAGTCGTCGATGATAAGGACATCGACGTTGATCAGTTTCCGCATCTTATCGAGGTAGTTTTGGTCAGTCGGTGAGAAGACCGCCAGCATGTCTACAAGTTGGTCCAGCCGGTAGTACGCCACCGAGTATCCAGCCTTGCACGCGGCGATGCCGATGGCGCAGGCAATGTAGGTCTTGCCTGTTCCCGTCGGGGCGAGGATGTGAATATTGGTCGGGTTTTCCCGCCAGTTAGTGGCTGCGATTCGTTTCAACTGGCGCATGTTGATACCGCGTTGTTCTGCCCGGGTGACTTCAGCAAGGCTCGCATCCGGGTATCGGAATTTAGCCTGGGTAATGGCCTTGGCAATGTTGCGCTGTTGGCGTTGTGTGTAAGCTTCTTCGACTGCGGCGAGGAAAATGTCTTCTGGTAGCGCATCCGCATAGGCCTCGTCGTTGACAACCTCGTAGAAGACATCAGCGAAGGTCGATACGCGAAGCTTGCGCATTTTCGCCCGCACAATTTCGTCGTCGATGCTGCTCATGGTTTCACTCCTTATTGCTTCTAGTTTTCGTAGTGGTCAGCAGGCCGGATAAAGACGGCATCGGCCACCTCACCGGTAAGCGGGGTACTTGGGCGTGGTTGGCGCTTGGCCACAGGCTGTGGTTTTGCCCCTGGTGGCCCGGGATGTTGTTGGGCGTGGGCAATGTCAGTCTGGATGCGTTTGATCACTGCCATCGTGGGGGCCAGCTTCTTGTCTAAGACCTGCTGGCATGCCGGTTCGAGGGTGGCTTTGTTGTGCTTTTTGCCCAGGTTGGCCAGCACGTTGCGTGCCTGAATGAGTCCGCGGGGTACGGCGGCACTATTGCGGTCGAGGATCATCGCTATGACTGCGTGCGTTGCTGCCCCAAACGACGAGGCCCAGGCCAAGAGCTCATCACGGGTAAGCGCCTTGTGGCCTTCATCGTCGCCACATGGGCCATGCTGAGGGTTGGTGGAATACCGGTATTTGAATCCGTGAAGGCGCGTGTGTTCAGCAACAAGCTGCTCCCCGTTGAAGATGCTTACTAGTTGCGGGGTGAGCCTGACTGTTACCGATTCTCCCACCAGCTGAAATGGCACTGAGTAGTACTGGTAGTCACAGGTGATGTGCCAATTGCGGTCGACTTTGAGCCTCTTATAAGACACTTCCGTAAACGGCGTCGGCGGAAGATCCCGCATCATTGGTGCCTCTTCTTTATCAAAGCGCATGCGCCGTGTTGAGCCATCAGGCCGCGTCATTGCGCTGTTGATATCAGCAAGACGGTCAGCGATCGCCTCATTAAGCTCATCAAGGCTATAGAAGACCTCGTTGCTGAAGTAACCCAGGATTTTGGTGTAAGTGATTTTCACGGCACGCTCTACCGCTGCCTTGTCACGAGGCCTGCCGGGCCTAGTCGGCACAATCGTGACCCCGTAATAGTCAGCAAACGCTGCGTAGCGGTCAGTGACCATCCGGTATGTAGAGGTCTTCTTTGGCCGATAAGTCGCCGTAGAAGCATTATCTGGCACGATGACCGCTGGTACTTTGCCAAGATAGTTCAACGCCTTAACATGGCACTCAATCCACGACGGCATCTTCTCGTTCGCAGCGGCCGTGACGTACATCAGCCCTGAGTATGGGCTGACCGCGACGAACAATGACGCCTTGAACGCTGTATCACCACTGGCCTGATCTACTACAGGCACTTTGTCACCGGCCCAGTCGACATAAAGCTCTTGACCTGGCTCATGGGTGACAACTTCAACGAGATCATTGGCACGCAGAAACTCATTGAGCCCACTGCAGAACTGGGAGTACTGGTACTTTGTCTTATCCGTCGGACACGGCTGCGACACGTAGTCCATCCACAGCTTATGCCTGGTCACATGCTTTGTACTTTTCAGCTTGCGTGCAAGAGCGTGAAAATCAGGCTGGTCGTAGGCCATCGTCCGTTTACTCCGGCCGTCGCTGAATCGATCATCGAACCATCCAGGTGGAAGTTGACGGAAACGCTCTAGAGTTAGTTCCTCATCGTTGATGACTTTCTTTGCTCGGGATACTTCTCGTCGTGAACATCCCAATGCGTGTGTGATCTGCGCGTAGCTAGCACCATCAAGGCACATCGCGATGATCTGTTTGAAGTTGGCCACAAGGACCAGCTCCTTCCAAGTAGAAGTTGACGCAACACCACCGGATCGTGGTGCCGCCAACATCAACTATGAAAGAAACCCCCTTGCAGTACCGGATACGCGGAACACCGGTACCAACTACGCGGACTCGCGGTACCAACTACCCCAAATCGACA
>NZ_KV816266.1:0-5486 GCF_001814395.1 Corynebacterium sp. HMSC059E07
CTGGATCGATCTCTTCCAGGTGACTGGTTCCTCTTCACCGCGCCATCGGCCCATTTCACAATCGGGAAGTAGTCAACGCCCTCCTCAACGGAAAAATCGAGGCCGGCGGCGGTAATCCCCCCACCACCAAAACCGAAATCCACCAGTAGTAGTGAACGACCCATGTTCGTCTACCGTGAGCCGCGTTATGGCAGTGACGTGTTCTCGTCGGGCACAGTCATAGTTCCCGGCGTTGCCAGCGACAGGGTTCTACACCCAGCAGCGGGACCGATCAAAATCACCCGCACGGGGAACGACCCTGCTGGTGGTTTAGATTTTGATGAAAGCGAGGAGACATAGCCCCTCGCCAACTCCCCGTAGCTGGCGAACAGTAGCTCCTGGCGCTGGCGCTCGTTGGTGAGTTTGCGTGCCACATCGAAAGCCTTATCGACTTCCCGGTCCAAGTTGTTGTGAGCCTTGAGCAGAATTGGGTCCATCGATAACGGGTTGTAGTGCTCCGCGAGTGACCGCTGGGGGTGCCGCTCGCGTGCCCGCAGCACCAACTGTCCAGCGTCGATGATTCGCTGCTGCGCCTTCTCATCTAGTTCACACAGAGCTGGTCCGCAGTTGTAGCTCCCGATGTACTCCGAAAAACGGAAAAAATAAATAGTGGGGATACATCAACCTTCCACTTTCCATTCTTCCGGCTCAGAGTATTGAGGGGTCTGGGACCGGGTCCGTAAACCCTTTATGTTTTTCGCGCACAGCGGTTTTTAGCGACGCACCCTATAGGTTTTCCGCAGAACTTATATGTGTTTCTGTGCACCCCATATGTTGTCTGTTTTAGCGGTATTTCGTTGTTAATTCCGCACGCGCGCATCAAATGGTTATTTATCGACGACACTCCGTGCCGCACCCCTATATTTAAGGATGTGGAATCGCCTACCCCTCCGGGTTAGAGCCCGCTAGATCCACTTCGCAATCGGGTACACCCATCTGTACGCGCTGACCTGCGGCGTTGTGGGTTGTGCCGAGCGTGCTGCCGGAGTCCCTTTCAGTGTCCCTGGGGTAGGAGCGGCCGCATGAAGGTGCGCTCGTACCGCAGGACGCACTCGGACTCGTCTCGAATCCGGTCAGCGGCGATGAAGTCCGAGTGGGTGCCGAACAAGGTGCGGTACTGCTCGTAGGCAGCCAGGCTGGGGAAGCTGAACAGGGATTCCGCACGGTCACTCACACCTTCCGCGGGTAGGTAGTACCCGTGGTGGGTGCCGCCGTGTTCGTCGACATGCCGCATCCAAGCGCGGGCGAACTGTTCAAAGGCTGCGATCTGGTCGGGGTCGATGGTGTAGTGGACGACACAGGTGATCACATCCACAACGCTAGGCCCACAGGCGCTCATTGGGGAGCCTTTGTCTGTGCGCCTCGTGGTGCAGCACACCAATCTGCCTGGTTTACCTGCGGAAATGCGTCAGTTCGCCAAGTTGGCGCCGAGTTCAACGGTGAGAACTCCGACGGCGATGAGGAGGATGCCGAGGGCCATGGTTCGGGTGAGGGGTTCGTGGAAGATGACCCGGGCGAGGATCGCGGTGAGAGCTACGCCGGATGCTGCCCAGATGCCGTAGGCGACGCCAAGGGCCATGCCGTCGGCCAAGGCGAGACTTAAGGCGACGAACGCCACGAGATACCCCGCGATGACGCCGATGAACCATTTCTTCACCCGGCCACCGTCGGAGGCTCGTAGCGACATGGTCGCGACGACTTCGGACAAGATGGCGCCTGCGAGGAAGATCCATCTCATGAGTTGACTCCTGCTTCCTGGGCTGCGGTTTGCTGAGCTTTCTGGGAGCCGAGTTCGACGGTGAGGACACCGCTGATGATCGCAACCATTCCAAGACCCATCACAGCGGTCAGAGGTTCACCGAAAATCGCGGCGGATAGCACGGCGGCGAGCACGACCCCGCTGGCTCCCCAGATGCCATAGGCGACGCCGATCTGCATTCCTTCGCGCAGGCAGAAGGTGAGGAAGACGAAAGTGCCGATGTATCCGGCAGCAACCACGATGTACCAGGATGGGTGATTGAGCGCCGCCTTGAGAGACAGCGTCGCCGCCACTTCGGTAGTGATGGCGCCAGCGAGCAGGAACCACTGCTTCATGGGGTTGTTCCTTCGATCAGGGAGCGAATGCTGGAGACGACGGCTTCGAGATCCGCGCCGTGGAGGGTGGACACACCTGTGGCCTGGGCGCCCCAGAGTCCGTCGGCGGCGAGTCGGGCGGTGGTCAGCCTGGCTCGGGTGGCGGCGTCGAGATCGTCCGGGAGTTCGAGCCAGCGGCCCATCCGCGTAGTCCACGGTTCGGTGAGTTCGGGCCGATACGTCGCTTGGCCCCAGATGATGAACTCGGCGCGCTTGGCGGCCCCGTGGGCGGCGACGTGAACGTAGCTCAGGAGCCGCTCGGTGGCGTTGGCGTTCTCGAGGGGCTTGCCAAGGGTGGCAGTCATGTCGTTCTCGACGTTGGCCGCAGCGTGGTCGACGATCGCGGCGAGCAGTACGTCGCGGTTGCGGAAGTGATATAGCAATCCCGGTTTGGTGAGCCCGGCCTCGTGGGCCACTGCGTCAAGGGTAATGTCGCCACCCTCCGCTGCGTTCATGACGCGGAGGGCAGCTTCCAGGATCTCGGAGCGCTGACTGGTTCGCATATAGCTAACTTTACCATTTGGTAGGTGAAGCCTTCAACTGCGGCCGCTGGTAGGGGCACCTGGGGTACACCCTAGTTTTACGGGCATCCATGCCAGCAAGTTGCGCGTAAAATAGGGTAGATTCAGGAATTGTTTTACAGATGTACAGCAGGGTCTAGGTCTTAGGTTTACAGAGAGTGGTGGTTGTGGTGTTGTCGCCGGATGGTTTCCATGTTGAAAGTCATATTGACGCAGTGCCTGCGTTGGCGCGGGTGAAAAAACTGCATGGTGGGTTGTCGTCGGGGCAGCAGGCGTTGGGCAGGATTGTGCAATCCTTGCTCGCTGACGCTGATGCCCTCGACGGTATTCAGCTTTATGCCCTCTCGGATGCAATCGAGTCTTATCGTGATGCGGTCATAGAACAGGAGAATGCTGCCTTTAACCCCTCGCGGGGCGAAGACTAATGGCCAACGACTCCGGCTCCCGTGGGCAGCGGGTGGGCTATATCCGTGTTTCGACGGTGGAGCAGAATAATCAGCGCCAGAAAGAACTACTCAATGCTTCCGGCAGGATTGACCGGTTCTTTGAAGATAAGATTTCCGGCCGCACGAAGACTGCCCGCCCTGGGCTTGTCGAGTGTATGGCGTATGTGCGCGATGGTGACGAGCTCGTCGTCTCGTCGATTGATCGCCTCGCCCGATCTCTAACGGATCTGCGTGGCATCGTTGATGAGCTCACCGACAAGGGTGTGACTGTTACTTTCCTGCACGAGAACCTATCGTTCTCGAAGGGTGCTAGTGACCCGCGTGCGGATTTAATGCTAGGTATTTTGGGTTCGTTTGCGGAGTTTGAGCGGGCTATTATTCGTGAGCGCCAGGCGGAGGGGATTGCGTTGGCGAAAAAGGCCGGCAAATACAAAGGGCGCAAGCCTGCTCTTAGCCCGCAGCAAGTAGTGGAGATTAAGCAGCGTGTGCTGGCAGGGGAGTCGAAAGCCGCACTAGCGCGAGAGTTTGGGGTCACCCGTCCTACCGTGTATCGAGCATTGAAAAACGCCTAAAAGACGCAGCCGTAACGGTAAATCAGCGCAACTTGACCGGGGTTCGTATGCGTAAATATGCGCAGATTGGGCTGGCTGCATGGGAATTCGATGCTGTCTGCCTTTTACTTCTCTGCGGAGACCACCGGCCCCTTTTCGGTCCAGCGTTACTGCTAACGTTAGTGCCGGTTCACAATCATGCCCCACCACCTGTGGTGGGGCGTGGGCGTGACTTCCTCGTCGGTGCGCGGTTAGGTCCGCGCGTGTACGTGGGCTGTTCTGCGCGCCTAGTCGGCGAGTGGACAACTCTACGACGTTAGGGAGGTGACCGATGGGTAGACACTCATTGGAAACGCCCGGTCGCAAAAGAAAAGACCTTGATGCCACCAAGCTTGACTGGCTCGATGTGGCTACCAAGGTCATAGTTCTTGCGACCGCAATCGTGAAGCTCGTTGAGGCGATGCTTCACATGGGCCTTTAGGTCCGATAACTCCAGCCGATTCGCAGTCGGTTGGGGTTATTTTTATGTGCAGCGATGGGTCAGGGACGAACCATGCTGTCATGTCTTAGGCTAATGTGCGCGCGGAGGTTTCGCAATACTCCCACGCTGGGGACGTAGCTACCTTTCTCTACTGCGGGCAGAAATCTGCGTAGTCGTTCGCATGGACTGCCGTGGTTGGTGTTTGTGCTGGTGGGTTTCTATATTTCGCGGGGGAGCAGTGGGGTGGCGTGACTTGTGCACCAGGTGTTGGTGGTGCGGAATACTTCGCCTTGACGCAAAATCTTGCGGCCAATTTCGCTGCGCTGAGACCCGAAGAGGGCGTGGAGCATGTTCGCTGTGGCGGTCGCATCGGCTACTGCTGCGTGCGCGTCAGGATTGTCCAGTCCCAGGCGGTCGAGGAGTGCCGGTAGGTTGTAGGGGCCACGGTCGAGTATTTGCTTGGCAAGGTCAATGGTGTCAATGAAGGGGAAGAACTCGTCCTCATTATCGTCTCCACCGGTCATGCGGTCGACCTCAGCAACGATCATTTTTGAGTCAAACGGTGCGTTGTGCGCGAATAGTTGCATGCCGTCGATGTAGCTGGTGAAGTCGCCATATACCTCGCTAAACGTTGGGGCGGTTGCCACCATGTCGTTGGTAATGCCGTGAATGTGGGAGTTTTTAATGGCCTTGCCGTCAGGATTAAGCAGTGTGTGCCAGGAGTCGACGGGGTTGAAGTGGCTGTCTGCGCGCACGGCAGCGATTTCAATGATGCGGTCGTAGCGCTTGTTAAAGCCGGTGGTTTCAGTGTCAATAACGGCAAAGACCGGCTTGCCCGGCGTGCGTGGGGTGTAGCGGTTGAGGAGGTTTTCTAAAAATCCCATGGCCCCAAGCCTAGAGTCCCATACCGACATGGAAGCCTAAACGCTATCGAACATAACGGCAGCACTGTTTTCTGTGTAGCGCCCCTGGGGCACTTAGTTACCTTTTCTGATTCTTTGCCGCTCTTTTCTTTTCCAAGACAGTCTAGAAGACACAAGGATACGTGGAGGGTCATAGGACTGCGGTTGTGGTGGGGTGTTTTGGTGGCAACCAAATCGCTTGCGATTTGGGCGGCAGCCCAACGAGCCGAAGGTGAGGCGGGAGCCTTTCGGTCTTAAGCTTCTGGTGGTGTTGATTGGTGGATCCCCTGTGGGGATATAGAACTACAGGGATATAGTTATAAGCCACCTGGGAAAATAGGTAAACGTGCAGGTAAAACCCTGTGGATAACTAGTCGAATATTGGTAAATATGCGCACCTGTATTGGTAAATA
>NZ_KV816267.1:0-688 GCF_001814395.1 Corynebacterium sp. HMSC059E07
TGAGGTTACCCTCGTTTAGTGGACACCCTATTTGTACGGATCTTGTGTCCGTAAGAGAGGATGTTCATTGTGAGTCAACAGCGCAAGAAGTACACGCCTGAGTACCGGCGTGAGGCCGCGAACCTGGTAATCGAGTCAGAGCGCCCGATTGCCCATGTGGCTAAAGAGATTGGTGTTTCCGCCGGGCTTTTAGGCCGGTGGGTCAAACTCGAGCGTGAACGCCGAGGAGCCTCAGATGGGATGAGTGAGGCTGATCTTCGTGCTGAGAATGCTCGTCTGCGCCGTGAGTTGGCTGAAGCAAAGATGGATAACGAGTTTTTGTCAAAAGCGACAGCCTTCTTCGCCGCGAAGCAACGCGAGCAGAAAAGTTCGAACTAATGCAGCAGGAGAAGGCAAACTACAGCATCAAACGCATGGCACGGCTATTAAAAGTGTCTCGGTCTGGATACTACAAATGGGCCCATGCGCAACAGAAACGACTATCCGGAAAAGATGATCGGGCAGCATTTTACGATGATGTTGACCGAAAGATTCATCAGATTTGGAAAGACTCCGATGAGGTTTATGGTGCTCCGCGGATCACCGCAGAGCTCGCCGAGCGCTACCGCATTTCGCTTAACCGTAAGACTGTGGCGAAGCGGATGCGCATGATGGGCATTGAAGGGATTTCACCGCGTGCCTTTGTCCC
>NZ_KV816268.1:0-58755 GCF_001814395.1 Corynebacterium sp. HMSC059E07
CCCCGACGTGTCTACTTTCCGGGGGTCAGGTCCGCGAGCTCTACCGAGACATCTCCACAGTCCAACAGGCCACAGCAGCTTAGAACCAACAGCCCCCATCCAAGCCGATTGAGCAGCAAGC
The DNA here is from genome assembly GCF_001814395.1 of Corynebacterium sp. HMSC059E07. NCBI lineage: Bacteria > Bacillati > Actinomycetota > Actinomycetes > Mycobacteriales > Corynebacteriaceae > Corynebacterium > Corynebacterium sp. HMSC059E07. The sequence continues at coordinate 122 of NZ_KV816268.1, forward strand.
CCAATCGGCTCCTCACCGTGCCCGAAAACAACATCCACAAGGAAAAGCAGAAACCCTTCACACCCCCCAACAAACTCACCCACGGAATTGACAAACTATATAGGAACACCTCCCTGGGCGATGGTGCAGGCGCGGAGAGCGCCGCTGTTGCCGATGCCGCGCCCAACACCGCGACGGTAGTAGAGTACCCGCTGCCGGTGCAGGAGTTTGCGGTGACCCGCTACGATTTGCCCGCCGGCACCACGGTTTCCACGCAGCTTCCCGGACCGGCCATCGCCCTGGCTACTTCTGGTGTGGTCACGGTAAACGACCTGGAGCTAGCCCCGGGCGAGGCCGCCTGGTTGCCGGTAACCGGCGGCGACACTACCCGCCTTAGCGCGGCCGCGGGTAAAGATTCGCAGCTCTTTATCGCGGCGGCGCGCCCTGCGCGGCAAGTAGCGCTACCGCGCCGCTGGGGACGCCGCCGCGCGACAAGTAGCACTGTCGCGCTAACCGGCGCTATTTACGACATGGTGGGGCGGCGGAACGCAGCTGCGGCGGCTAGCAGCACTACGGTGAGTGCTACCATCCAGGCCACGAAAGCCCAGACTGCGGTGCCGGGCTGGCCGGTGGCAAGGATTTCGGCGCTTGGCGTGCCGTCGATGGCGGCGCCGGCGCGGGCGGCGAAGGTAAGCGGATTCCACCGGGCGATGGGTTGAACCACACCAGCGAATTGCTCCACGGGCACGAGGCCGCCGTTAAGTGCCATGGCCGCCATGATGATGGGGGCCGGGCCAATGGCGGCCTCCGGGGTGGCGCACATCGCGCCCACCATGGCCGATAGCGAGGCGGCCACCACCGCGCCGAAGATGATGACTAACAGCACCCAGCCAAACCCGGCCAGCGTGTGAATACGCAGGCCAGAAGCCACGGAAGCCAGCAGCACCGCGCAGCCGGAGATAAGGCTGCGTAAGGAATCGAAACACCAGCGGCCGAAGATCTCCGGGCTGGTGCCGTAGCGCGTGGTCGCGATGCGGGTGGTGATACCGCGTTGGCGTTCCTTAATTATCTGCGCGGCGGCGGAGGTGCCATTCATCAGTTCGCTGGAAAGGATGAGCGCGATGGTAAGCGGTAACGCGTCGAGCGTGGCAGAGCCTTGCGAGGCCGCCATGAGGTCGCCAAACAGCCACCGCATGACCAGGAACATCAAAACGGGACCAGCCACGGTATTGGTAATTACCGCGCTATCGCGGCGGGCGGCGCGCAGGTGCCTTCCAAAATGCGTGGCGACAGTGGACAGCCAGGTGGTGTCGTGCGACACGGTGGCGGTGGTGTGGTTAGTCATGTTTCCTCCCCTGGAAAGCGGTGATAAAGCCCCATACGCCAACGACGGTCATGGCGATGAGCCAGCACAGTGCTTCGACTCCGCGCGCCCCCAGGGCAGCGCCACCTAGTAGGTTGCGGGCGGTGTCCAAGATGGGAGATAGCGGTACGTGCCGGATGATGGGGCCAATGCCGCCGGGCAGCGCATCCGCAGGCACGAATGCGGTGGAGAACATCACCATGACCAGCACGAGGTTTTGGAAGAGCAAGGACGCCGAGGTGGGCTTGGGGGCCAACAGGCAGGAGCCATCGATAAACGCGGAGAGGATGATGGTGAGGGCGGCGAAAAGGGCGATGGTAAGGATAATACGACCCGGTCCGGCAGCGTAGCGGGCACCGAGCAGGATCGTGGTGAGGACGACGATGCTGCACGACCACGCGGCGCGGGTGAGATCTGCCAGCAGCCGGCCGACGACCGTGGCCCAGGCGGGCGTCCCGGTGGCGCGGATGCGGTCGTGGATGCCGTTTTCGGCGTCACGCGTAATCGCCAAGGAGGAGCCCCCGGCGGCGAACACAATCGCCTGAATAACGCCGGCGGGCAGGAGGAAGGCGGCGTAATCGATGCCGAGTTCCGTCGAAGCCTTGGCGAAGGTGGCGTAAAAGATGACCATGAACAGGCTGGGTATTGCCACGGCGGAAACCATTACGGCCTTGTTGCGGACGGTGCGCAGGACATTGCGGTGCCACGAGGCAGCGACTGCTCCGAGCGCGTTCACTGGGAGCCTCCACCGGTGTGGGGAGCCTGCTGCGCGATGTCGCCGGACCCGGCGATAGCGAAGTAGACATCGTCCAAGGAGGGCGGAACCAAGGAGACGTCCGCGACCGAGGTGTCGTCGCCATCCCACAAGGCCAGCGCCCGGACTAGGGTGCGGTGGCCATCGGGCGCATCGACGCGCAATACGGTGTCCTCTTGGCGGCAGTCGATGCGGTGTTCTTGCAAGGTGTGGGTGAGGCGTGCGGCATCGTCCGGGCTAGACATCGTGATGAGGCACACCGTGGTGCCATAGCGGTCCTTGAGCTCGGCGGGGGTGCCTTCGTCGAGCACCTTGCCTCCGGCGAGCACGGCGACGCGGTCTGCGAGCTGGTCAGCTTCTTCCAGGTATTGGGTAGTAAGCAGGATCGAGGTGCCGTCGGCCGCCAGCCCGCGGACGGTATCCCACACGGAGCTGCGCGCGGCGGGGTCGAGGCCCGTGGTCGGCTCGTCGAGGAACAGCAGCGCGGGCGGGACAGTGAGGGAGGCGGCGATATCTAACCGCCGGCGCATGCCGCCCGAGTATGCCGAAACCAGGCGGTCGGCGGCGCCAACCAGATCGAAGCGCTCAAGAAGTTCCGCGGCGCGGGCCTTCGCATCGCTAGCTTTAAGCCCTGCCAGGCGGCCAAAGAAGATGAGGTTTTCCTTGCCGGTAAGCTCCTCATCCACTGCGGCGTATTGCCCGGTCAGCGCGATGGAAGCGCGCACCTTGGAAGGATCCGTGGCTAAGTTGTGGCCATCGATGATGGCGGTTCCGCCCGTGGCGGGCAGCAGCGTGGAAAGGACATTGACCAAGGTTGTCTTGCCGGCACCATTGGCGCCTAGGACGGCGAGGATGCCCCCGCGCGGAATGGCGAGGGTCACACCGCGCAGGATTTCCGTTCGCTTCTTGACTTTTCCCAGGCTACATCGCAGATCTTGGACATCAAGCACCAGGTCGCGGCCTTTTGCGTGGGCGCTGGTTGAGGGGACTGCGGTGGCGCTGGGGTCACCGCTAGCGGTTGCCGTGGTGGGGTTTTCTTTCATGATTCATCCCTGGATATACGTCAACGGTCTATTAGACGGCGCACCGATTCTCCTACCGCAGAAGGAAAACCGATTATTGCCCGCGAACGATGGATTGTGGTCCACGGAGCAAGCGCCTGGGGTAGTGCCAACTAATCCTTAGAAAATGATGTATGTCTAGCGGCACCGGGTCGTGCACAGCGCCCCGCAGGAGAGGGCTGCACAGGTCGGCTGATCGGCGGCGACGCTGCAGGTTGCTGCAAAGTTGAGCATACCATAATTAGGCATGGCATGCTTGACAATAATTAGGCATGGCATGCTTGACAATTAAGTCGAAGGCCTGTAAGCTACCAAGTGTGAGCTAAGAATCTGGGTATTCCGACTAGTCAGGGTCAAACCGCGTGGCTGACCGTAATTCGTATTGTGGCTCGCGCCTCTCAAGCACAAAGGAGTATCCATGGATTCTCGAGAGCAAATCGAAGATAAGATTCTCTGCGGTCAGCCCTTCCGCCCTATTGAGGACCCGGATCTCTATTACGAGATGATGGAGGCGGCGGAGAAGTGTCACGATCTCAACCAGCTTCGTCCACTTCAAACAGCGGAGAAGCAGGCAGTGATGGCAGACCTGCTTGGTGAACTGGGGGAGCGCTTAATGGTTTTCCTGCCATTTCATGTCCAATATGGCTCGAAAATCAAGGTCGGAGATGGCGTGACCTTCAATCGAGGAACGACGGTACTTGATATGGCCCCGGTGACATTTGGCAATGAGGTCATGGTTGGTCCATGGTGTTCCTTCTTTGCTGGCAATCACGCCTTAGACCCCGTAGAGCGGCAATACATGGTGTGTACCGGGGGTGCGATCACCATACAAGACCATGTGTGGCTTGGTGGCAATTGCACGGTAACTGCGGGTGTCACGATTGGGCATGGTGCAGTAATTGGTGCTGGCAGTGTTGTGACAAGAGATATTCCGCCCATGGTACTCGCAGCCGGTAATCCGTGCCGAGTCATTCGTGATATTGGCCCGGAAGATAAGCTCATGGGGGAGTCTTGGGTTCCTGAGTGGCCTAGTTGGATTACGGATTGAGACGGCTGTGAAAGTTCTCGCGGTCGTCCTGGGTTCTGAGGGTGATATGCTGCCATTTGCGCACCTTGGTGTCGCACTTCGAGATCGTGGCCACCAGTTTGTTTTGGCTGGGTTTAGCGAATTCGGCGGGAGTTTTCGTGCAAACGGGGTGGACTACATCGAGTTACCCGGTGATTACCGGGCGTTAATGAAGCGCCTTTTGGGCGATAGTAAAGGCATGATGGACACTGTCTTAGGTATCCGTGAGATGATATCTGACGCCCACGTTTTCGATGTGTTAGAGCATGCCATGGATGGCGTTGACGTGGTCATGTACACCCAATTCAGTGAAGTTGCTCGGTTGTTAGGGGCTGCACGCGGAGTCCCCAGCGTTCGGGTGCAGGTTTTCCCTACCGAACCCTGCCTCCGTTACAGCCTCGTGGATCCGCGAAAACTGGACGGCTCTGTCGGAGCTCTGGTCACCCACTGGATGTCCAATACTCTGATGGCTTGGGCGATGCGCCCAGTGATAGCGGCATGGCGCCGTAGGTTGGGGCTGCGTCAGCGAGCGCTCTCCTCTCCACCAACCACGATCTACCAATTCAGTCCCGCGTTGAGTCCGCCGGCGCCGGAATGGAAAAACCACATTCACGTCACTGGCGAGTGGCTTGACCCGCACCACAGTGAACTCGCCCTAGACCCAGCAGTCGAGGAGTTTGTGGCTGCCGGCTCGGCCCCGGTTCTGGCAAGCTTTGGGAGTATGGTCTCAGATCGCGTTTATGACCTTCAACGATGGACTCGAGACGCGTGCATCGAGCATGGTCTGCGGGCGATAATCGTCGATCCCGATCATGAGCCTGGTGTGAGAGAAGGAATCCTCACCGTCGCCCGGGTCCCGTTCGCGACTGTGCTTCCGTGGTGCCGTGCAGGCATCTGCCACGGCTCACTGGGCACCACCGGGGCGATCCTGCGCGCCGGCAAGCCGTGCCTTGCGGTTGCATTCGGTGGTGACCAACACTTCCATGCCAACGCAGTTTGTCGAAACGGTGCCGGGCCGAACTATATTGACGCCCAGCGAGGCGAACTGAGTGCCCAGTCCCTGGCCGCCGGAATTGCCGATTTGGTAAGTGGAGCATACGACTCCGCAGCCCGCAGGATGCCCGAGTTGCTTGCCACAGACCCGGGTACCGTCGCAGCAGTAGAAATCGTGCTTAATCAGTCCGACCTAGCGAAAGGCGAAAAATGACAGAAATCAGCTGCGAGGGAGTCTTTCCGTTTGTGGCCGGACATCGCACTGGAACCCTCTTGTTTTGCTTCCATCACGCAGGAGGCAGCGCTTCCGTCTATCGTGGATGGGTGGGGGTCAACCCAAGCATTGACGTGGTGCCGGTGGAGCTTCCCGGAAAGGCAACCCGTCGCCGAGAGAAATGGGTAAGCGACTTTGACAAGCTCGCCGATATGTGCGCAACCGAGATAGTGGATCTGGCGGCGGGCGCGCCGATTGCGTTGTACGGCCACTCCATGGGGGCAGCGCTGGCCTACCAGGTTGCTGCCTGCCTGCAGCAGATGCATCGGCCCACTATACCGGAAGCCGTGGTGGTGGCCGCACGGCAGGCGCCCGGAGAAACCGTGCCTGGGGAATACCACTCGTCAATGGGGTTCGGTGCGCTGCGCAGGGAGTTTGAGAAGGTAGGTGGCACACCACCTGAGATCCTTGCCAATGATGATGTGATGAAGCTGCTGCTCGCTGACATTCGTCGCGATTATGTGTTACACGAGGGCTTTCACCATGCAACCACGGTGCTTCGCTCTCCTGTGCTGGCATTGGCGGGGGATAGCGACCCAGCTGTCAGCCCAGAGATGCTTTCCCGGTGGGAAAATTTTACCAGCGGTAGTTTTGAACTGAAGGTCCTGCCGGGTGGGCATTTCTTCCCGCTCGATACTGGAACCGAGTTCCTCGACCTGCTTGCCGGTTTTCTAGCGGGAATTACTGGGAACACTGCCTGGTTAGCGCGGAACAATGCGTGATTGTGACTGTTAAGTAAAGAGGCCCCGATGACCGAACAAAAACCACCCATTACATTTAGGCAAATATCTCAACCTGCCCACCGGCAGATCACGGTGTCGCTGCTATTGGCGGTGCTGGCGGCGTTTTTGTCGCTGGTGCCGGTAATCGTGCTGGTTGAGCTGGTGCGCACCGTAATGCTGTCCTTCCAGGGAGAGCCGATAGATGCGTCAAAGCTGTGGCTGCTAGTCGCGGCGCTCATGGTGGCCACCGTCCTACATGGACAGGCAACCGTGAAGAGCCTCCAGGTAAGCCACCAGGCCGACGGCCTTTTGGGCGAGCACTTACGCCAGCAGCAGATTACCAAGCTGGGTAGGCTCCCGCTGTCTTGGTTTACGCGGACACCTTCGGGGACTGTGAAAACCTACATCGAAGACGACGTCACCAAGATCCACCAGCTCATCGCCCACGCGCCGCACGATTATTCGGCCGGTGTACTCGTACCGCTATTGAGCCTGGGATACATGTTCGTGGTGGACTGGCGGATAGGCCTGCTGGGCCTGGTACCACTGCTGTTGGCAGTGGCCACCATGCCGTTTATGATGCGCGAGTTTCAAGAAAAGGCGGAGAAATTTAAGTCCAGCCAGAAGCAGCTAGACGCCGCCGTCGTAGAGTTGGTGCGCGGCATCCCGGTTATCAAGGTGTTTGTTCCGGAAGGCTACGACGAGAGCATTTTCCTTAGTCGTTCCCGGAGTTTTGGTGGGTTCTATCGCGAGTGGTTGCACGCCACCGTACACCCCACCGCTTTGATGAAGATCTTCACCTCCACCGGGTTTGGCCTGCTGGTGGTAGCCGCGGCCAGCCCGTGGCTCATCACGTCTGCGGGCGTACCAGTGGCCGATGTGCTGGCAGCGTTTTTGTTCATCAACAACATCGCCGCGCCTCTGCTTATGCTTTCGCGCACTAACATCATGTTTTCGGAGGCGAAGGCTGCCGCGGCGGATCTCACCGAGTTCTTCAACATCCCGGTATTGCCGCCCGCTGCTGGCGGCAGGGAGCCTGCAAACGCCGGAATTGAGTTGAAAGATTTAAGCTTCTCCTACGTGCCGGACACCCCGGTGCTTTCCGGCATTAACCAAAAACTTACCGCCGGCAGCATCACTGCGGTGGTGGGACCTTCCGGCTCGGGGAAGTCCACGTTAGCCGCGCTCATCCCCCGGCTATTAGACCCCACGGAGGGGTCGGTGCGCATTGGTGGCGTCCCTAGTACTGATCTCCGATCTGACCAGCTCTACCGTAGGGTAGGGTTCGTCTTCCAGGACCCTTACCTTATGCGGATGAGCGTGCGGGATAACATTCGCCTCGCTCACCCGGAGGCCACCGACGCAGACGTGGTTCGCGCCGCCCGCGCCGCCCAGATTCATGAGCGCATTACCCATCTGCCGCGCGGCTACGACTCGGTGGTGGGAGAGGACGCGCAGCTTTCCGGTGGCGAGCAGCAGCGGCTGGCTATTGCCCGGTCCATCTTGCTCGACGCGCCGATCCTCGTGTTGGATGAGGCCACCGCTTTTGCGGATCCGGACTCCGAGGCCGCGATCCAGCGGGCCATTACCGAGCTGGTGGCCGGGCGCACGCTAGTAGTTATCGCACACCGGCTCCACACGATCACCGGCGCTGACCGGATCCTCATGCTGGAAAACGGTGAGGTCACCGAAGCAGGCACTCACGAAGAGTTAGTGGCGGCAGGCAAGGGCTACGCCACGATGTGGGCACGCTACCAAACCGCGCAGGCGGGCATCCAAGGGGAGGAAAAATAATGATCCGCACGCTCTATTCACTGGGCAGTCCGGCTGATCGTCGCCGTCTGGTGCTGGTCCTTACGCTAATTGGGATTTCCGCGGTGGCGTTGGCCATTGGCCTTATCCTCATTGCACTGTTTTTGGACACGCTGTTTACCGAAGATCCCGCGCAGGCCGCAGCATGGTTGCCCTGGATCATTATCTCCGTCCTCGTCTACGCCGCCGCAGACTGGCCCACTGAGGTTATTGCCCAGGACCTGGGGCATGATTACGTGCTGCGCATCCACCGGCTTATCGCCGATCGCACGGCACAGCTACCCCTGGGCTATTTTGAAGAAGATCGCGCCGGCCAGATCGGTGTTGTAGCCACCAGCGGTGCGCTGTTTGCCGCTAACGCGCCGGCAATGATGCTGCGGCCCATGCTGCACGGTGCTGCCTCGGCCGGTTTGGCTTGCGTGTTTCTCATCGCCGTGGACTGGCGGCTGGGGCTGGTTACCGTTGCAGTGGCTGCCGTGGTATGGTTCGCCTATAACCGCCTAATGCGGCAGTACCGCGTGGCAGAGCGCCAGAAGGGCGAGCGCAACGAGCACGGCGCCGCGGAGGTGCTGGAGTTCGCCCAGGTGCAGCCGGTGCTGCGCATGGCTGGGCCGGATTCGCTGGGGGAGCGCGCCGTGCGCGCCTCGATTCGAGAGCAGCTTAGCGCCCAGCAGCACACCCAGAAGACAGGTGAGATGATCATGGGTCGCCTGGCTTTAATCATCATGGTCGGTACCGTGGTCATTGATGCCCTGGCCACCGTGCTACTTCTCAACCACTGGCTAGAAGCAGGCACCTACATTGGCGTCATTGTGTTGGTGTTCATCCTGGCTCGCGTTGCTATGTCGGGCATACCCTACGGCGAGGGCTTGGAATCCGCGCGCAATACCTTAGATGAGATCCAAAAGATCCTCGATGCGCGGGTGTTGCCGGAGCCTGCGGTTCCGGCGGCGCCACGCGACTATGGCATCGAGTTCGATGGGGTGGGCTTTGGCTACGAACCCAACACCCCAGTGGTCCGCGACGTGAGTTTCCGCGTGGCGCCCGGAACTACTACTGCGTTGGTGGGTCCCAGCGGCTGCGGCAAGAGCACCTTGCTAAAACTTGCGGCACGCTTCTATGACGTTGACCAGGGGACCATCCGTATCGGTGGTGTGGATATTCGCGATCTTGGCTCCCGGGCGGTGTTGGATTCGCTGGCTATGGTGTTCCAATACGTGTACCTCTTCGAGGACACACTGTATGAAAACATCCGCCTGGGCTGCCACAATGCAACGCGGGAGGAGGTGCTCCGCGCAGCGGAGTTGGCCGGTGTCACCGAGATTGCCCGGCAGCTGCCGCAGGGGTTTGACACCCTGATTAGCGAGGGCGGGCAGAATCTCTCCGGTGGTGAGCGTCAGCGTGTCTCCATCGCTCGTGCGCTACTGAAGGACGCGCGGATCGTGCTGCTTGATGAGGCGACTAGCTCTCTAGACGTGCAGAATGAGCACCTTGTGATGCGCGGTATGAAAACGCTTTCTGCCGAGCGCACCATCGTCGTCATTGCGCACCGGCTGCACACCATCCGCGACGCGGACCAGATTGTGATGATGAGTCCCTCCGGCACCGTGGAGTCTATCGGCAACCACGAGGAACTCATGGAGAGTTCCCCACGCTACCGCAGCTTCTGGGGTGAAAAGAGCGACGCCACCAGCTGGAAGCTGTAGGGACTAGCTGTCGCGGCCGCGTAGATACCGCACCGTGCGCGCCAGTGCGAGATCATCGCACGGTTCGCAGGCGGTAAGGCGGCCTTTTTCCACGCGCAGGAGAAGATCGCAGCACCGCGCCACCAGCTCCATGTCATGGGTTACTACCAAAACGGTCTTGCCCTGCCGGGCTAGGGCGTCTAGCAGGTGGGCCACCCGGTGCATGCGGCACAGGTCCAGCCCGCTGGTGGGTTCATCGAAGACGATTACCTCGCGCTCACTTAGGACTGCTGAGGCGATGGCCACGCGCTGGCGTTCGCCGCCCGAAAGCGACATCGGGTGCCGGGCCCGCTTGTCCGCGAGATCAAGTGCACCAAGCACCTCGGTAAGGCGCGCTTCGTTTTTCCCATCCGGTCCACTGGTGCCGATGATTACGTCGGACTCCACGCTCTCCCCGAAAAGCTGGTGGTTTACGTCCTGCATTACTAAATAGGACTGGCGCAGGCGCTGCCGGGGACCCGAGAGCGAGCGGTTATTGATGTCCACCACGCCGGTGGCCTTAGATTCCAGGCCAGTCAGAACGCGCACAAAGGTAGATTTTCCGGCCCCGTTGCGTCCTACCACGCCGATGACTTGTCCTTGCGGCAACTCCGTGTGGCTGATGCTCAGGGATGGCTCTGTAGCCTTGGGGTAGGTGAACTGTAGCTTTTTGAGCACCATCGTGCCACTTGAAGGGCGTGGCTCGCGGGTCACCTCGGGGACCTGCTGCGCTGAGCGCAAGCCCATGCGGTACAGTTCGGCCTTGTCTAGGGTGCGAAACTCCGAGCCGCTGAGATCATGAGCGATCTGCCCGTCCTGCATAACCAGCACTCGGTCCACGATGTCAACTAGGTAGGAAAGCCGATGCTCAGCGATCAGGACGGTGCGGCCCTGTGTCTTCCACTGCGCGACGATGCGGCGCAGCTCATCGACGGCGGCGAGGTCGAGATTTGATGATGGTTCGTCTAGTAGTAGTACCTGTGGGTGCATCGCGGCCACTGAAGCGCATGCTATTTTTTGTTTCTGGCCGCCGGAAAGTGTGAACAGGTGCCGGTCGAGGAGATGAACCATGCCGAAATCTGCGGAAAGTTCCCCAATACGCTGTCGAATCTCGTTGGGCGCCACGCCGAGGTTTTCGCAGCCAAAGGCGAGTTCGCTGGCTACTTCCAGCGTGAAAAATTGCGACTTGGGGTTTTGGAACACTGAGCCTACGCGTTCGGCGATGTCGTGTGGGTGGGCATGAGTGATGTCTTCGTCGTCCAGCAGCACCTCCCCCGAAATCTGGGCGTCGCAGAACGTGTGCGCCACGCCGTTTATCAGGCGTAGCAGGCTGGACTTACCGCAGCCTGATTCGCCACACACTAGAACTAGTTCGCCCTTCGCCACGGTGAGATTTACGTGGTGCAGCACCGGCTCCGCTGTGTTTTGACCATAGGATAGTGACACATCGTGCAGCTTTATCACGGCAGCATCACTATATTTACCAGTAGTAGGATCAGGGACACGACGAGCACGCTTATGACTATTGCGTCGCCTACGCGGAAGCCTATCTCGCACAGCGTGGTTCGTCGGCGAGGCGAGCCCAATCCGCGGGTCACTGCAGACATAGCCAGCTCGTTGCCGATGCTCACAACGGACGCCAACAGTGGCACAAAGCGGTATTCGAGCATAGCGATCGGGTTGCGCAGGCCCGAGATGCCACGCATCTGCATGGCGGTGCGGATATCGCGGTATTCCTCGAGAATCGTCGGGAAGAACCGGAACATGATGGACGTGGGGATGGTCAGGGCGTCGGGGCTCCGCATGCGCTGCATCGCGGCCATGAATTCGCTGGCCGAGACGGTGCGTAGTAGGTACCAGCAGCACGTGATGCCAGGGAGGATGAGCGAAAGCCCTGCGAACCACGTAGCGCACACGTCCACGATGATGTGGCGCTCGGGCAGGGCCTGTACCACCACCGCAGGAAAGCCGGCGAGCACCGCGAAGGTGAGTGCGTATCGCAGTGCAGCGGCCACCATGCCGGAGGCGAGGAAAAGTGCCCCGGGAACGGCAATGAGCATCCACCGGGCGATGCTGCCCAGCGCCCCACTGGACCCGGCCGGTGAGATGAGCACCGAGGACACCACGAGGATGACCAGCACCGTGGTGCGTGGGTCCAGATGGAGTCCCGCTGTGTGCGTGCCTGATCCGGGCAAAGTGGGCGACATCAGGCGATTCCTGCTCGCTGGAAGTGCTTGGTGAAGATGCGCCGGCCGAGGATCCCGCCGAGGATCCCGCAGACGAAGGTTACTATCACAATGATGAGGAATAGCCAAGTCATCTGGCCAATAGAGGTGAGGCCATCCGCGAAACTAGCACCATATTTGGTCTGCATGCCGCTGCTCTCTATGTAGCGCCGAGTGGTGAAGAAAAGCGGAATATATGATGCGGTGGGTGACACTGCTATAAAGGCATAGGCGATCACACTGTGTATTGCGCTCGTATACTTGCCGGCGCGCAAAATTAACTCGGCAAACACGGCCATGACCAAGCTGAGCAGCAGTGGCCATATGCCTAAACCAAGCAGCAGGCTGGCGAGGCCGCTGAGAAGAAGGAATATGAAGACCATGCCGGGCTTGTGCACCTTGGCCAAGAACAGCATCATCGGGATGCCCAGGATGAGGGCCTGAACGCTGGTGATCATCACGTAGGTGATGGGGGTGATGCCGATGAAGGCGATGACCACGCCGGCTACCAAGTTGATGACGAAGAAGATGCCGATGTTCATCAGGTCGGTGATGTTCAGCCGTCCTGCTTTTGCATCTTTCGGGGTGGTGTGGGGAGTACTGGGCATGATGTTTCCTTTCAGATTAGGCTGCTTGTGCGTAGCACTGGGTTGGGGGCAAGTGGCTTGTCAGGTGAGTGAAACAGGTGTGGCATGAACTCTAAATTTCGCCTTCTTCTACGTCGCTGCCGACGATGTCGGCGATCAGGTCGGACAATTCTCGGACCGTTGGATGGTTGAATACGTCACGTATGGAGATCTCTACTGACATTTCTCGACGAATCGAGTTAGTAAGCCGCACGGCCGTGAGCGAGTCGGCACCGATGGTGAAGAAGTCATCGTCGATGCTGATCTCCTTGGGCCCGAGGAGTTCTTGCAAGATGGTAATGATACCCGAATCTCGGTGATTACGAGAGCGTTCCCTTGTTTGTGGTTGTTCAAAGGTTTTTCCTTCTAAACTCTTGCGATCAATCTTGCCGTTCCAAGACCGTGGTAGCCCATCAATGCGTGATATCACGCGTGGACGCATATAGGCAGGGAGAGACTCGGCGAGGTGGTTATTGAGTGCTGCCATGTTAAAGCCCTCATGCGTAACAACGTAGAGAACAATGCCATGGTCGTTGACAGCGACGCAATCGCGGAGTTCGTTGAATTTTCGTGCTGTTGACTCGATCTCACCGAGTTCGATGCGGTAGCCGTTGACCTTAACCTGACCGTCCTCGCGCCCCAGGAAGATGATGTGACCAAGGTGATTGTAGAGGGCCTTGTCGCCCGTGCGGTACATTCGTTCGCCGGTGCGGGGGTGGGTGATGAATGATGCTGCGGTCTTCTCTGGGTCCTTCCAGTACCCCATGGCCAGGCCACGTCCGGCAATGTAAAGGTCTCCCGGCACATGCGTGGGTCGGGGGTTCAGGGCCTCATCGAGGATGTACATTCGCTGATTTGCCAGCGGCGTTCCATAGGGAATGCTGGTACGCGAGGCATCATCGACGCCTACCTCGTACCAGTTTGACCATATCGATGCCTCGGTAGCACCCCCAGCAGCGAAAACTGTGCAGTCCCGGAAGAGGGTGCTGACCTGGTAAGCGATATTTACAGGTATCCAATCTCCGCTGAGTAGTGCCGACCGTACGGAGGAACCAATGAGGCTCCGTTCGCGGAGGTGTTCCACGTACATCGAAAAAAGTGCTGGCACAGAGTTCCACAGCGTCACCGAGTGCGTAGTTACGGCATCTGCCCAGCACTGCGGATCACGTTTGTCTGCTGGAGATGGCAACACCAAGGTAGCACCCCGCGCGAACATCCCGAAGATGTCGTATACCGATAGATCGAAGTTTAGCTCTGAAATCCCCAATATCCGGTCGGTCGGAGTCACCCCGAGGCGTTCGTTGACATCGACAATCGTATTGACCGCCGACTCGTGGGTGATGGCTACTCCTTTGGGAGTGCCCGTCGTACCAGACGTGTAGATGACGTACGCAAGCGAGCTGGGTGTCGGACTCGATTCGCTTAAGGCCTGGTCACCTGGCCGATGCCGGGCGACATCGGCCAGAGTGATGACTGTGCAGTGCTCGGCTAACGCAGCGAAATCATCGTCCGGATGGTCCATCGCAACAATGGATGCACCCGCATCGTTGATGATGGAAGTGTTACGCCCCACCGGTTGGTCCACGCTCAGCGGCAAGTAGGCGCATCCGGCCTTCATTGCGCCTAGTACCGCTGCGATCTGTTGTGCGGACTTTTCCATCATGATGCCAACGAGATCACCAGGCGCCGGGTCAGTTGCAGCAATAAGCTGGGCCCACTTATCCGACTGCTCATTGAGTTGCTCGTATGTCCATTGCGTGGTGGCGTCTATCACCGCGAGGTTGTCACCATGCTCGGCAAGTCCCTTCTGATACAGCCCCAGTAGGCTCTTATCCGCTCCGGGGAGTTCCCGGTCTGTGTCGTTGATTCGATCTGCGGTGGGCGCGTTGGTCGTCGGAGCTATGGTACTGGTGGGCGCGTTCCAGAGTTCAGGGGACTCTGCGAGGTGCGAGAGAGTGGCTGTAAGGCTGGTGAAAAGCTCCGCCACCATGTCGTCGGGGAAGATCGCCTCGACCGCGTCCATATTCAGCATCAGGCCACCATCGTGTTCATAGACCTGGAGGTCCATCCATACCTGTGGCGTCTGCGATAGGCCATGATCGATTACGCCCAGGTAAGGACTCTGATCTGACTCGGGGTGCTCCACGACGCCCAGGCCACACGTGAAGACCACCGGCATGGTTACCCGAGCACCGCGTTGCTTAGTAAGCATTCGCTGCACCGACACGCCGGAGACACTGCCGTGATCGAGATTGCTGAACATGCGCCTGTGTAGCGCTGCAGCGCGGTCCCGGAACGATGGTGCACACTGGGTATCCACGCTGAGAATAGATAGGCTGGTGAAGTCGCCAACTATGTGGTCAACCTCGGGGGCGAACCGAGTGCGGTCGAACCGGGTCAGGTTGATGCTAAGTCGCGGCTCATCGCTGTACCTCGCTAGGACTTCGGCGTATACCTCGGCTAGGAATACGGCTTCGGTCATCCCCTCCTCACGTACCCGTTGCTTAATCCGGCGCCACTTCGCAGCGTCCACCAGGGCGTGGTGGCGGCAAAACTGCGAGGTATTAGCGCCGTTTGTGTCGGTCACCGGCAACTGCGGTGCAGGATAAATAGTATCCACTGCCGATTCCCAATAGGCTTGGTCACGCTTATGGATGTCGCTGTGTGACAGTTCAATCGTGGCTTCGACATAGTCTTTAAATGAATAGGGGATTGCCGGATCGAGACTGTCTACGCCGTGGTCGTAGGCCTGCTTCCACTCACGGAAAATGTGGAACATGCTCCAGCCGTCGATAAACAAGTTATCGAAACTTAAAAGCAGTCGACCCGCGTCGGGCTCGGCTACGTAGCGCACGTCAAAGCATGGCCACTGAGTGGGATCAAACTTCTGGCGGGACATTTCCTCTCGGATTTCATCGAGAGTATCCTCATTGTCGGCGTTGCCGGAGCGAATGAGGGCAATGCGGTAGCGTGGTACTTCGGGCAACACACGCTGACTCAATCCGTCCTCACACACGACGGTGCGCAGCATGGGATGGCGTTTAATCAGGGCATTGAACGCGTCTTCCACTCGCTCCGGGTCTAGGCAGGCAGTGGACATTTCAAAGTAACAGTGGCTGGAAACGTCGCCGAGTTCGATGGCTCCAGAGCTGCCGATGAGATAGGACTGCTGCACCTCAGTCAGCGGGAACGGAGCGTACTGTTCAGACCCGTGAACAATCTTGGGAAGATCCGATTGCTGGTGGGGGACTTCGGCTATCTGGTCAATTCGGGCGGCCATGTCGCGCAGCAACGGAACGTCAAAGATATTCTCTAACGGAAATTCCACGCCAAAACACTGTTCGATGGTACGGCGCAGGCGTGTTGCTGTGAGAGAATCACCACCCAAGCGAAAGTAGTCTGAGTTCACGTTGGAGCTGGTGTGCAGCAGCTCATCCCAGATATCGATGAGCCGTTTCTCGGTGGCGGTGTGCGGAAGTTCGGTGACAGCGGGCTCGTTGTCGAAGTATTCCGGCACTAATGCTGTGAGCGCTTTGCGGTCAATCTTGCCGTTGCTGGTGAGTGGAAACTTCGCTAGCTCCAGGATGCGTTTCGGTAGCATGTACTCCGGAAGGCGGGTGGCCAGTAGGTTTGTAGCCTTGGCATAGTCAGAATCGCATAGTGTGACCGATTCGTTGGAACTAGCGCGTTCGGCGATGATAAGCGCCGTCGTTTTAGTGATCTCTACATGCTCTACAGGTTTCCACCCAGTGCGCTGCAGGATTTCTTTCCAGCTGCGGGCGCTGAGTAGTACTGTACCGGTTTCGGCCCGAGCGTCCGTGGTATTGTTGGCAATAAATGCGGCGGTGATATCGGACATCGGGGAGGGGGCAGTGGGCTCTACCACCACCATCGTTGCTCCAGGGGCGCTGAGGCCCCAGGCCTCACAGAGCGTTTTCTCGATGTCCTCGCTCTGGTGCAGCGTCTGGTTGCACAGCACCAAGTCCGCCTTCGTCACTGCCTCCCCAGGAGTCGGTTGGGGCGTGCTAGTGACTCCGAGCTGGCGGTACGTGAAGGTGTTACCAACACGTTGTCCGGCATGTTCGAGGTGATGACGATAGGGATCAGCGAGCACGTATGCGCTCGTCCCCGCGATAGCCGCGTAGTCCGCAGAGGCCTCGGGCCGGCGTGACCCGATCTCAAGAATCTTGAGCTCGCTGGTTGAGTGGGTACTGCATTCACGCACAACCGCGCCGAGGACCCGGTGAACCAACCGACCCAACGGACGGGTTGCGAGGAATTGCTCCACCGACATCGAATCTGGGCTTTGGATGAACTCAGCGATACTGCGCTGCTTCTCCGCCATTACGAAGGCTTGCTCGAAGGGGGTGACAAAACGCTCTAACGCGCCGAACGACTCGTCGTCTAGAAGCAAGTCTGCGGTAGCCGGGTGTTCATCTGCTTTGCCTAGCCATGTCTGCCAGCGATTACGGTGTTCGCGGAGGTGGTTTGGGGTCCCCACGCCGGTGAGTTGCTCCTCCCAGCGTCGCATCACTGAGAAGGCATATGCGGTCTGTAAATGCTCATCGTGCTCGACGGACGTGCGGATGTCGCCCTCGGTCAGCACGTCGTTGACTTTGGCGCGCAATGACGTCGCAAACTGCTCCGGAGTAGTTCGGGCAACATGTGACGGTGTGAACTGAGCAAACGTAACCAAAGATGGTGACGATGATGCACCTTGGTGCGTGATACACACGGCACGCTCTATTGGCAGCAACGCTTCACACGCGGACTCGATCTCGCCGAGTTCGATGCGGTGGCCACGAACTTTGACTTGGTTATCCGAGCGGCCTAAAAACTCGATCGTCCCATCGGCCCAGAACCGGCCCATATCGCCTGTGCGGTACCAACGTGAGTCCTCCGAGATTACGAACTTAGTTTCGGTGAGTCCGGGGTCGCCGACATATTGTGTAGCTACGCCCAGGCCGCCAATCCACAGCTCCCCCACAGAATAATCGGGACAGTCCTGGCCATTGCTGGACACCACCCGGTACATCTGTTTGGCAAGCGGCCGACCATAGGGAATTGAGGTCCACTCGGGTGACACTACATCGAGGTCGAGACCATTGGACCAGATAGATGCCTCCGTCGCACCGCCCATAGCTAATAGGTGTGCCTGCGGGGTAACCGTGCGCATGCGCTCAGGCAGGCTGGTATCAATCCAGTCGCCAGATAGCAGAACATGGCGTATGCTGCTGAGCTTGCCCGGTGTCCGATCAGCCGCAGATAAAAGCATCTCAAACAAAGTAGGCACCGAATTCCAGATAGTTATGCCTAAACTATCCACCAGCGATACCCACTTCTTGGCGTCGCGGCGCGCATCATCTGGGATGGTTACCAGTTCGCCGCCAGCAGAAAGGAGCCCGAAGGCGTCGTACACCGAGAGATCGAAATCAAAGGAAGATACGCTTAGTAGGCGGTCTGTCGGACCAACGCCCAGGCGACGGTTGATCTCGCTAATGGTGTTCCATGCAGCACCGTGGCAAATCTCGACTCCTTTTGGTGTTCCAGTGGTCCCAGAGGTGTAGATTACATAGGCCGGGTCTTGTGGATGCAGCTGCGGAAGATTGGCTGTGCCGGTAGCGCTCGTGAAATCTACTACCTGAACTGCAGTTTCGCTCAGAACCTTATCGGGTCGGTCAGTAATCAGATGCGTTACTTGGCTTGCCCCCAAGAGAGCGGCAATACGAGATTCCGGTTGCTGTAGACTCACCGGTACATATGCTCCGCCCGCCATCATCGCGGCTAGCGCACCAATAATCTGGCGAGGACCACGCTCCACCATCACTGCAATCAAAGCGCCTCGCCCAACCCCGGAATTCACCAAAGCAGAGGCGATGGTGGTGGCTTGCTCTTCCAAATCTTGGTAGGTAATAACGTCGCCGCTTGCACTGCGAATGGCCGTGGCCTGGGGGTGGCACCGTGCAGCGGCAATCACCTCATCGACAAGGGTGGTGTCAGGCAGCCGCCAAGAGGCAACTTCGGCACGTGACGCTCGACGGGCCTGCGCTCCTGGGCTCTCTACCGGGTCTGAATGCGAGAGATCGTCGGTGATTGCCTTGTCAATCTCCATCACTAGGGTGGCGAAGAGATCGTCCAGCATCTTCTCGGGGAACAACTGTTCAACTGCGTCGCAGACGATTAGGAAGCCGTTGACGGTGGTGAAGACTTGGAGGTCAATCCACACCTGGGGGGTCTGGGAGATCATGTAGCTAATCTCTCCGAAGGTATCTATAAACTCTTGGCCAACCAGTGGGTCTCCCAGGTTGCAGGAGAACACCACGGGAGCCAAAACTTGCTCACCTCTGGAAGCACGTAGGTCTCGCAGCACCCGCACCGCCGAATACTGTGAATGTGACGAATCCTCATAGAAAGAGGCCTGTATATCCTTGAGGTCCTCGCTGAAAGTGCGGCGTGTGGACTGATCGATACTGGTGAGTGTCAGGGCGGTAAAGTCTGCGACGACATTCTTTATCGCTGTGTCTGAACCGCGGTTGAACAGAGGTACGGCCATGAGGAATTTTTTATTCTCGCTCCATTGGCCGATGGTGCGGGCGTAGGCGGTCAGCAACACCATTGCTGGGGTAGTAGCGTGGTGTTCACACACCTCACGCAAGCGCGACCAAGTTGCCGAATCGAATGATCGACTGCGGCGTACAAACCGGTGTGCTTGTTCCTCGTTGGTGCCGTGGCTCATCGGCAAGGTTGGGGCACCCGGCAACTCGGAGAGGCGATTGCGCCAGTATGCCTGGTCACGGTCGATATCGGCGACGCCTTCGCGAGCGTGTCCAGCGAGGTAGCGAGCGAAACTCCACGACGGGTCGGCGTCGGGGGCTTCACCGGTGGCGTAATGGTGGGCGAGGTCGTGCAAGATAATTTGGAAACTCTGCACATCGCACACAAGCAGGTCGATATCGAAGTGAATAACTGCTACATCCTGAGGGAGGAGGCTGACTTCTAAAGATACCACATGGCCGGTAGCTATGTCCAACAGTCGGTGCGAAAGGCGTTCGCGCGTGGATAGCAGAGCTTCTTCGCGCGTGGACTCGTCCATCTTGGTGAGGTCATGAACGAGGATGGTGGGGTGGGGCGGCTCTGGCAGCACATATTGCTTGCCATCTTCGGTGTAGCAGGCGCGCAACATCGGGTGGGAACGTAGCAGCGTCAGCCAGCTTTGTTGCAATCGGTCGATATTGATACTGCGGGATTCGACCTCTACGTAGCCGTGGGTGCCCACCCCGCCCAGTTGCTGCGAGGAATTGCGGCCAATCCAATAGGCGTATTGGACATCTGTGAGGTCAAAGGGTACGGAATCGTCGATGGGAGCGGCAAACCCATCTTTGGGGGACTCAATGGCGTCAGTGCTGTGGTTTGGTGTGGATTCTACAAGCATCTTCGCCCACTGCCTTACCGTTGGGGCGCGCATGAAATCTCCAAAGGAGACGCGGTGTCCCTGTTTCATCCAATCAGCGAGCAGACGGACTGTTGGAAGTGACTCCAGGCCGTGGGAGAGCAGGTTGTCGTCGATGCCGATTTCGGCATCTTCGCCGAGGATCTGGTGGAGCGAGGCGAGGAGTTCTTCGCGAATTTGTTCCTCTTTGATCATGGTCTTGTCCTCTCAGCTTTGTTCGGATTCACGGTCAGTAAATTGCGCTGCCGCGAGAGCACGCAGCTTTTTCTTGTCGACCTTGCCTATGTTGATCAGTGGAATTTCGTCGACAGTGATCACCTGGTCCGGCACCTTGTATCGGGCTACGCCTCGGGTGAGGAAATCATCCAGAATGGCGGAGCGGTTAACGCCTGGTTGGGCGACGATGGCTGCAACGGTGCGCTCTCCCAGTGCTCTATCTGGCATTGGGAAGACGGCTGCAGCACTAATGCCTGGAGTTCCAGACAAGAGTGTCTCGACCTCAGAAGGGGAGACGTTTTCGCCCAGGCGATTGATCTGTTCAACCACGCGCCCGCACAGCACCAGGTTGCCGTCCTCGGTAAGGTAGCCACGGTCACCGGTGCGGAAGAAACCATCCTCGGTGAAACAGTCCGGGGTATCGCGGTTTCCTTCGTAGCCGAAGAAAGTATAAGGGCCCTTTTCTAGTATCTCTCCCGGCTCGCCTCCCGGGCCATCGATTACCAACTCGTCAGCATCAGAGATGGGACGACCTTGCGTGCCAAGAATCACCGCTGGAGGGTCATCAATACGCGTGAACGTAGTGATGCCTTCACCCATGCCATAACCCTGGTGGATACGCACACCGAAACGATCCTGTATTGCCTCACCTAAGCCGTCGTTAAGCGCCGCTGCGCCAATGATAATTCGCTCCAAGGAAGAGAAATCTGCGGGAAACCACTCTGCGGCCTCCACCCACACCTGGGCTACCGCAGGAACTAGTGCAGTCAGCGTGACCCCGTGGGTCGCAATGGCCGGAAACGCCTCATCGAAGGCTGCGCTGGTGCACAGAACCACAGTGCCGCCCGAAAGCAAGGTGCCCAGAATCCCGGGCTGAGCTAAGGCGAAATCATGAGAGGTAGATAGAACCGCCAAGTATACCGTATCTGGCCCGACGCCGCAGCACTGTGCCGCCGCACGGGTGTTATATGCATACGCCTCATGTACCCGGGGAATTATTTTTGGCATGTTCGTGGTTCCGCCAGACAAAAGATTCAGCGCAACGCTGCGTGGATCCGGCCACTTAGTAGGCGGAGAACATTTGGTAGAAATCGGGGCAGTGAAGAGACCTGGCAGAACTCGGTACGAGGACTCCTTGTCGTGCGTGGGTCCGTTATCGGCCCACAGTTCTTTGAGTCCGAGCTCGCCGGGTCCCATAGCCTCTACCATGGCTACGGTGTCAAAACCGAGATGGTCGCGGCCACCGATATAAGCAACTGGGTGTAAAGACTCACACAACGCTGCAACTTCGGCCTCTCTATGCGCGGGAAGCAGCAGGGTTGGGATAGCACCCACGCGCATCAGCGCAAGCAGAGTCACCACATACGCTGCGGTGTTTGGCAGTTGCAGTAGCACGTGGTCTCCTGGCGAGAGGCCGCTTTCTCGTAGCTCCTCGGTGAACACACAAAGTGATTGCTCGAGTTGTGCGTAGGTCAGGTGTGCGTCGTCAGCGATGACAGCTACATGGTCCGAATAAATCTCGGATGATTCGAACAGTTCCTGGCACAGGCTTTTTCGGGCCAGGTGGCCGGTGCCTTCGTAATGCTTCAACACACTGTTGCGGTCGATATCGCGCCCTCTCATGCAAACTCCAAATCAATCGTGCCTGTGCCGGAACGGCAGGTGAGGCCGCCGTCGACACCAACGTGCTTACAAATGCTTAATGTCTTCTCACTGGCCGCAAAATCGATGTCGGTTATGTGGGTAATCCCGTTAGGATGCGGGGTGCTGCGATGGGTATCAATGGCAAAGGGGGTCACGAAAAGCGGGATCGCCCAGTCGTCGGGTGACAGACACCAGCAGGCGAGCCGTCTGCCAGCGGGATCCTTGCGGGAGAACGGGATTGTCAGGCTCTTGGTTTGATGAGAATCAAAAATCTCCTTTATGTGGTCAAATTCCTTGCGCTGCGCCTCCAGTACCACCCGTGAGTACCCCTGTGACATGGTGGCGAATCTGTCATAGGAGTCGACGAATTTTCCATTGCCAGTAAGGTGTAAAAGTTGGCGGAAAAACGGTGGTACGTCGGCTCGCTCTCGTATCTCCAGGTAGGGACCCTCGCAGAAATAAATAAGCGCGCTTGCAGCGTTTTTCTGTTGTCCTGGTTCAACGTCAAAGCCGCGCGAACGGAAGTAATTAATTGAGTTCTCTAGGTCGTCTGCTTTATAGATAATGTGTCCCACATTAGCCATTTCGTTGTTCCCTCTCCGTGAAGAACGGAAGTAGTGAGGGTACGTTCTCCTGTAGCAGGCAGGTGGCATGAGAACCGGCCACGGCATGTATCTGCAGGTTGCCGAGCACGGTCGCTGGCCAATCGATGTCTCCGCCTAGGCTCGGGTAAAAACCAGTTACACCTTCGGTAGGCTGCAGTACGACTACATCACCGAAATAGACATCGGGGACGTAGTCGATGGTTCCGAGTAACGAATGCCGGAAGACATCGTATAGGATGTCCATCATCCCGCGAGTGGACTCGGAGTCTGTGTCGAATTCACGGATGCTTCGGTAGATGAGTTTGCGGCGCGCCCTGGGACTCAACACCGCCATCTTTTGGAAGAATTCCCCGATATCTGCGTATGGGCCTTCAAGGGTACACAGTTCTTCGTCACTGATATTGCGGTTGATGCCATCAAGGGTGTGCTCCAGGGCTGCTGCGAGGGTTTTGAGGTCGAAGTTCGCCCCCATTGCACTTAGGTCAGCGTTGAAAATGCACCCATAGGCGAGCTCACACAGCAGTTCATTAGTGACCCGGTGCGGGCACTGGTGGGTGCTGATGCAAGTTACCTGGCGCACGTCGCGGCCGAGTTCGGTGAGCGCCTTCGCGGTCTCCAGCGCTAACATACCGCCAATGCAGTAGCCGACCAACTGATAAGATTCCATATCCAACTCATCAAGTTCCTGGGCGTAGCTCTGGGCCAGATCCCTGATCAGCGTACGGGTTGTGTAGTCCAGGAATCGATCTGCGTCACCAGCGGTAAAACCAACGTGGGCAATCTCTGGCTGGCGTTGAAGCAGTTCGGGCATCAAGAACTCGTAGTCCTTCAGGCGGCCAGTGCCAGCGTGGATCATCACGCGGCAGAACGTTGCGTCCTTCGGCAATCGGTATACATGCAGATTTGAAGACCCAGTTGGAGAGCCACTGGCTACAGTAGACAGAGCAGTCAGTTCAGGGGAGGTATGATTAGCAGAATTAACGGCTTTTAATGCTTCGGGTTGACAGCTACTTCCTGCAGCCTGTGCTAGCGCGGAAATGCCTGCGATGGTTGGCACCTTGAGTACGCCACGCATAAGGGCGTCCCACGTGTGCTGCTGTAGGCCAGGTATTTCTTGGCGGAGCCGGGTTACCGTTTCGGCCATGAGCAGTGAGTCACCCCCAAGCGCATAGAAGTCATCATTGCGCCCAACCTCCGTGGTGTCGAGGACATCGCGCCAGATAGTCGCTATCTGCTCTTCCGTTTCGTTGCGTGGAGGATCGATCCGGTTGTTGGGGCTTCCCACCGGTTCTAAGCAGAGTTGCGCTAGGGCCTTGCGGTCTACCTTGCCATTTGAGGTTAACGGCAATTCCGGTAGTACATTGACGGAAGCCGGAACCATGTAACCCGGTAGGTGAGCACGCAGGTAGCCCAGAATGTCTTCACTGTTGAGCGTGGGGACATCGTCGTCATCGGCACCAACGATGATGAGTCGTTGCCCGCATTCGCGCAACGGGTCACTAGTGTTTGGGTACTCCGCGATGCGGTGCATCTGGGTATCCCTGAAGACCTGATCCCACTGCGCGTCCTCGATGAACACCTTGTGTGATTCCGCACGGTGGTCCGTGAAATCAACCAGATTCATCTTGATGGACACCGAGATAAGGGCTACGTAAAGTTCAGTGATCGGCTCTACTATGACGATCACGCCCCCGGGGCGGCGCAGCTGCTTTAAGCGGGTGAATGACTCCTCGATATTTACTGAATTATGCAGTACGTTGGCGCACAAAATGATGTCGTAACCGCCGAACTCTACATCTTGCGATGTGCAGTCTGAGTTCATATCAAACAGGCCATAGGTCATGGCACCACAATGCGCGAACATTTTTTGGGCTTTATGTAGGAAGAATGTCGAAATATCGGTGAAGCGGTATTCGATTACGTTCTCGGGGAGTCGGCTAACAATTTTTTCCGTCGTAGCACCTATGCCAGCGCCGACCTCGAGGATCCTTACCGGATGATCAGCGTGGTGCTCGGCAATGCCGATCACTGCCTCTGCGGCCGCAGCATTCATCGCCTTGCTAATGCGGTTTTCGCCGTAAATGGTGCGGGCGTTATGGGTATCTCCCTCCGGGAAGAACACCTCGGTGGGACTGATCTCTCCGCGCAACTGGGAAAGAAGCGCCTCAGCTGCGTGCCGTTGGTAATTGAATAATTCCTTACTGTTATTGATTTCCGCTTCCATGTTGCCGAACTGATCCCAGGCCTCTCCGAACACGAAGAAGTCCAGGGTCTGTTGGCTGACAGTCCAACCCTCATCATCCTTAGTGGCTAAGCCTTCTCCAGTCAGAATATTGAGCCAACGGGTTATGAGTTCGCGATACTCTTCGGAGGGATGGATCGCCGCGGTGATTTCCGTAAGAGTGTGGTGTTTTCCTGCAACGAGGAAAACACCGGCTTGTTGGAAAGCCGCGAGCAAAGCAGCCATCGCGGCTTCGTTTCCCAGCCGCATCCATGTGGCAAATATTCCCGTGTCAAGGCTCGTATCTGCAGGTGTCCAGCGCTGCTCAAGCATTGTACGGAGCTCCGAGTTTCTGATTTGCCCAGCATCCTTGAGCTCATCTTTGTCGCTCTGTGCATCAGTGACGAAAGCATGTAGTTTAATTGGGTCACTGGTTTCCTGGGCGAGTACTATAGCGCGTTCGACGAAGTCGTTGGATTCGAGGACTCCTTCTATCTCGCCGGTTTCCACTCGATAGCCGTTGATTTTTAGTTGATTGTCCCGACGGCCGTGAAACTCGATTACGCCGTCTGGGCGGTAGCTTCCTATATCCCCGGTAGCGTACATACGTGTGCCATGCTTTTCGGAAAAGAAAAATTTCTCTGCTGTGGAGGTTGGATCGTTGAGGTAACCGGTGGCTAGGCTTTCCCCGGAAATATGGATTTGCCCTCGCACCCAGTCCGGACACTCATTGCAGGCCTCGTCGAGCACCCACATTCCTTGGTTGGGTAACGCGGTACCATATGGTATGCTAGTTTCATTTGTGTGACAGGTCATCGGGTGGAAAATCGACCATATTCCGCCCTCCGTGGCGCCGCCGAGGCTGATGAGTTCAGCATTAGGGAAGTGGGGTGCAGCATGCGCTGGGAGAGTGCCCGGGATCCTGTCTCCGGACAGCATAACCAGGTCTAGGCTGAGGATGTTCGGGTGACGGGTCACCTCTACCTCTCGCACAAGCATTTGGAACAGTGCAGGAACAGAGTTCCAGGTATCGACGTTGTTATCAACAAGGAAATCGATCCATTTGCTGGGGTTTCGCGATTCCTCGTCTAACGGCAGGACCAAAGTGCCACCGCTTGCGAAGGTACCGAAGATGTCATACACGGATAAGTCAAAGGATAACTTCGATACCCCCAATACCGTGCGTCTTTTATTTCGGCCGAGGAGATTGTTCACGCTATCTATGGTGTTCATTGCAGCCGAGTGCGTAACGACAACACCTTTTGGAATTCCGGTGCTGCCTGAGGTGAAGATGATGTAGGCGGTTTCGGTGGGGGAAACCGGTGAGGCTATGGTGCCACTGTACTGTATCGGGCTGAGAGTATCGACGTTGATGTTGGAGATATCGGTATTTTCTTCGGAGAAATGAGAATTAGTGATGACGTTGGCAGGACGACACGCTTCTATCATTGAACGTTGGCGGATTGCGGGTTGCTCGTGATCGATCGGCACGTAGGCTGCACCAGTTGATACCACGGCAACAGCGGCAGCTATTTGCCATACTCCGTTACCTAGGACGATGGCAATGTAATCTCCGGGACCGACATCAGAGAGCTCATGCTGTAATGCCCCGACGTAGCCAGCCAGATGTTGGTAGCTGTAGGTTTTTCCGCCACACACCAGCGCTGGCTGGTGTGGGTGCTGCTGGACGTTATCCCAAAACCCGTCGTGGAGGCATCGGGTGGTCTGCTGTACGTGGGTTTTGTGAATGCGGTTACGGATGGCGATCGTCTTATCGGGCAAGTGGACTGAATCAGTTTCCTGCCACGCCGAACCGTCGTCGACCAGGCGATCGAGTAGGTCGGTAAATGACTCCCACATGTCGTCGATCAACGCCGGTTCAAAGACGTCCTCTCGCACGTCCCAGTTGACGTTGCAAGAGCCTCCGTCCTGGAATGCCTGACAGTCAATCCATACCTGCGGCGTTCGGCTTACGCCGGAGACAAGGTTGTAGGCCGGACCATTGTTGTGCGGTGTGTCTGCACCCAACGCGCTGGTGAATACTACCGGGATTACCGCGGGCTGCCCGGTAGTGCGGGCTATATCGCGCAACACGTCAACCCCGGAATACGCAGCGTGTGATAGCTCTTCGGATAGCTGCTCCTGGGTTGCGTGCACGCGCTCACTAAAGGTTCCAGTGTGCGGATGGCAAGCATGTAGGGTCATCTCGGTAAAGTCTCCGATAATACGGTTGATTCCGGCAATGGCAGAATCTCGGTTCATCGAAGTGACATTGACGCAAAAGTCACTTGTGGAGGACCAACGGCGCAGTACATCGGCGTAGGCGGTAAGTAGCGTCGCCGAAGGAGTGACGCCGTGAGTGCTTGCTGCGTCGGTGAGCTTTGACCATGCTGCTGGCGAGCATCGCCAGGTACGCCGGGTGAAACGCACCGGCATTTCGGATGTGCGATCGGCTGAGGTCAGCGTCGGCAGTAAGGGTTTGCCGGACAACGAGGGGATGATCTCGGACCAGTACTTTTTTGCATTGGTGCGTGCAGCGAAGCCAGCGGCACTCTGGCTGTGGTGGTTACGGGAGGTGATTATATCCCGAAACGTGGTGTCCTCTAGTTCCGGTAGAACGTTACCTGCGTAGAGAGTTAGAAGTTCCTCGACCATCACCCTCACGCTTACAAAGTCGGCGATGATCATGTCCACCGAAAACTGTAGGATGCTGCATTCGTCAAATTGCAAAAGCTGGAATTCGTGCAGTGGCCAGGTGCCCAACGGGTAGCTACGGTTTTCCAATTTTGCGCGGTGACGAAGATACTCGGCGTCCGGGACATCTGGGTTGTGGCCCGCGAGGTCTACAGCTTGTAGCACCGGCAAACTGCGAGATTTAACCACCTGCAGCGAATCCGGTGGAACGACCACTGCAGAGAGCATGTCATGGCGCTGGATGAGTTCGTGCCAGGCCTGTTCAAGGCGGCTGCGATCAAGGCGTTCCGTTCGTATTTCGGCGTAGCTGTGGCACCCGGTGCCACCCAGATCATAGCCTTCGTTCTGACCGGTTGCGTATGCGCGCTGAATATCGGTCATGGGGAAGGGGGCGAACCGTGCTTGCTCATCATGCGGAACGGCCTCCCGCTCACGCAACCATGCCAAAACCTTTTCCTTATTTGACCTTAAGGCCGCGAGGTCTTCCTCGCGCAAGGAACCCTTGGGTGAACGGTAGTTGAGTCGATCGCCGTTCACCCATAGCGCTATACCGCGGGATTCAAGGTCGTTAATCAGCGCTGTGACATCCATGTTATCTCTCCTGTGTTCCGGTGGTTGGGGTTGTTTCGCTCAATGGGGGAGGTATGAGACTCCCCCAGCGGCCACATCAGACTCTCGAGACTGAGTGGTTCGGCATGCATAGCTGCTTGGACGGTACATGTGGGACCCAGTAATTGTCCGGTGCGCGCCCAGACTGCGCACAATGCCAGGAGGTATTCGGCTTCTTGCGCTTCGTTCTTGGAGCACGCCAACTTGTCATATACTTCGTTCAGAAACTCCGCAATGCCTGCAGGCCAGGTATGGTCGTAGAGGGCGACACGGGTAACGCACGGCTCGATAAGGAGATTCTCATGCAACTGTAGAGTGCTCAAACGATCATCGGCAGCAGTGCTTAGCAAGCCAGCTTGATCTCGTGGGATTGGGGTGTTTGGGTGCCAGATGATGGTTCCGTCAGTCTCGGTGAGCACCAGATTTCCGGCGTGCGTGAAAACAGTTATTCGATGCCCCACGTGAGCGAAATCGTCTGGCTTTTCTGGGTCGTTGTGATTAACCACGCGCAAGCAGAGCGGGGTTTTGCGTATCGAACCGGTGAGCGTAGTGAATATTCCGGTAACTTGGGTGTCGTCATCAAAGCTCCATGGGGTAAAACCGCCGGTAATCCTTCCGATGATATCGAGCGTTGAGAATAGAAAGTGAATGCTACATTCGGCGTCTATGTGGATGATTTTGAACTGCCTGGTTAGTGTTGTTGTGATTTCCAAGTACCGGGATATGGTTGGATTCCAGCGGTAGAAGGTGTTGAGCTTGAACTGCACGTTATTTTTCGCTGCCATCCGGTAGCAATCTACAGAGTCTTTCTTGTGGATCGGGTGCTCCATCACTACATGCTTGCCACGGCTTAAAAACTCTAGGGCGAGCTGCGTGCCGGAACCGCCAACGACGCTAGATCTGACCACCACACAGGCAAGATCAAAAGCGGGGAGATCTTCGATCTTGGTACACAGAGGTACGCCTAGCTGCTCTGCCAGCCGGCGCGACTGTTCGCTGCCCTGAGATAGGATTGCTACCAGCGAAAATTTATCCGCAAGCTTTTTTATCCCGTTGATGTATATACGGCCAAATGTTGTGCCGCATACGACGACGCGTACAGTGTTCATGCGACGGGCCTTTCTAGGTTCTGAGCCGAAATACCGGGGTTTTTAAATGAAGCCTGCATCGTCGTCATCACTCCATTGAGGTGCGTCGGTAGTTGCTGTAGGGCCGACGATTTTAATGTCGACGTTGTAAGAGGCCAGTGACGAGAGGACAGTTTGAGGGGCCGGCAGCTCATAGCCCCATTTCGGCCCGGTTAGTAGTTCGTCGCGGATAACGCTTTTTGTCGCTTCCGCAACAAAAAGAGCGGTGATGAAGGTGGAGTCCGGTGCGTGGACACTGCCTGAGACGCGAACAGGGCGGCCCCGTAGGGTGCCGTGGACAGTGGCTTGGATGGCAAACCAGTGGTTCTTTCCGGCATCGAGTTTGGTCTTCGCTGCAGCTATGTCTGCGCACAAATTCATGAGCGTGGTTGGGTCTGATATGTCGGTTTGTGAGAGCGCACGTAAAAGTAACTGCTGGGTGTCCCGGTCCGGTATGGCCGTGACCCCTATGAGGCGCGGAATAGAGAAATCTTGGGCCACCTTGCGTAGCTCGTTGGTGACGAACGGGCTTGCTATGAGTCCGTCATCGCTTGGGAAAGGTTCCAGATCTTCAGCGTGGATGCTCCCAGGTTGGTAAGCCACGAGGTCGCCGTCGACAATCATCTTCCCAGGATGTCCGTAGGAGTTGTGGGTACTTAGCACCACATCGACCAGACCCGACAGCCCGCCCCGGTCGCGTCCACCAGTGTAGAGAGTTACCGATTGACAGTCGTCGATTAGGCCCGCCAGGTGGCGTAGTAATAGACCGCTGAGACCGGGGGTAGCGCCGGCGTTGACCACGCACGGACGGTTGGTGGGATAGTTGTCGAATGAGTTGGCTCCGAACGGGTCTATATAGCCCACTGAGTCTGGTAGTGCCGACGCTACTGAGGTCTTGAGAAGACATGACGGTCCGGCGCAGTTGACGACGACATCAAGGTCACGGGAAAATTTGTTGACAGATTCCTCGTCGTGAGCGTCAACGATAGCGGTGCGCTCATCTGATGTGTGGTGAGACCGATTCCCGCAGTTCACCATATGTCCGCTAGCGCGCAACAGTGTGGCTACTTGGCGGCCTACTTCGCCATGCGAACCGAGAACCCCCACTCTTGCCGTCTCTCCTGTGCGAACCACTCAATGTCCTTTTCTTAGCGAGCACATAACGCCAGCTAGGGCCTGTTTAGGTTAGGCTACCCTGCGCGGCAATGAGTTGCAATAGATAGAGGGTAAAACGGCTCTTCCCAATCTAGAGTGCGTAGCAACATAGCTACCTGGCTGGGGGTAGGGGTCGTTGGGCCGGGTCAAAAGGATAGGCAGGGGGTGTTTTGGTGGTGTCGTGGCATAGCAAGAGGCCCTAGACGGTGCAAGATGGTCGTTATCACACAGTCCATCCAGCCACCTAGGGCCCTGACCATGAACTTGTGCAGGTATCAAGCTCCGGGTTTCGTAGAGGCTGTTTTTCTTGGTTTTCTACGCCACAGAGGATGCGACAGCGGTGGTGGACTTCCTTGATACGTACCCCACGTTGGGCGACTTCTTTCCGATTGCGTACATCGACGGCGACGACTACGCCGTCCTGCAGCGCACCGCCGACGGAGTCTTGTGCGGCCGCTACGACGCACTCGACAACGAATGGTGGGAGCAGCCCGCACAATCGTTCACCGAATGGTTCTATGCGATGGCTGCCCCACGCCAGAACAACGCACAGCCCGTGCATCCGCGCTTGCCCAACACCACAGCCTCGGCACCCTCACACTGATTGAAACCTACACATCCAAGGTGAAAAAGACCCTGGATGCCTGGAACCTCAGAATCACACTCACCGCCACACCCGCACACCGCATCCCACACGTTGCCGCCACGCGCCTGAAAGAACTCCGTGCTAAAAGAACCGCCAAACCAGGAGTGCGCATCACCTACAGAGCCAAAGGCCCCAACACACTCTCCATTACCGATGACGCGACCACGATTGCCAACATGCGCGCAGTACTCGAATCCACCAACACCACCGACCTACTCCAAGCCGCCAACGACATCTTCTTCAAAGAAGGCACTGGTTCCACACCCGCAGTGCGCACCCAAGTCATTATCACATTGAATGAGTTGGACCAGATCATTAACGGCGACGGGGACGAAATAGAACTCAACCTCACCAACGGTGCGCGCATGACAGGCGCGGAATTCCTCACCCACAAGTTTGCCGAAATTGGCTATGCCACCATCGTCCACCCCATTGAAGGACCCATCAACACTTGGCGGCTATCGCGTGGGGCAAACCTCAATCCTTCAAACAACACCACCCACAAACCACAACAAGGTACGCGGGGATTTCGGGGATCCCTGACCACGGTTAATGTGCCACAACATGCTGCGGGGTGTACCGGGACTCTTAAGCTCTTAAAGAACGAGACCCGCCAACCGGAGGACGGTTGACGGGTCAGTCGGCGTGGGTGGTGCGTGAGCTAGTGGCCGGTACCGATTTCTAGGTGCATGCCCGGAACCGAGTTGATGAGGTTGCGGGTGTACTCCTGCTGGGCGTTTTCGAAGATATCGTCGGCGGTGCCCTGTTCGACGGCCTGTCCCTTCTTCATGACCACTACGTCGTCGGCGGTCTGGCGGACCACCGCGAGGTCGTGGGTAATGAAGAGGTAGGACAGGCTGAGCTCTGACTGCAGCTCCGCGAGGAGCTGGATGATCTGGTTCTGCACCAGCACGTCGAGGGCGGAGACGGCCTCATCGAGGACGATGACCTCCGGGCGCAGCGCCAGCGCACGTGCAATGGCGATACGCTGGCGCTGGCCGCCGGAAAGCTCGTTGGGGTAGCGGCGCATGGCGGAGCGGGGCATGGAGACCATGTCGAGAAGCTCGGCCACGCGAGCCTCGCGCTCCTTGCGCGAGCCCACCTTGTGCAGCGCCATGGGTTCCTCGATGCACTTGTAAATCGAATACATCGGATCCAGCGAGCCATAGGGGTTCTGGAAGACCACCTGCATCTTGCGGCGGAGCTTGAACAGTTCCTGCTTCGATAGCGTCGAAGTATCGTGGCCTTCGAACTCGATGGTGCCGGAGGTCGGCTCCAGCAAGCCCAATACCATGTTGGCCACCGTGGACTTACCGGAACCGGACTCGCCCACCAACGCCAGGGTGGTGCCGCGGCGGATGTCGAAGGAGACATCGTCGACAGCCTTGAGCAGCTTCTTTCCACCGCGCTGGCCGCGGATATCGAATTCCTTGGTGAGGTTGCGGACCGAAATCACCGGAGCCTGCGCGGAAGCAGAGTCCGCGGTTGCGGTGCCCTGCTTGACGGCGGCGCCGATCGCCCCACCTGACTTCAGCTCCTTGGCCTTCACACCAGCTTTCTTGGCCGCGCGGATGCGGGAAGAGGCGAGGGAGGGGGCGGCGTCGACAAGCCGGCGCGTGTACGGATGCTGCGGGGAGCGCAGGATCTCGCGCGAGGGGCCCGACTCGACGATGCGGCCGCGGTGCATCACGATGAGGTGCTCCGCGCGCTCGGCCGCCAGTCCGAGGTCATGGGTAATGAAGAGCACCGCGTTACCCAGCTCCTCCGTGAGGTGCTCTAGGTGATCCAGGATGGTTTTCTGCACCGTCACGTCGAGGGCGGAGGTGGGCTCGTCGGCGATGAGCAACTTCGGGCGTGCGGCTAGGCCGATCGCGATGAGTGCGCGCTGGCGCATACCGCCGGAGAACTCGTGGGGGTACTGCTTGGCGCGGCGTTCGGCGTCGGGAAGCCCGGCTTCCTCCAGAAGCTCCACCACGCGTTCGTGGCGCTTGGAGCCTTCCACGACGTTGTTAGCTTTGAGGGATTCCTCAACCTGCGTGCCGATGCGCCACACCGGGTTGAGGTTGGACATCGGATCCTGCGGGACCAAGCCAATCTTGTCGCCGCGCAGCGATTCGAATTGCTTGTTGTTGTAGTGAGTGATGTCCTCGCCCTCAAAGAGGATCTGGCCGCCGGTGACCTTGCCGGTGCCCGGTAGCAGGCCCAGGATGGACATCGCCGTGGTGGACTTACCGGAACCGGACTCGCCCACGATGGCCACGGACTGGCCCGGGTAAATGGACATGTTGACGCCACGCACTGCCTCAACCACACCGGTGGAGGTGGTGAAGGAGATATGGACGTCCTTCATTTCAAGAAGTGGCTTAGTCATTAACGCTTCCTCGCCTTCGGATCGAGTGCATCGCGGACGACGTCACCCATCATGATGAAGCTCAACACGGTCAGGCCCAAAGCACCCGCCGGGTAGAACAGGACTGCCGGGGCAACGCGCAGAGAAGCCTGCGCGTCGGAAATGTCTCCGCCCCAGGACACGAACGTCGGCGGCAGGCCGATGCCCAGGAAGGACAAGGTGGCTTCCGCGACGATGTAGGTACCCAGCGCCACGGTGGCGTAGGAAATGATGGGGGCAGCAGCGTTCGGCAGGATGTGGCTGAACAGGATGTGCCAGTTCGATGCGCCGATGGAGCGCGCGGATTGCACGAACTCCTCGTTCTTGATGGAGACCACCGCGCCGCGCGTGATGCGGGCGATGGAGACCCAGCCGAAGAGTCCGAGCACCAAGACCACCGTGACGATGGTGCGGTGCTCCTTGAACATCTGCATGACCACGATGGCGGCGAGCACCAGCGGGATGGCGAAGAAGATGTCGGTGATGCGGGACAGGACGGAGTCAATCCAGCCGCCGAAGAAGCCGGCGATGGCGCCGATCAAGGAGCCCAGCACCACGACGAGGATGGTGGTCAGGACGCCGACGGCAACCGACGCGCGCGCACCGTAGATCACGCGGGCGTAAATGTCGCAGCCCTGGCGGTTGAAGCCGAAGGGGTGGCCCGGCTCGGCGGGGGCGAGGGACTTGGACAGCTCGCACAGGCGCGGGTCGGTGCTCGTGAAAAGACCCGGTGCGATGGCTAGGAGGATGGCCACGAGGATCATCACGGCCGCGATCCAGAACAGTGGGCGGCGGCGCAGGTAGCGCCAGGCCTCGCCCCACTGGGAGGACGGGGCGGACTCGTCCTTGACGGCGTCGACGGCGCCGAGGCCCGTCTCGTCGGTCGCGGAAACGAAGTGCTCTTGGCCCGGGTAGGGGGTAGTTTTCTCGAAGTTAGGCATAGCGGATCCTCGGATCAAGTACGGCGTACAGGAGGTCAACGAGCAGGTTGGCGATGATGTAGATGATCACCAGCACCGTGGTGAAGGAGACAATCGTGGTTGGCTCACCGCGCAGGATGGCCTGGTACATCGTGCCGCCGACGCCGTTGATGCCGAAGATGCCTTCGGTCACGATGGCGCCGGTCATGAGCGCGCCGATGTCGGCACCGATGAAGGTGGCCACGGGAATCAGCGAGTTACGCAGCACGTGGCGGAGGGTCACCGCGCCGTTGGACAGGCCCTTCGCGCGTGCGGTGCGCACGTAGTCGGCGCGCAGGTTCTCAGCCACGGACTGGCGGGTGAGGCGAATGACGTAAGCCAAGGAGAGCGCGCCGAGCACCATTGCCGGCATGAGGAGGGACTTCACGGTGGCGTTCGCGCCGACGGTGACCGGCAGGACACCCCACTTGATGCCCACGAGGTACTGGAAGACGAAGCCGATGACGAAGGACGGCACTGCGATGACGAGCAGGGAGATGACCAACACGGTGGAATCGAAGAAGCCACCGCGGCGCATGCCGGCGAGGACGCCGAAGAGGATGCCGAAGACGGATTCGAAGATGATGGCCATGACGGTGAGCTTCACCGTGACCGGGAAGGCGTTGGCCATCACTTGGGTTACGGGTACGCCGGAGAAGGTCGTGCCGAAGTCCAGCATGAAGATGCCCTTGATGTAGAGCAGATACTGAATGATGAACGGCTTGTCTAGGTTGTATTCCGCCTCGATGCGGGCGCGGGCAGCCTCGGTAAGGCCGCGGTCACCGCCAAGGGCTTCGACGGGGTCGCCGGGCATCAAGAAGACGAGCGCATAGATGAGCAGGGTGGCTCCGAAGAACACCGGGATCATCTGGAGCACTCGGCGCCCGATATAGCGCAGCATAGTGTGGTCCTTTACTCGTTGTGGGCAGGTGCTTGTCGACGCCTTCTTAGCAGGCGCCTACGTAGCTCATAAGGATTTTAGTGTGTGATCCAAGTCTGTGAGAAATCTATAGAGCGTTTCGAATCACACTTATGAGTGAAAACGTGGGGCGACCCCCGCTCCACGGTGGCTGCGGGGGTCGTGGGAAGTAGTGGAAGTGGCGTTACTTCTTGGTGATGTTGTAGTACACCGGCTGGGACTTCCAGGAGAACACGACGTTGTCGACGTTCTCGGAGTAGCCGCCGGTGGCGTTGGAGTACCACAGCGGGATGGCCGGCAGATCCTTGAACAGGACTTCCTGGGCCTCGGTGTACTTCTTGTTGGCCTCTTCCTCGGAGGAGGAGGTCAGGGCTTCGTCGAGAAGCTTGTCAAACTCCGGGTTGCTGTAGTCGCCGTCGTTAGAAGAGCCGTCGGTCTTGTACAGCGGGGTAAGGAAGTTAGCCTGGCTCGGGTAGTCTGCCTGCCAGCCGGTGCGGAAGGCGGACTTGATGGTGCGGTTGGTCACCTCATCACGCAGGGACTTGAAGTCCGGGTACGGAGCGCCGACTGCCTCGATGCCGAGGGTGTTCTTGATGGAGTTGGTGGTCGCGTCCACCCAGCTCTTGTGGCCGCCGTCGGAGTTGTAGGCAATCTCCAAAGTCGGGTTATCCCACTTGTTGATCTTGTCAGCTTCGGCCCACAGCTTCTTGGCCTTCTCCGGGTCATACTTCAGGACCTCGTTGCCCTTGATGTCCTCGGAGTAGCCCGGCATAACCGGGGAGGTGAAGTCCTTGGCCGGGGTACGGGTGCCCTTGAAGATGGTGTCCGTGATCTCCTCGCGGTTGATGGCGTAGGAGATGGCTTGGCGACGCAGCACGCCTTCCTCGCCGGAGTAGTGCTCGAGGTTCTCGCCCAGGGTGAAGGACTGGAAGATGGCGGTCGGCTGGTTCACGGCACGGTCGCCGAGGTCGGCCTCGTAGACGTCGAAAGCGGAGTCCGGGACGGCGTCGAGGACGTCCAGGTTGCCTGCCAGCAGGTCGGCGTAGGCTGCGTCCTGACCGGCGTAGAAGACGAACTTGATGCCGTCATTCTGCGGGGTCTGGCCGCCCTTGTACTCCTCATTCGGGACGACGGTGGCGTCCTGGTTGTGGTTCCACTCGGTCAGCTTGTACGGACCGTTACCAATCGGGTTCTGGCCGAAGGCGTCCATGTCCTCCAGCGCGGACTCGTGCAGCGGGTAGAACGCGGAGTAACCCAGCTGCGCCGGGAAGTCCTGCTCAGGGCTGTTCAGGGCGATGGTGAAGGTGTGGTCGTCGACGACCTTGAGGCCTTCCATCTCCTTCACGCCTTCCTCGAAGCCCTTGATGTTGGCAAAGAAGGAAGCGTTGAGCTGGTCATTGGCTACGGCGTAGTTCCAAGCGTCCACGAAGTTCTTCGCGGTGACCGGGGAGCCGTCGGAGAACTTAGACTCCTTGAGCTTGACGGTGAACTCGGTGTTGTCGTCATTCGGCTCGATGGATTCAGCCAGCTCGTTCTGGGCTTCGCCATCGCCGTCGTAGTAGACCAGGCCAGCGTAGATGGAATCGACGATGCGTCCGCCGCCGACCTCGTTGGTGTTGGCCGGGATGAGCGGGTTCTGCGGCTCAGAGCCGTTGACGGTGACGATGCCATCGCCGGAGCCGGAAGCAGAGTCTGAACCGGAGTTGTCGCCACCACAAGCCGCGAGGGTGAGCGGCAGGGTAGCGGCAGAGAGAGCAGCGAGCGTCTTCTTGAGCGTCATGTGGGTCTTAGACCTCCGTGGTGCGAAAGATGTAGAAAACCTGTGGTGTTGGTTTGATATGAAGCTACCGCGTGGCGCGCCTCATATACAAGGAATTGAAAAATATGTCCTGTGATAAAAGCTATAGATTGGTAGGTATTCTTTCTTAACCTGCGGTTTTGTCAACGAATTAAAAAGCCCCATCCCCCTGAGAGGGGTGGGGCACGGAGGGGCGGTGAATGTTACCTATCTCGCAGCCATTGGATGATGGTCTGAGTAAAACCATGCGGGTTCTCAAGATAGGGCAGGTTCTTGGAACCGGGGATAGTGGTGGCGGTGAAACCCCCACGGCAGCGCCGCGCCGCCCGCCGCGCAACTGGCCGCCAGAGCATCTGATCTGCGTGGATAAACAGGGTGGGGCAAGAAACTGTGAGTTCGAGCCAACTGAGCGGAACGACGGCGGTGCGCAGTCGGTGATTCCAGATGATTCCGCGGCGGACGTTTCCGATGCGCGAGGAAGCCACGCGCAGGCGCAGCGCCTCCTCCCGCTCGGCGCCGCTGAAGGAGCCGAGGGCGTCGAGATCCATCTCCCGGAGGTACGTGGACTCTCTCAGCAGAAGGCTCGGGGCGCCAATCTTTCCCAGGCGGCACAATGCCGCGCGCAGGAGCACCCATCCGAAATCCCAGGGGCGTGCGGCGATGGCGCGGCGGAGATCAGCTGGGTGTGCCGCCGAAACAGATACCAGCCCGCGTACCCGCTCGGGCCGCTCGGTAGCCAGCGCCCACGCCACCGCACCACCGGTATCCGCGCCCACCAGGTAGGCGTCGTCGTGGCCTAATGCGCGGATGGCACCGCTGACATCACCAACCGCCACGCGGATATCCTGGCCGGGTTCGAGCGGTGGTTTATCGGACATGCCAAAACCGCGCATGTCGAGGGCGGCGACGTGGAAGCCTGCGGCGGCAAGCGGGGCGATGACATTCCGGAAGTCGAACCACCCGCCGAAAGAACCATGGAGCAACAGCACCAGCGGGTCATCCGGGTTGCCGGCGGTGGCCGCGTGGAGGCGGATGCCGCGCGTGTGCAGGAACTCGTGCTCAAAGGGGCCGTCAAGCTCCACTACGGAGGGCGGTAGGGGATTCATGGGCGGGCCTTTCATGGGAGGGTACACAGACGAAATCCGCCCCGAACGTATGTGCTCGGGGCGGGAGAGTTAAAAGGATCTTAAGGCTTTAGGTGTAGAGGCCACGCTCGATGGACTTTTCAGCCTTACCTGGAACCAGCTTCTTGAGTTCCTTCGTGGACTCGATCGTCTTCTCCGGGGCCTTGACCTGCTTGACCTGCTTGAAGCCGATAAAGGCCACGACGGCGGCGATGACCACCATGAGCAGGAAGACGATCAGGAAGGCTGCCCAGCGGTCGAGCCACTTGGACAGCAGCTCCGCCAGGAAGAAGAAAAAGAAGAAGGAGCTATACAGCGCCACGGTACCGGCAACGCCGAACATGCCCGCGCCGATGCCACCCTTCTTTGCGGAGGCGGCGAGCTCGGTCTTAGCCAACTCGACCTCGGAGCGAACCAGCTGGGACATCTGTTCGGTGGCGTTGGATACGAGCTGGCCGATGGATGCTTCGCCGCGGCGGGAGGTATCTGCATCGCTCAAGGGAATGCCGTCTACCTTCGGGGCGAACTTGTTGGACCCGTCAGTGAATAGTCCGTCGTTGCTCACGGTTAAAAACTCCTACTGTTTTGTCGCAATCTATATCGGCCATAGTAATGAACTTTCCAGAGTTCATGTGGTGCGGCCCGCAAAGTGGGTACGGCGTTATTGTAATGGGTATGCCGCATTCTGACCCGCTGACCCCGCTGATGGCCCTATCTGGGGTGGAGGATAAAGCTGGTTCTGCCGCCGCAGCGATTGCGCGCGTGCACCGCCGCCCCGCGGGCTTGCGCAAGTTTGACGTTATCTCTTCCGAATCACTCTTGCGCGGTGCGCGGGCGGCCGCGGCGATTGACGGAGCGCCGCTTGAGGCTGACGGTATCCCGCCCGCAGTCAGCGCTTATTCCCTCCTTGCCCCCGAAAAACAGGCGGCTACGGTGCGCACCTTCGCACGGGCCCCGCTGCAGGTCTTGGCCAGCATTGATGTTGCGGCGGGCGGCGTGGGGCATCCCGATCAGGACCCAGCGGTGGTGCAGGCGCTGGCACAGCTCATCACGCGCGGAGCCGGCGTGGATTTCGACCGTTTGTTGCCGGTGGTGCTGCACGCGGAGATTGCTGCGCGCTCGCTGTTCGGTGCGCGCAGCACCGCCGTGGCGCTCGTCGCCTCGCGCACTGCCGCTATCCATACGGGCTTCGATCCTCGGGGATTCGCCGTGCCCGAGACCTACCTCAACCGTCATCGCGCGGACTATCGCGCGGCACTGGACGCTTACGATCAGGACCCGGCGGTGCTCATTACGCTGCTTCTCGACGCCTGGGAGGCCGGCGCCCGCGAAGCCGACGGCATCGCGCAAGCGGCTTAATCGCGCAGCTGCTGCCGTGCAAATAAAATCCCGCCGACCACTAAGGCTGCGATGCCGGCCACGACCGCCGAGCCGATACCGAATTCGCGGGCGCTGGGGGCGGTGAAGAGCGGAACGGGGTGTTTAAAGGTGCGGATTTCCCAGTCGTGGGTGATGGCGTGCTTCTTCAACAGGCGGTCCGGGTTCACGGCAACGGGGTGGCCAACCTGCTCCAGCATCGGGATGTCTGTGGCGGAATCGGAGTAGGCAAAGGACGCGTCGGGGTCGACGTTGAGCTCCTGAGCAATGCGCGCCAGTGCCTCAGCTTTTGCGGCGCCTTTGCAGTAAAACAGGATCTCCCCGGTGAACCGGCCGTCCTTCTCGGCGAGCTCGGTGGCCACGACGTGCTCGATGCCCAGTTCCTGTGCGATGGGTTCGACCAGCACGCTTGCCGACGCCGAGATGATCACCACCTCGTGGTCGGCGGTGCGGTGGGCGTCGATAAGCGCGCGTGCCTCCGCATAAATGGCAGGGGTGACCACTGTGTGCATGGTCTCCACCGCGATGTCGTGGACCTCCTGAACGGACCAACCGGCGGCCATGGCGGCGAGCTGATCACGGGTGGTGTCCATGTGCTCGCTGCTGTGGCCGGCGAGCATATAACTGGCCTTGGCTAAAGACAGCTGGAGCGCCTCGGCATGGGTGATGAGACCGTTGTGCATGAATTCGCGGCCGAAGGCATATGCCGAGGATGTGGCAATAATCGTCTTGTCCAAGTCGAAGAACGCGGCTGCGCGAGTGGTGCCGTGAGAGGGAAAAGGGGTACCGGTCATCGAGGGCCTGCCGTTTGTGTGCGAGTTACCCTGCTCATCGTAGCCCCTTAGCAGGCAGAATCGGGAGTACGCAAAGAGATTGCCCGAAATCTCAAGGAATCTTGTCGTTCGCTGTTGTCATCTCTTCTTTCGCATGTCATAATGTCAGGTGCAAGGCCCCGATATACAGTGCGGCCTGCCCCGGCGCACCCCCCCGATGCCGGGTTACCGATGGCCCGCGCACACCCCCCCGAGGCGCGGGCCATCACCTTTTTCAAATACCGGGCTCGTCTGTGGCCATCGAGCTGAGACATATTTGATGTCCTAGCACGGCGATAAACTCTCAGCTGTGACAAGCTATCGAGCAAATTCATTTTCTCACCAAAAGGGATCAGGTCCTCCTCAGGTGAGTTTGCCGCTTGCTGCAGAAAGTGCCGTCTACTTTGTAGATGAAGCCGGAAGTAAAGGCACGTTAGGTAAGCATTTCGTTGTTGCGGCTGTGCGCACGAAGGATCCTGATTTCCTTTCGCGGGAGATTAAGGCATGTCGTGAGCGGAATAACTTCACAAAGGCTGACGAGATTAAGTTCTCGAAAGTTACTAAGCACTCTGAGCCGATTTTGCTTGATGTTTTTCGAACAGCGATAAGCTCGGGGTGCACGTTCGGAGCTTTTGTTTTGGACAAGAGGCATTTCGATCCGTGGAGTAGTCGAGAACAGTGGCAGGGGCATTTGTTCGCGACAGATCGGCTGCTTCGGGGTCTGGTTACTCGCCGTGAAGTTGGGGTGGTGATGCTCGACCACATTGATGTCCCAGTAGGGGTTTCCTACGGAGACACTCTAGTGAACTCTCTCAACAATCGATTTGGAAATAAGCGGTTTGCAACGGCCGTTAGTCTGGATTCTCGGACTTGTCCGGCACTACAGGTGGCAGATCTGCTTGCTAGTTCGGTTTTCCATGCGCGAAAAAAGATCGAAGACGTGGGGTTGGAGGCTTTCTTGGAAGATCGTTCGCCAAAGGCCCGGCTTTCGAAGGGCATTGCGGCCGCATTAGGCGAGAGTCATTTTGGTGACTGCCGTACACCACTTTTGAAGATTGAGACAAGCCATGAGAGGTCATTGACAGAATTGAAGCGCCAACGATACTCTTAGGTGAGGCGCTGAACGCCATAGCCGCAGGCTAAAAGCAAGCGCCCCTCGGGCCTAGTCTCAGACTTACTACCCGAGTTTTATGGCTAACCAAGCCATTCTTTACCGCACTTATTGCGATACCCTCGAGCGTGGCTCGGGGGTATTTGCTTTTGACTCTTAATGGCGGATTCTAAGGATCGTGGAAGCACGGTTTCCTGTGAGTTTTTGTACGTGAGCCCCGGTAATTTTGTTCAAGCGTCAGCAAAATGGGTGCGGAAGACGCCACAAAGGCGAAGTTATCCACAGGTGACTAGGAAGCTCTAGCGCGCGGTTGGTGCGCTCGCGCATGCTTCAGACATGAGCACGTTTCACCTAGTTATCGCCGTTGGGGATTCCACGCTGCGAGCAGAGGCAGCCTCCGCAGCAGCCGCCAGTACTGCGGAAGTGAGCACCGTGGAGGACCCGCGGGACTTCTCCCGGCACTTGCCCAAGGCAGACGCCGTCTTGGCTGAT
Organism: Corynebacterium sp. HMSC059E07; assembly: GCF_001814395.1. Classification (NCBI taxonomy): domain Bacteria; kingdom Bacillati; phylum Actinomycetota; class Actinomycetes; order Mycobacteriales; family Corynebacteriaceae; genus Corynebacterium; species Corynebacterium sp. HMSC059E07. Next base: position 42,069 of record NZ_KV816268.1, read on the forward strand.
TCGCTGACGGCTCGTCTCGTGGCGGGGCATCCGCGGGTGTACTTCCTGGCCTTGGATCCGGGGCCCATCGATTATGAGGCCGCGCTGTGCTGCCGCGCGACGGCCGCCTTTATCGTGCCCGCCCAATCGAAAGAGCTCCTGGGCGCACTGGCAGCAGACGCCACTCCGGAGACCACCGTGTCCACCGGTTTAACACTGGCGGTGACTGGTTCCGCTGGGGGCTTGGGTGCCTCGACCGTGGCGGTGGCTCTGGCCCGCGAGGCGGGCGCGGATCTCCTCGTTGATGCGAGCCCCTATTCCGGTGGTCTCGATTTGCTCACCGGAATTGAGAACAAGCCCGGCGCGCGGTGGCCGGATCTTGCCGCGGGGACCGGTTCAGTTGATGCAGCAGACCTCGTCCGTGCTCTGCCTACCACCCCGGATGGCATCGCGGTTCTTTCCGCTGCTAGGTCCGCCAGCGCAGAGGCGGTGCAGATGAGTGCTGCCCGGCGCGCGGCCATCATGCAAGCTGCGTGTTTATATCCAGGAACAGTGGTGGTGGATTGCCCGCCGTGGGATATCCCCGATGCGGCGGATCACGTGGTGGTGCTGACTGCCGCAGAGGTGCGGGCGGCCGCCGCCTGCGCGCAGCTGGTGGCGGAGCTTCGTGCCCGGCCGCAGGAGTGCTCCGTCGTCGTGCGCAACCGCCAGTGGGCGGGCCTGGATGCCAGCGATATTGCCACGGTGACTCACGCGGATCCCATCGCTGAGTTGCCGACGATCCGTGGCCTGACCCGCACGGTGGAAACTAGTGGGCTGCCGCGCCAGTTGCCCCGAGCTCTAGCTCGTGTCGCGCGCCAGATGTGGAAGGTCGTGGCATGAACCTGATTGATACGATGCGCACCATCGTGGCCTCCGAGCCACAGCTGGCCCATGATGCACCGGCCTTGGCACGGCGCATTCGCCAGGAAGCCGGTGTCATCAGTGATGTCGACGTGCTCGACCTTTTGCAGCGCCTGCGCCACGATTCCGTGGGCTTGGGACTGCTGGAGCCGGTCCTGTCGCTGCCGGGGCTGACCGATGTCGTTGTCAATGGCCCTGATGCCTGTTTCGTTGATTGCGGGCAGGGCCTGCAGCCACGCGATATTGGCTTCGCCGACGACGCCGAGGTGCGCCAGCTGGCCACCCGGCTGGCTGCGGTGGCGGGCGTGCGGTTGGATGATGCGCAACCTTTTGCCGATGGGCGCCTGACCCGCCCCGATGGCACGAGAATTCGCCTCCACGCGTTGCTTGCTCCTCCTTCGGCAAGTGGAACCTGTATCAGCCTCCGCGTGCTGCGCCAAGCGCAAACCAGCCTGGAGGAACTGATAGCTAATGGCAGCATTGATTCCAGCCTGGAGCACGTCCTGCGCGCCGTGGTTGAGCGGCGGGCATCCTTCCTGGTCACTGGTGGAACCGGCTCCGGCAAGACGACGTTGCTCGCCGCCTTGCTGGGGTGCGTGCCCGCCACCGAGCGCTTGCTCATCATCGAGGACACTCCGGAGCTTTCCCCGAATCACCCGCACGTGGTGACCCTGGTATCGCGCCGGGCCAACGCGGAAGGGCGCGGCGAGATCTCCATGTCGCTCCTTCTCCGCCAAGCGCTACGCATGCGCCCGGACCGCATCGTCGTCGGCGAAATCCGCGGCGCGGAGGTCGTGGAACTGCTTGCCGCGCTCAACACCGGGCACGATGGTGGTGCGGGCACCGTGCACGCCAACTCTGTTGATGAAGTGCCCGCCCGCATGGAGGCCCTCGCCGCTCTCGGCGGGCTCGACCGCGTGGCGCTGCACTCGCAATTGGCGGCTGCGGTACATGTGGTCCTCGGGATGGAGCGCACACCGCAGGGGCGTCGGCTAGCGCACCTTGGCGTGCTCGAGGGAAACCCAGTTACACCGCAGCTGGTGTGGACGGCCGAAGACGGCCCGCTTCCCGGGTTTGCGCAGCTGTGCTCGCGGCTGGGGGTGGAACCATGATGTGGCTATTCCTCGCGGCGGCGTGTTTGCTCTCGCAGCCTGCTTCGGTGACGCGGCTGGAATCGCCGAAGCCTCGCTCGCTGGCACCCGGGGCGCTCTTCCTCGGGGTCGGGTGCTGTGTCTTCTTCGGCAGGCCCACTGTTGTGGTGGCGGTGGGCTGCATTGTGGCCTGTGCGCTGTGGTTTGCCAATGACCTGGCGGCGTCCCGGCGTGAGCGCCGTGGCTCGGAGGCGCTCGCCTCCTACTTCGGTTCTGTTGCCGCCGAGCTGCGGGCGGGATCGACAACGGCGGGAGCGCTTCGCCGGGGCGCCGACGCCCTTCCAGACTCCACCCCGGAGAATCTCCGCGCCGCGTTGAGTACGGCGGCGGGTCTCGCGGCGCAAGGAGGTTCGCCTGCGGTTGCTCTCAATGCACCGGAGGTTGCCCGCTATGCAGCGCTGCTCACGCTCTCCGGGCGCCATGGCGTGGCGTTGGCGAACCTCATCGAGCAGGCTCAAAGCCAGCTGGATACCGCGCGCCGCCATGCCGGTGAGACCGCTGCCTCCTTGCAAGGGCCACAGGCCACCGCGGTCATCCTGGCGTGCCTGCCGCTGGCGGGCATCCTCATGGGAGGGGCGATGGGCGCGGATTCTTTGGGGTTCTTGCTCGGTGGTGGCCTTGGGGGCGTGCTTCTCGACGTCGGCGTGGCCTTCGTCTGCGCCGGATTTGCCTGGTCGCGTCTCATTCTGCGAAAGGCGGCGCAGTGATGGTCTTGACGTATATCTCCGCTGCATTCATGGCTGCGGCTTTCGCTGTTACCTCTGCTGCACCGTCTGGACGAATAGCCCAGTCGGGATCGCGCACACCGCGCCCGAAGACGCCGCGCGATGGTCCCGAAACGGACTATAGTCCGCTCGATGCTGCCAGCGACCTGGAGCTCTTCGCCGCGTGCCTAGAGGCCGGTCTCTCCACGCGCAGTGCTGTGCTAGCTGTCGCTGAAGCCTCACCGCAGTGGTCGGAGGCGGCCGCTCTCATCGGGGTGGGGGTTCCCATGGGCACCGCGTGGTCGGCGCTGGCCAGTCAGCCGCATTTGGAAGAACTGGTGCGGCTTACGCAGCTATCGGGTGAATCGGGCGCGGCCATGGCTACGGGGTGCCACCGGTTGGTGGCGCAGCTGCGTGCCGAAGCCTCGGCACAAGCTACCGCGCGGGCGGAGCGCGCTGGTGTGTTCATCGCAGCACCGCTGGCAGTGTGCTTCCTTCCCGCCTTCCTGGTCCTTGGGTTGATACCTGTCCTCATCAGCTTGGGCCAGCAACTCTTCTAAATCAGCACATACAACTAACCACTCACCAACTCAGTACACGTAACCGACACAAACACAGGAAAAGAAAGCTAGGTACATCATGCAGAAAAAGGTAAACTACCAGTCACTATTAGGAAATGATGATGGTATGTCTACGATAGAATATGCCATGGGTAGTTTGGCCGCGGCAGCTCTCGCTGCGGTCCTCTATGCCGTGGTCAATGGTGGCGAAGTCACCAGCGCCATTACCTCCATCATCACCGACGCCCTGTCCAACACCCCAGGCTAATGCGCGCGCTTGATGACGCCGGCTCCGTCACCATCGAAGCAGCATTGTCGCTGTCCGCACTCGTCATCGTTGCCGCGGGAATCGTGGGTGGCATCGCCACGCTGTCGGCCCACCTCGCTGCCGTTGACGCCGCGGGCGCTGCAGCCCGCTCCGTCGCCATCGGCGTGGACTTTCAGCGCGATGGAGTGACGGTGAACGTGAGCGAAGGCTCCGGGCTTATGACCGCTGAGGCCGCCGTGCCGGCACCGCTGGGGACCATGCGCGCGCAGGCGGTGTTTCCCGCGGAGATGGCAGCGGGTGGGAACAACGGGGCGCAGCCATGAGGCGTCATCGGCGCAGCTGGTCGCGGATCCTGGCGGGGGAGGAGGGCTATGCCACCGTCGTCACCGCCGGGATCATCGCTGCAGTGGCGTCTCTGTTGTTGGCAGTCGCGGCGGTTGCTTCGCTCGTTGTGGCGCGGCACGAAGCACAGGTGGCGGCGGACCTCGCCGCCGTGGCCGGTGCGTGGGAGGTGGCCAAGGGCAGGGACGCCTGCACGAAGGCCACAGAGATTGCCGCGCTTAACGGCGCGGAACTCGGCTCCTGCGACATCGATGGGCGCGACGTTGAGGTCACTGCCCGGCTGCGCGGGCGCAGCGCCATCGCCCGCGCTGGTCCGGTCTAAGAGGTCATGGTAACCAGCGCGCCGAGGAGAGCTATAGCGCCTGCCTTGTCCAGAGGGTTGTTGCCGTTGCCGCACTTGGGGGATTGCACGCACGACGGGCAGCCGGACTCGCAGGGGCAGGAGCGCACGGCATCGAAGGTGGCTTTGATCCACTCAGGGAAGCGCCGGAAACCTTCCTCGGCGAAGCCAGCACCGCCGGGGTGGCCGTCGTAGACGAAGACCGTGGGCAAGCCCGTATCGGCATGCTGCGCGGTGGACACGCCACCAATGTCCCAGCGGTCGCAGGTGGCAATGAGCGGCAGCAACCCAATGGCGGCGTGCTCTGCCGCATGGAGGGTGCCCGGGGTGCGCCCGGCGGTGACTCCCATCGCTGCGAGTGCCAGCGGATCGATGGTGTAGGCCACCGCCCGGGTCACCAGGCGCTGCTCCGGCAGGTCAAGGGGGATATCCTCGCCCACGGAGCCATCGGGAAGCCGCACCTGGTAGCCGGTGACCTTATCGGTCACCTCAACCTCCAGGCTGGCCACCCACAGGCCGGGGGCGTAGTTCACCAGGTCATCGGCCTCGCTCAAGATGCGGATATCCGTCGTGGACTTCGGCTGCGTGGTGTAGTCCGGGGCCTTTGGCACGGCGAGGGCCACGCCCGGCTCGGCGGACGCCGAACCATCGCCTCCGCCGAGGTGAAGTTCCTCGATGACGAAGCTCTCGCCACGGTGCAGGTACACCGCGCCGGGATGCACCTGGCTTACCGCGCGGGCTGAATCGATGGTGCCCAGCAGGCGGCCATCGGAGGAATCCACAATCATGACTTCCTCGCCCGAACCGCCGCGCAGCGAGACGGCTGTGTGCGCGGTCTCCGGGGTGAGCTCGCTTGAGCCAGCCGGCAGGGGAGCGGCGAACCAACCCTGCGGGCGCCGGCGCAGCAAGCCTTGCTGGGCTAGGTCGTGGACCACGTCTTCGGCGCGGAAGGCAGCTACGTCGGCATCAGACAACGGTTTCTCCACCGCCGCGCAGTACACGTGCCCGGCCAGGATATAGGGGTTAGCCGGGTTGAACACGCTGGCCTCCACCGGTCGGCCCAACAGTGCCTCTGGGTGGTGAACCAGGTAGGTGTCCATCGGTTCATCGCGGGCCACCAAAACCACCAGCGAGCCCTGGCCGCGGCGGCCTGCGCGCCCAGCCTGCTGCCAGAAGCTAGCGACGGTACCCGGGAACCCGGCGGTGACCACGGCATCGAGGCCGCCGACGTCGATGCCCAGCTCCAAAGCCGAGGTGGTGGCCACGCCGAGCAAGGAGCCATCGTCCAGCGCCTGTTCCAGCGCGCGACGGTCTTCGGCCAAATACCCCGCGCGGTAGGCGGCAATCCGGCGCGCGAAATCCGGCCGGCCCAGCCTCCCGGAGAGCTCTTCTGCTGCCCGCAGCGCGGTGGTCTCTGCCGCGCGCCGCGAGCGCACAAAGGTCAACGTTCGAGCGCCCTGCGCCACGAGCGCGGCCATCATCCAGGCCGCCTCCGTTGTGGCGGCGCGGCGCACGGGGGCGCCGTTCTGCCCTTCGATGCCTTCCATGAAGCCCGGTTCCCACAGCGCGACCGTCCGCGCGCCCGTCGGCGCGCCATCCTCGGTTACAGGGAGAAACTCGCGCCCCGTCAGCCGTGCGGCATGCCGGGCGGGATCCCGCATGGTCGCCGAAGCCGCAATCACCACCGGCCGCGAACCGTAGTGTGCGCACAGCCGCAGCAAACGCCGCACCACGAGCGCCACGTTCGCCCCGAAAACCCCGCGGTAGGCGTGCGCCTCATCAATCACGATGAACTTCAAGTGCCGCAGCATCCGCGCCCACCGCTGGTGTGCGCCCAGCAGAGAAGAATGAATCATGTCTGGGTTGGAGAAGATAAACCGCGCCTGATCGCGGATACCGGCACGGGCTTCGGTGGGGGTATCACCGTCGTAGGGGGCGGGGTGGACGTCGTGAACCGCAGCGATGCCCTGCGTGAGCTCGAGCACCGTGCGCAGCTGGTCCGAACCCAGCGCCTTCGTCGGCGTGATGTAGAGCGCGCACGCGGTCGGGTCCTGCGCCAGACGGGACAGAATGGGCAAACGGTAACCCAGGGACTTTCCGGAACTCGTGCCGGTGGAGACCACCACATCACGCCCCTCCCACGCGGCTTGTGCCACGGCGACTTGGTGGGCATAGAGCTTGGCGACGCCTTGTTCCTCCAACGCCGCCCGCAACTCCGGCAGGACCCACTCGGGCCACTCGGCATAGCGCGCGGGCTGGGCGGGCAGGGTGGTGGAGTGCGTTAGCTCGGACTCGGGGAAACGCTCAACAAGGTGCTCGACGAGCTCCTCACCCAGAGGGTTCTCACTCACGCTTGCCTCCACTAATCTGCTGTAGGTGCCCAAACGTGGCACACTAGTGCACTAGTTTGCACTACTTTATTTCCGCAAAGGACAACTCATCATGGCATACGGTACCGTCAAGTTCTTCAACGCCGAAAAAGGCTACGGCTTCATTGAGCAGGAGGACGGCTCCGGCGACATCTTCGTGCACTACACCGAAATCCAAGGAACCGGCTTCCGTACCCTCGAAGATAACCAGCGCGTCTCCTTTGAGATTGGGGAAGACACTAAAGGTCAGCAGGCCACCAACGTCGAGGTGGTTTAGGGGGATTCGGCGTAGCCGCGCCGGGTATCCCACCATTCCAGCAGCTTATTCTGCCCCTTTTGCAGGCCGAAGCCGATGATGACGGCGGCGATGATGGAAATGAGCATGGCTATCGCGGGTGAGCCGGAGAAGGCCACGCCGCCGAGGTAGCCAATGGCTAGCGCCTGCGCCACCCACAACAGAACACCGAAGGTGTCGAAGAAGAAAAACAACGGCCAGGGGTAGCGCATGGAGCCCAGCAGAATCGTCATAAACAGGCGGGCCGAGGGGATGAAGCGCGCGATGATGATGGCCGCGCCGCCGCTGCGCCGAATATTACGCTTGACCCACGTTAAGGCGTCATAAGCCTTCGTTCCCTTTTGGGCTCTATTAATAAGGGCGATGAGCCGCGTTCCCAGGAGGAAGCACAAGTTATCCCCCAAAATTGCGGCAACCATGGCGACGAAAAACATGGTGGGAAGATGGGGAAAACCTTGGGAGCCAGACCAGGCGCCCACCATGTTGAGGGGAACCTCCGAAGGCAAAACGGGGAAGAAGCAGTCGAGGAAAATCAGTGAACCCACCAGCGGATAAATCCACTGTGTGGCCATGATGACCTCGAACCATGCAGTAATAGACGCAATCACGCTGTCTCCCAGTTGTGTGCTGTGAGGCGAATCCTCGGACGGCCAGTATAGACCCCCGGTTGTGTGGACGTGAACTGGCCTGAATAACTAGAGTAAGCCTCTATCTGTGTACTCTAGGGGCAATTGCCCAGCAGAGGACTAGCCATCGGAAGGGATGAAGTCGAAGTGGCAGAAGCTACCGGCCCGGGGAAGACCCTGGTCATCGTCGAGTCAGCAACCAAGGCGAAGAAGATTCAGCCTTACCTCGGCGATAAGTACATTGTTGAGGCCTCCGTCGGCCACATCCGGGACCTTCCCCGCGGCGCCGCCGACGTCCCCGCCAAATATAAGAAGGAATCCTGGGCGCGCCTCGGTGTTAACCCGGAGGATAACTTCACCCCGCTGTACGTCATCAGCCAGGACAAGAAGAAGAAGGTCGCTGACCTCAAGGCCAAGCTGAAGCAGTGCGACCAGCTCTACCTCGCAACAGACCCCGACCGCGAGGGCGAGGCCATTGCCTGGCACCTGCTGGAAGTACTCAAGCCCAAGGTGCCGGTGCGCCGAATGGTCTTCAACGAGATCACCAAGTCCGCCATCCTGGAGGCCGCGGAAAACACCCGTGAACTCGATGAAAACCTCATCGACGCCCAGGAAACCCGCCGCATCCTGGACCGCCTCTACGGCTACGAGGTCTCCCCGGTGCTGTGGAAGAAGGTCATGCCGCGCCTATCGGCTGGCCGCGTGCAGTCGGTAGCTACCCGCGTCATCGTCGAGCGCGAGCGCGAGCGCATGGCATTCATCCCCGCCGAGTACTGGGATCTCACGGCAACGCTGAAATCCACGCCGGATTTCGATGCGCGCCTGATTGCCCTCGATGGCAAGCGCGTGGCCGCGGGCCGCGACTTCAACGATAGGGGTCAGCTGAAGAGCGACGAGGTGGTCGTCGTCAAGCAGGCCCAGGCGGAGCAGCTGGCCAGCGCGCTGGAGGGCTCCACCATGACCGTGGCTAGTGTCGAGCACAAGCCTTATTCGCGCAAGCCTTCCGCGCCGTTTATGACGTCGACGCTGCAGCAGGAGGCCGGCCGGCGCCTGCACTACACCTCGGAGCGCACGATGCGCATTGCGCAGCGCCTCTACGAGAACGGTCACATCACCTATATGCGTACCGACTCGACCTCCCTGTCCAAGCAGGGCCTGGATGCTGCGCGTGAGGCTGCCTCCTCCATCTTCGGCGCGGAGTTCGTGGCCGACGGACCGCGTACCTATGACCGCAAGGTGAAGAACTCCCAGGAGGCCCACGAGGCCATCCGCCCGGCCGGTGAGCGTTTTGCCACCCCGGGCCAGCTGGCCGGGCAGCTCGACGCCGAGGAGTACAAGCTTTATGAGCTGATTTGGAAGCGCACCGTGGCCTGCCAGATGGCCGACGCCAAGGGAACCTCGATGAAGGTGACCGCGGCGGTCAACGCCGGCGGCCACGACGCCGACTTTTCCGCGACCGGCCGCACGATTACCTTCCCGGGCTTCCTCAAGGCCTACGAGGACGTGGCGGCGAAGGACTCGAAGGGAGAGTCCCGTCTGCCGCACCTCAATGAGGGCGACACGCTGAAGACCGCTGCGGTTACTGCCGACGGCCACTCCACCAACCCGCCGGCGCGCTATACCGAGGCCAGCTTGGTCAAGAAGATGGAAGATTTGGGCATCGGGCGTCCGTCGACGTACGCCTCCATCATCAAGACCATCCAGGACCGCGGCTACGTGCTCTCCCGCGGCAACGCGCTGGTGCCCTCGTGGGTTGCCTTCGCGGTGGTGGGTCTGTTGGAGAATAACTTCACTGAGCTGGTGGATTATGACTTCACCTCCTCCATGGAGGATGAGCTCGATGCCATTGCCGCCGGTTCGGAGAACGGCACGGATTGGCTGAATAACTTCTACTTCGGCAACACGGAGGCCGGCGAGCGCAAGGCCGCATCTATTGCTCGCCACGGCGGCCTGAAGTCCTTGGTGGGCATCAACCTGGAGGCCATCGATGCCCGCCAGGTCAACTCCCTGCGCCTGTACACCGACGCGGAAGGCCGCGATGTCTTCGTGCGCGTGGGCCGCTACGGTCCGTATATCGAGCGCGCCGTGGGCACCAACGAGGACGGCACGGTGGAGTACCAGCGCGCCAACCTCTCGGAGACGGTCACCCCGGATGAGCTCAACGAGGCTTTGGCGGAGAAGCTCTTTGCCACCCCGCAGGGCGGGCGCGAGCTGGGACAGAACCCGGAGAACGGACGCACCATCGTGGCCAAGGAGGGTCGCTTCGGCCCGTACGTGACCGAGCAGGTGCGTGACGACGAGCGCGAGAAGGCCGAGGCCGAAGCCGAGGAGATCGTCAAGGAGGAGCGCGCCGCGGAGGACGCCCAGCGCGCGGCCGAGGGCAAGCGCGCCAAGAATTGGGAGACCAAGACCGCGGCGAAGCAGAAGGAAAAGCGCATTGCTGAGTACGTTGAGGAGAAGCTGAAGCCGGGCACGGCCTCGCTCTTTGCTTCGATGGAGCCGTCCAGCGTCACTTTGGAGGAAGCGCTGAAGCTGCTGAGCCTGCCGCGCGAGGTGGGCGTGGACCCCTCGGACGGCGAGGTCATCACCGCGCAGAACGGCCGCTATGGCCCCTACCTGAAGAAGGGTAAGGATTCGCGTTCCTTGGCCAAGGAGGAGCAGATCTTCTCCATCACGCTGGATGAGGCGCGCCGCATCTACGCGGAGCCGAAGCGCCGTGGACGTGCGGCCGCACAGCCGCCGATTAAGCAGCTGGGTGATAACGACGTCTCCGGCAAGCCGATGACGGTCAAGGACGGCCGCTTTGGCCCGTACGTCACTGACGGCACGACGAATGCCTCGCTGCGCCGTGGTGACGATCCGGAGCAGCTTACCGACGCCCGCGCGAACGAGCTCCTCTCCGAGCGCCGCGCCAAGGACGCCGCGAACGGTGGGGCGAAGAAGTCGACGAAGAAGAGCACCAAGAAGTCGACCAAGAAATCGACGAAGAAGGCTACGAAGAAGTCGAGCAAGAAGGCCACGAAGAAGCCTTCGCCGGGCACGAAGAACGTGGTCAAGGCCGGATCGCGCAGGAAGTAGATAGGCCATGCTCACGCTGGAGAATTTCGCGCGCGACATGCTGGACCGTACCCAGGAAGGCACCGAGGCTCTCCTGCGCGCGGTGGGCCCGGCCTTTGCTGGCCGCGATCATTTCACCCTCGGCGCGCTCGCCGCGGGGGAGACTGCCGTCTGGTCACGCCTGTTTAACTGGCGCGCGCTCGGCACGGTCACTACCGCCGCTGTACCCGTGCTGTTGGCCCTGCGCCCAGACTGCGCACCGGAGACCCGTGTGGGGCTCGTCGCCGCTTCGCTTGGCCAGGCCGCCAAGCGCGGCGCACCAACGACGTTCGGCGTGACGTGTGTCAGCGTGCAATACGCTGCCTTCGCGTGGGCGCTGCGCGGTGCGCGCAATGATGCACTGGGTTGGGGCCTGCGCGCTGGCGCGTGGGCCGCGGGCCTTGCGCTAGCCCGCACCCGAAGTGAGCGCCGCGCCACGGCTATCGCCGGAATCCCGGCGGCTGCGCTCTCCGCGCTAGCTGGTGACCCAGCCCTGCGCGCTGCTGAATCTACGCAGGGGCTGAGCCACGGTGCTAACCTGCTTCTGGCCTCTGAGGCGCTGACGGTCCTGAACCCGGCTGAACAGCGCCAGGATGCGGGCCTGCGTGGCCGGGTTCTGGATGCGGCGCAGTCGGCGGCACAGACGGTAGGCCTGGTGCTGCTGGTGGATGGGCTGGCGCGGAAGGGCCGCGGTTAGGCGCAGCGCCTAATTCCGGGCGCATCGTCTTGCCATAGGACAAGCGTCGGTGTACCCATTCGAAGGGCCCGGGCTTGCCCGCGGCCTCGAGCGCGCAGGCGATGAGGAGCGTTGCTAGCCATACGCCGGTGGCTAGCGCTGCCTGGCCCGCGGCGCTGAGCTCCGGGCCAATGTTGAGGGTAAAGGGGTAGACCAGCGCCAGGAAGAACACGGACTGCAGCACGTAGCCGGTCATGGAACGCTTGCCCAGCGCAATCAGCGGCCACAGGAACCAGGGGCGCGCACCACGGCGCTGCAGGGGTTCTAGGGCGAGTGTTGCCCCCGCCACGATGCCCGGCCCGGTGAGCATGCCGATGCAGCTATTCGCCGCGTTGAGGGGTTCCGCTAGAGCTGGGTCCAGCACCCCAATCGTCGACAAGCCCCAGGGCAGGCCGAGGAAAAGGATGATGGCTAGGGCCAAAATGGTCCACGCCCACAGCTCGCGCCGATGGCCCCCGGCCAAGGTTCCGCGGCGCGCCCACACGAAACCTACGAGCATCACCGGAAGGACCAAGGCTCCCGTCAGGGGAACGGAAAAAGCTTGGGCGCCGACCATGATGGCCTGCTCACCCAGCAGCTCCCAGTAGGATTCGGCGGCGGTGAAGCCGCTGAGATCAAACTCCGACGTATCGACAAGCGCGGCCCCAACGCCCATTCCGATACCCGCCACAACCAGCAGCGCACAGAACCCGTAGGCCACGCGCATGAGGAGCTTGTCGGTTAAAGTAAGCAGCAACGCAATGAGCATGCCCATCGCGCCGTAGAGCAGCATGATGTCGCCGGAAAAGAGGAAGAGGCAGTGCAGGGCACCGAATAAAGCAAGAAAGCCATAGCGCTTTGCCAACACGGCCTGCGCGCGCCGCAGTGGGAAGCCGCGTCGCCACAAGCTCATTGCGATAAGCCCCACGCCAAAGCCGAGAAGCGTGGAGAACATCGGCAGGCCGCGCACATGCACGAACATGGCGGAAAAGACCACATAGACTTCGTCAACGAGGGTATCGACGCCGCCGAAATAGGCATCGGGGCCATCGCCGTCGTTCATAATCCACGCGGTGCAGACATTAGCCAGCGCGATGCCCAGCAGGGCCATGCCGCGGGCGACGTCGGGGACGAGAAGACGAGGACTCGAATACTGGCGTGGCGGATGGGGCTGGTGGGGCTGATGAGGCATGGCCCCAAGCTACCAGAAGCACAAAAACTTATTTATCCGAGAGCGCGTTCCGCCAAGGTCGGGCGAATCGGGCGCGCCAGCTGCGTCATGCGGCGGCGCCCGCGCAGCTCAATAGACTTCATCAGCGTCCAGCGCGCTTGCTCTGCCTCGTTGGCGCCGCGCAGCGTGGCGGAGTTGGTGAGCACCTGGCCCGGGGTGTCCTTGGCCAGTTCGGTGAGACGGGCAGCCTCGTTGACGGCATCACCAATGACGGTGTACTCGAAGCGGTCCGCACCACCAATGTGCCCGGCCACCACGTGGCCCGCGGCCACGCCGATGCCCGCCTGCAGCCGCAACCCGCGCAGTTCCTGGCGAAGCTCGCGGGCGGCCTGCAAAGCCATGGAGTTCGCGTCGTAGACCGTCAGCGGGGCACCGAAGACGGCCAGGGCGGCATCACCCTGGAACTTGTTGATGATGCCCTTGTTCCGGTGCACCACCTCAACGACGTGCTCAAAGAACTTGTTGAGCTCCTCCACCACTTCTTCCGGGGTGTGGTTGACGGCGAAGGTGGTGGAGCCGATGACGTCGATAAACAGCACCGCCACCTTGCGGTCCTCGCCGCCCAGCTCCGGGCGTTCCTCCAAGGCGCGCTGGGCCACCTCGGCACCGACATAGCGGCCGAAAATATCGCGCACGCGTTGGCGCTCACGCAGGCCGCGCATCATTTCGTTGAATCCGGCCTGAAGCACGCCGAGCTCGGAGCCGTCGTAGATGTCCACCTGGACGTCACTCTCGCCGCGGCGTACGCGGTTGATGGCGTCTTGCAGCTCAATGATGGGATCGACCACGCTCATCATCGCGAACATGGTTCCCATGAGCCCGGTGCCCAGCGCGGTAACGGTCAGCGCAACGATAGCCGGCATGATATCTGAGGTCTCAGGGCTAAACAGACCCGCCTGTTGGCCCATGAGGACAAGCACGATGCCGATGAGCGGGATGCCGGAGGTCATCATCCAGGTGGAAAGCAACCGGTATTTAATCGGCGGCTCCAAGGTGGAATCCTCGAAACGCCGGGCCACGGCCTCCGCAGCCACGGGGCGTACGAGGCGCTCCGCCTGCAGGTACGTCAACAGCACGATGAGGCCGCCGGCCAATGCAGCAGAAACACCGACTACCACGGCCAGCCGCGCCGAGTGCTGGCCTGCCAGCACCACCGCCAAGATGATGCCCAGCAGCCACACCCCCGCGGCCACACCGGCCTGGTAGAGCGGGATGCGCAGGACCAGGTTGCGCACCATATTGGGGTCATGGTCATCGGGGCTGCGCTGCCAGTCCAATACCGGTCTGAACAGCCGAAGTGTTACCGCTATGCCGATGATGACCGCAAAGGTTACGAACAGCGTGCCGTAGGTCCACAGGTGGGGCGTGTGAGCGATGAAATCGGAGATCTCCGGCATGGGGAGAAAGAAGACCACGAAGGTCATGATCGCGATGGCGCCGATGATGTTGGCTCCAAGGACGAGCGCGGCGTACATCGGCCATTGAGTACCCCATAACCAGCGGGCGCCACGCATCAGTCTATTCATGGTTACACACTTTAGTTATCCCAGTAGGCTAGGGCGAGTGAACACCTCCAGCGTTGCCGAAAGGCTTGCCGACGCCCCCTCCGTCTCCCACACCATCCTCAGCGCTGCCCGCGCGGCTCGCGGTGAGGGCGACTCGCGAGCGATGAGCCACTCCTGGCTATTTACCGGGCCCCCGGGTGCCGGCCGTTCGCTGGCCGCGCAGTGCTTCGCCGCGGCACTCATGTGCACGTCCGCCGACGAGAACGGCAACCCCGGCTGCGGGCGCTGCCCCTCCTGCCAGAGCGTCCTAGACAATCAAGAGCACACCGACTTGGTCTACGTGGACCCGCAGGAGCAGTTCATCACCGTGGGCGAGGCCCGCGACGTCATCGGGCGCGCAGCCAGCCTGCCGAGCGTGGCGCCGTGGCGCGTGGTCATCTTCAACAAGGCCGACCGCCTGCGCAATGAGGCCGCCAACGCGCTGCTCAAAACCGTGGAGGAGCCCCCGGAGCGCACCGTCATCATCATGGTGGCGCCCTCGGAGGACCCGGAGGACTTCTCGGTCACGCTGCGCTCGCGCTGCCGTCACCTTTATATTCCGGCGCCGAGTGTGGAGGGCGTCGTCAAGCAGCTCGTCGCCGAAGGCGCCAGCGAGGATGACGCGCGCCTGGCCGCCGTGACCACCCTGCGCCACGTGGGACGTGCGCGACACCTAGTCAACGAGCCCGCCGCGCAGAAGCGCCGCGCCATGGCCATCAACCTGGCCGAAGACGTCTTCCACGGCTCCCAGGCCTTTCAATCCGTCACGGCGCTGCTGAAGTTCATTGAGAAGGAAGCCAAGGACTCCCACGCGGCGGCGGAGGAGGCGGAGCGCTCCAAGATTGAACAATCCTTCGGCGTCGGCGCCAAGGGCAAGGGCGCGACCAAGGCGCAACGCGACGCCCGCAGTGCCCTGAAGGATCTGGAGGAGCTCCACAAGAAGCGCGCTAAACGACGCATCTCCGACGGCCTCGACATCGCCCTCGTGGATCTCGCCGGTATTTACCGCGATGCGCTCATGCTGAAAGTCGGCGCTGAGGTGGAGATGACCCACCCGGACTTCGCGGGCCTGGCGGGCGAACTTGCCCAGCGCGTGAGCGAAGATGGCTTGCTGGCCGCCCAGTCCGCTATCCGCACCTGCCGCGAGCAGCTGCCGCAGAACGTCACCCCGCAGGTGGCTTTCGACGGCATGGTGGGCCGCCTGCGCCTGGCCTGTGGCGCGCGCTAACCAGCACGTGTGCTGCGTGCACACTACAGGTGATAGCCCGATTTCTTTATCAGCCCAGGCCTAGGCTAAACTCTCAGGCGGTGCATATACACACTGCATCGTGCCGCCTTAGCTCAGTCGGTAGAGCATCTCACTCGTAATGAGAAGGTCGCGAGTTCGATTCTCGCAGGCGGCTCCACTTAGACGTCGGATTTGATAAGTACCCTTTTGCGTTAGCGAGTATCGCTTAGGGGGGTGTGAAAAATCGCTTGCGTTAGCGGGTTTGGGTTTTGCGTTAGCGGGTATCTTGTTTGCCCTAGTAAAATGCGTATTTAGGGTTTAACGCGCTAACGAAGCGTTAAACCTAAGGCCGTTTCACGAGGAGGTGTGTGGTGAGATCGTATGCGTCTGGCGATGAACTAGCCGCAGAGATTACTAAGCGTGGCGAACTTTTTATCGGCGAGTTCGTAGGCGTTCCTGGCGATGGTTGGGACCGGCTGGTTGACGGTGTTGACCGCACGCCCCGGCAGATGATCGCCTACCAGCTTGGCTGGATGGAATTACTGCTCGGCTGGGAACGTGACGAACAAGCCGGTCTTGACGTGGTGACTCCGGCACCTGGTTTTAAGTGGAATCAACTGGGCGGATTGTATGAATCGTTCTACCAACGCTGGGAGCAGGTATCTACTGAGGATTTGATCGACAGGTTCAAGATCCTGCTTGGTGAGATAGTCAAAATGGTGGGCGGTCTAACCGAATCAGAATTGTTTAGTTCGGGTCAGCGTGCGTGGGCTTCTTCCACCCCGTCGGCGTGGCCGGTGTGGAAATGGGTGCATATCAACACCGTCGCGCCATTTACGACGTTTCGCACCAAAATCAGGAAGTGGAAGAAACTGGCAGCCTGCTAGCAATAGGCACGGTGATTTCAGTGCCGATTCTGAAGACGAACTGGATCTCGTTGGCTCCGATAACGGCATGGTCGATAAGCGCTGTCCACTGGGATGGTTGAAAATGCTGGATGGGCTTGTCGGCCAACTGGGTGTAGGCGGTTTTGATCGCAGTGGCCTTGGCACTCTTGGCAGCAATCTCGGCCTCGATGGCTTGTTTGCGGCCCAGGGTTTTCTGGTATCGCGCTTCTAGCTGGGTGTAGCGGGCGGGGTATTGGTCCTGGTCTTGCGCTACCCGCTGATTTTCTGCAACCAATGATTCAATCTCGCTGGCAAGAGCGCGGATTTTCTCGTCTAGGCGCTTGGACTCCGCTTCGAGCTGGTCTGTATTAAACATGGCGTCGATGACCTGTGGTAGGTGGCTTTGTCCGCGATAGGACCTGACCCCTGTTTGGTAGACACCTGATATC
>NZ_KV816269.1:0-3420 GCF_001814395.1 Corynebacterium sp. HMSC059E07
AGACGAAGTCGACGGGGACGGCTCCGGCTTATCCGAGTCAGACGGCTTGGGAGAAGTAGTCTCCTCACCCGGAGTTTCGTCACCATCATCAGGCAAACCTGGCTGGTCTACCGGAATCACAGACTGTGCACGCGAATTACGATTCTTATTGGGATGCACAACGGTGATATACGCATCGGCAGGCTGCTGCGCGATCTCTACAGTCGGATCTTTGACAAGCTGCGGGTTGTCAACAGATCCTTCGATTTTATAACCCGTAAGTTGGGTGAACTCTTCGTGCGAACCGGTAAACGCCGGAAAATACTTCTTATCATTCTGCACGATAGTGCTGGCCGGCCAGCTCTTTGGGTTTTGCGACGAGTTAAGGAACATCAGAAGGTAAACGTAGTAATTAGCAGCCGACTTGCTATCCCCCTTAGCAGCTGCTGATTCCATCTTCCGACCGAGATTAATCACCGCGTCATGGTAGGTCGCGTCATACTCAAGCTTCGTGGCGTTCTTTTTGTCATATTTTTCGAACGTATTAAGCGGAGTCTTAGCATGCGGCTCAATACACCAAGCCCAGCCGACATTATTATCTTTGTTTCCGCCGTTGTTGAAGCCGGGCCCCGCTGGTTCACCTGCCCAAACAAGCAGACCCCAGTTGTAATCCGCCGCGAGGTGCTGCGGATCTTTTTCTTCCTTCTTGCTCTCGTTACCCAGCGAAGTGTTGGGCGTGAAATCGGTCGGCTCAGCCGCACCGGCCTTCGCCCAGGGAACGGTGACCATGGCCGCAATCACTGCTATTGCTGTGAAAACAGCAGTAAGGACCATCCACCCCTCTCTGGAGATATTCCTTAATTTACTCATCGTTTCCTCTTCGAATGATGTGAATGTCTACAAGTTGCTTTGCACAGCAGTAAGTTTCCGCTGAGACAATCTGAAATCTGGACGTAGGTTTTTACACCCTGACCGGCGATTCTCCTTAAGAATCTCACGTACTCTTATAGTCCACTCAGGATACTATCATCGCTCACAGCTAGCCGCAAGATAGTTGATTGCTGCATAACTTTTCCTTATACCCCCACATGTCGACAATTCGGCAGGTAAAACGTGCTATGCGCTCGACCTTTGGGCCGTTTTTCGCCAATACGTTCCCCTAAATGTTGACGTGGCACATAACCCAGATTTTCTTAGATTTCTCCATTTAAGGTTTCTTAAGTTTTTGCATAAGCGTTTCTTTAAGGCGGCGCTGCGCCGACCGGCTTCCCCGGACGAAAGAGGCCCGCACGAGTCACCCCAACCCGCCGGCAACTAGCCCCCAGAAATGCGCAGAAGTGGCCATACGTAACACGCGGCCACTTCAATCACATTCGGTACCCCACTCCCCTGTCAAGGCGTGGGGTACCATTCCCCTTAACTTATAACGTCACTGTTTCTTTAATCGTCGGTGGAGCGGATGAGTTTCGGGTCGACGTCGACAACCGGCTCTGGGACCTCAATTAGCTCAATGTCGGAGACGGCATTGGCGGTAGGCTCCACGGGCTGTGAGTCGCCGTGGACGGTTTTATCAGTATTCGGCCCAACAGTAATCTTTCCGGCCGCGAGCGCTGCCCTGTCGCGGGCGGTCTCAACATCCTCGGCGGTCGTAGCCACCATGCCCATGCGGCGGCCGGCGTAGGCCCAAGGCTTTCCAAACAGGCGCACGTCGGTCTCTTCATAGGATAGGGCGGTGTCGAGGCCGGAGAAGGAGACGTCGTCAAGCTCGGCGTCCGCGTGCAGGATGACCGCAGCACCAGGGCTGACCATCGTCACGTCAATAGGGAAGCCCAAGATAGCACGAACATGAAGCTCAAACTCAGAGAAGCGCTGCGTGTATCCGGTCAGCATGGCGGTGTCCAAAGGACGCGGTGAGACGGAGGAGAAGTACACCTCATCGCCCGCCACGAAGAGCTCAACACCGTAGACGCCGCGCCCGCCCAACTCGTTGGAGATACGCGCCGCGACGGAGCGTGCATTCGCCAGGGCGTCCTCACTCATCGCCATGGGCTGCCAGGACTCCACCAAATCACCGTGCTCGTGGCGGTGGCCAATGGGCTCACTGAACCACGTGGCCATCTTGCCCGTAACCGGATCGATGGAGCGCACAGCAAGCAGCGTGACCTCATAGTCAAAGTCAACGAAGCGCTCCACCACCACGCGCTTATTATCGGAGGACACGTGGCGCACCATGGCCCAGGCCTCTTCCACATCCTCTTCTTCCTTAAGAAGGACGTGCCCCTTGCCGGAGGTCGTAATATCCGGCTTCACGATGCACGGCAGACCCAACTCCCCCACCGCCTCTTTCAACTCCTCAGCGGACTCAGCAAAGCGATAGGCAGTTACGGGCAGGCCGATGCTCTCAGCCACCTCACGCACGCTCTCGCGGCACTGTGTCAGCTCACAGGCCCGTGCCGTCGGCACGACGGTGGTGCCGAATTCCTCAATACGCATCAGCGCCTCCACTGCGACGGTCTCCACTTCCGGGACCACGTAGTCCGGTTTGATGCGCTCTGTAAGCTCCCACACCTTGTGTGGGTCCCTGATGTCTGCGATGTAGCTAAAGTGCGCGAGCTGCTGCGCGGGGGCTCCTGCGTAGCGGTCCACGGCGTGGACCTCCAGCCCTAAGTTCTGAAAGGCAATTACCAATTGCTTGCCCAGCTCTCCCGCCCCCAAAAGAAGCACCTTGGTGGCGTTTCCTGTCAGCGGGGTTCCGATGTGGCCTGCGATGTCGCCTACGGTAGTCATTCTAGAATTATCGCATACTTCTGGCGCTGCATTGCTTGGCGACGTCCCCCAAACCCCCACCCGCTCAATCTCATCGTTCCCTCACCCGAGCATCAGCGCACAATCCGTCCTTGCTCCAAGATCACCAAAGCCCCCTCCCCCACCGCAGGGAAACGGTGGGAAAGGGGGCTTGGTCTTTAGACTGACCTTCTATGTGTCAGCCGGCCCCCTAAGGGCCGACTGGCCCTCGGTGTACGTCAGTGTCTCTCTTACTTGGAGGAACCGTTGGAAGAACCTGCACCCGGAGCACAAGCATCAGCGATAAGGCCGATAGCCAGCGCACCAGCAGCAACCAAAGCAAGGGTGCTGCCATTGATACCGAAGCGCTTCAGCTGCGCATCAATTCCAGCAACCTGACCAGCCAGCGGGCCCTGGAAGATACCAGCCTGCTTCTGCAGCTGAGTATTCAAAGCCTGAATCTGGCTATCAATCGGAGCCACAAAGTCCTTCAGCCCCGGAATGTTCAGCTGGGAAGCCAAACCAACCGGAATCAGGAACAGCAGTGGGATACCAACACCCAGACCAGTAGCCAAGCAACGCTGGTTCTCATTCGGAGTAGGCTCGTTCGGCTCTCCCGGTTGCTCACCAGCAGGCGTGCCGTTGCCGTTGTTGTCC
>NZ_KV816270.1:0-925 GCF_001814395.1 Corynebacterium sp. HMSC059E07
GGCGGTGGAATAGCCGGATGGCTATTCCATTGCATAAGCGTAGAAAGGTCGCAGATTTCGATCCCGTTCGTGACGGCAAGACGGTCACACAGTTTTGCAAAGAATTAGGAATCTCGCGGCAGACGTACCACAACATCAAACACCGGATAGAGCAGAAGGGCCGCGCAGGCATTGTGCCGGATTCGACTGCCCCGAAGAATCCGATTAAGAAGTTTGACGAGGCCGATAAAATCGCAGTCGTCCACGCCAGACAACAGTTAATGGAGCAAGGCTTGGATTATGGGCCTTGGTCGATCTACTACTTTTTGTTCGACACTGTAGGCGCAGATTACACCCCATCGCGTTCTACAATCGCCTCGTGGCTGCATGAACTGGGGTTTGTTGATGCCAATGCCCGCAAACGGCCACGCAGCTCCTATAAGCGCTTCGCCCGTGATCGCGTCGGTGAACTCTGGCAAATCGATGGACTGGTCTATCGCCTCTTTGACCATGCCCACACACATGTCACGATTTACCAGATTATCGATGATGCCAGCAGATTCGATGTCGGAACCACAGCGTTCGCCCTGCCAGAAAACGGTACTGATGCACGCGCTGTGCTGGCCGCAGCGTTCGCTGCCTACGGCAAACCTCAAGAAATCCTTTCCGACAATGGCGATGCGTTCGCCACCTACCACCGTGGTTTTCTCTCTGCTACTGAAACCTGGCTCGCCAGCCAAGGTGTTCTTGCTATTGCTGGTTTCGCCCCGACAACCCAGGGAAAAGACGAGCGCTCTCACCGCACGTTGACCCAGTTCCTCGATGCACGCCACCCAGTCAGCCTTGCTGAGGTCAACACATATCTGGCTGAATACCGCCAGGTTTACAACGAGCGACGACGGCACCAATCACTGCTTATCGGCAAAATGCACATCACCCCACGCCA
>NZ_KV816271.1:0-39984 GCF_001814395.1 Corynebacterium sp. HMSC059E07
CACCCCGCTACGCACCCCGAAACCGGAAGAGCCACTAAAACACCACCACACACCCCGCAACCGGAGATATCAGAACCAGCGCTCGAGGACCTTTGCCACACCTGCTTGATGGTGCGGCAGCGTCACTGCATCTGCAGCGGCCACGACATCCGGATGCGCATTCTCCATGGCAACACCGCACCCGGCCCACTCAAGCATCTCGATATCGTTGGGCATATCACCAAAGGCGATGATGTCTTCGCGGGCGATACCGTGATGCTCGGCCAGCCACTTCACTCCGCGGCGCTTCGTCACGTTGGGGGCCGCAACCTCTAGAACGCCCTCGGACATCGAGTAGGTCACGTGAGCAAGCTCGGAATCAATGTGCGGCGCGATGAGTTCGTAGAGTTCCGGCGCCGAGAACGCGGTATTACGAATCAACAGCTTGACCGCCGGTCGAGACACCAACTCCCCCACGCTCACCAGCCCGAAGCCCTCAAAGAGCGCGTTCTCTGAATAGTGCGATTCCACCACGAAGAGTTCCTCAACCGGGTCCAAGACCGAGCCTCCCGCGCGCTCCGCCCCGAAGCCAACCCCGCCATGCGGTTCGAGCACCTTTGCAGCGACCTTCACGGTTTCAGCGAGGGCCTCAGGCGAAAGCTCGTGGGCGGAGAGAACGCGGTCCTCCGCCGAGTCATAAATCACCGCACCATTTGATGTCACGCAGACTGGGCGCACGGTCAGCTGCTCGAGCACGGGCATGATCCACCGGAAGGGGCGCCCAGTTGCCAGCGCAAACTCGCTGCCCGCGGCGACCGCACGGGCCACAGCTTCGCGGTTTCGCTTGGGCACCCGGTGGTTTCGGTCCAACAAAGTACCGTCGATATCGCTGATGATGAGGCGCGGAGCGTGGTCCGAGAATACTTCATTGGCCATAGCCCCGAGTCTACGTCAGGTTGAGACACACGACGGCACGGATAAGCGCCCAACGACGAAAGCGGCCGCCACGAGATTACTCGTCACGGCCGCGTCCTCGTGCGTCGTTCAGGTCTTAGGCAATCACGTCGTCATCGTCCACGTCTTCCCAGTTCAGGGAACGCTTGATGGCGCGCTTCCAATCGCGGTAGAGAGCCTCGACTTCTTCCTTTTCGCGTTGCGGCTTCCACACCTTGAAGTCACCCTGCTGGGAGCTCAGCACGCTGAGGTCATCCCAGAAGCCGGAGTCAAGGCCCGCGGCGAATGCAGCACCGGTGGCGGTGGTCTCCACGTTCTTCGGGCGGTGCACCTCCACGCCAAGCATGTCCGCTTGGAACTGCATGAGCAGCTCGTTCATCGTCATGCCGCCGTCGACGCGCAGCTCGGTGATCTCCACGCCGGAGTCCGCCACCATGGCATCGGCGACGTCGCGAGTCTGGTACGCCGTGGACTCGAGGACCGCGCGGGCCAGGTGTTTGCGGTTGGCAAAGCGGGTCAGGCCCACGATGACACCGCGGGCATCCGGGCGCCAGTACGGGGCGAACAGACCAGAGAAGGCAGGAACGATGTAGACGCCACCGTTGTCCTTAACCTCACGGGCCATGTTCTCGATGGAGGCAGAGTTCGGGATGATCTGCAGGTTATCGCGCAGCCATTGCACCAGGGAACCGCCCATGGACACGGACCCTTCGAGCGCATAGACAGGGCGCTCGCCCTCGCGCTGGAAGCACACGGTGGTGAGCAGGCCGTTCTCGGAGAACTTCGGGGTAGTACCGGTGTTGAGCAGGAGGAACAGGCCGGTACCGTAGGTATTCTTGGCGGAACCCGGGCGGAAGCAGCCCTGGCCGAACATGGCGGCCTGCTGGTCACCTAAAATGGCGCGAATCGGCACGCCGGCCAGCGAGCCGCGCTCGCGCACGGTTCGGAAGTCACCCAGGGACGGGCGGATCTCCGGGAGCATGGACGTCGGGATACCCATCTCCTTGCACAGTTCCTCATCCCACTCGAGCTTCTCGATGTCCATGAGCAAGGTGCGCGAGGCATTGGTGACGTCGGTGGCGTGCAGGGCCTCCTGGCCGTTGTCACCGTCCGCACCGCCGGTGAGGTTCCACAGCAGCCAGGTATCGATGGTGCCGAAGAGCAGCTCGCCCTTTTCAGCGCGCTCGCGCGCGCCCTCGACGTTATCGAGGATCCACTTCACCTTCGGACCGGCCGGGTAGGAGTTGATAATGAGGCCGGTGCGGCGGCGCCACTTGTCCGCGCCCTCGTCGCCGGCGAGTTCCTTACAAATCTCGGTGGTGCGGGTGTCCTGCCAGACAATGGCGTTGTACACCGGCTTGCCCGTGTTCTTGTCCCACACAACGGTGGTCTCACGCTGGTTAGTAATACCGAGGGCGGCGATGTCTTCGACGTTGATGTCGCCGTTGGCCAAAGCCTCACCCACCGCGCGGCGGGTGTTACTCCAGATTTCCTCCGGGTCATGCTCGACCCAGCCCTTCTCCGGGAAGATCTGCTCGTGCTCGAGCTGGCCGACGGACACCTGTTCGCCGTCGTGGTTGAAAATAATGCAGCGGGTAGACGTGGTTCCCTGATCAATTGCTGCAACGTAGCTCTTGGTAGACATTGTTTTCTCCTTGTCGGGGTTGGTTTAAAGAACCATGGACAACAGGCCAACGGCGACGGCCGCCAGCATCGGTGCAACTACCGGGACCCATGCATAGCCCCAGTTGGCGTCTCCCTTGTCCTTGATGGGAAGGAAGAAGGCGTACATGATGCGGGGACCAAGGTCACGGACCGGGTTAATCGCGTAGCCGGTGGCGGTGCCGAGGGACAGACCAATAGAGACGATGACGAAGGCAACACCGAAGTAGCTCAGCGGCCCCAGCTCGCCGCCGGTTGGGCCGAAGGCGATGAACATGAGCAGCACGCAGGTAGCGATGAACTCGGTGACCGCGTTCCACCCATTATTCGGGTGCGCAGGCTTGGTAAAGAAGATGCCCCCGGTGTTCTTGTTGGCGCCGGTGACGTTGCCGGCTTCGTCGAGATTGTTGGCGTCGAAAAGCTGCTTAAAGGTAGCCCAGGCAAGGAATGCACCAAGCATGGCGCCGAGAATCTGCCCCAGCAGGTAGTAGGGAACGAGGCCCCACTCGAGGGAACCATTCACGGCCAGCATGATGGTGACCGCCGGGTTGAGGTGGCCGCCGGTGGGGTCGGCAACACTAGCGCCGATGAAGACCGCGAGGCCCCAGCCCATAGCGATGACGATCCAGTCCGAACCGCGCGCGCCTGAGGTGCGGAGGTTCACAACGGCGCACACGCCGTTGCCGAGCAGGAGCAGCAGCGCAGTGCCGATGAACTCCCACAGGAATGCATCCATTCCGGTCATTAGATGTCCTTTCTTATCTGCCTAGGCCAAGGGCCCAGCGAGGGAAAACCACCTCTCGCTGGGCCCCTGTGACTTTTAGGCTTCTTCCTTGGTGGCTCGTGCGCTTCCTGCGCGCTCGAGGATGTCGTTTGCTTCACGGTCGGTCAGCGCTGCCTCGGCGGCGAGCTCTGCCTCGGTGTGCTTGGTGAAGTGGGAGACTTCGCGCTCAATATCGGCCTGATCCCAGCCCAGCAGCGGGGCAACGAATTCAGCGATCGGCTGCGCAGCGGCGACGCCGCGGTCGGCGAACTCGATGGCCACGCGCAGACGACGGGTCACGATGTCGTCGATGTGCAGGGCGCCCTCGTGGGTGACGGCGTAGCGAACCTCAGCCCAGATGTAGCTCTCGGCGCCTGGAACCGGCTCGAGCAGCGTGGCGTCCTCAGCAGCCGGGGCCAGCACCTCACCGATCAGAGAGCCATAGCGGCCGAGCAGGTGCTCGATGCGGTCCTCGCTGAGGTTATAGCGGCGAGCCAGCGCCGGTACCTGGTTGGCCAGCGCGTGGTAGCCATCCGCGCCCAGAATCGGGGTGCGCTCGGTAACGGACTCGGACACCTTAGTACCCAGCTCCTTCACGGCCAGGTCCACGGCGTCCTTACCAATGACGCGGTAGGTGGTGTACTTGCCGCCGGCGACGGAAACCATGCCGGGTGCCACGCGGGCCACGGCGTGGTTGCGGGAGAGGTTGGTGGTGGAATCGGACTTGCCGGACAGCAGCGGGCGCAGGCCGGAGTACACGCCGACGATGTCATCGCGGGTGATCTTGTTGCGCACGCGCTGGTTGACCTGGTCCAGGATGTAGTCAATATCCGCCTTGGTCGGGGCCGGATCCGGCAGGGATAGGCCCTTTTCCCAATCGGTGTCGGTGGTACCGATGATCCAGTATTCGCCCCACGGGATGACGAAGAGCACGGACTTTTCGGTGACGAAGCACAGCGCGGCTTCCGCGTCGAGGGCATCCTTCGGAACCACGATGTGCACACCCTTGGAGGCATGAACCGTGAATTTTCCTTCGACGCCTGCCATCTGCTGAATCTTGTCGTTCCACACGCCGGTCGCGTTGATGAAAACCTTGCCCTTGACGGTGGCCTCGCGGCCGGTTTCCAGGTCGCGGACCTTCGCAGCGGTGACGCGCCCGCGGGCGTCCTTCTCAAAGCCAATGACCTCAGTGCCGGTACGCACGTTGGCCCCGTATTCGGCGGCGGTGCGCAGGACGGTCATGGTGTGGCGGGCGTCGTCGACAAGCGTGTCGTAGTAGCGCACGCCACCGACGACGGCGTCCTCCTTGAGGCCCGGGGTCACCTTCAGCACGCCCTTGCGGGTGAGGTGCTTCTGCATCGGAACGCTCTTGGCGCCGCCCATGAGGTCATAGAGGGTAAAGCCGCCAAACATCATGACGCGCTCCCAGCCGCGGTGGGTCAGCGGGAAGATGAACTTCAGCGGCTTCACCAGGTGCGGTGCGAGGGTGGACATGTTGAGCTCGCGCTCCTTGAGGGACTCCGCCACCAGGCGGAAATCAAACATGGCCAGGTAGCGCAGGCCACCGTGGAACATCTTGGAGGAGCGCGACGAGGTGCCAGCGGCGAAGTCGCGGGCCTCGAGCACAGCCGTCTTCAGGCCACGAGTGGCCGCATCCACGGCGGCGCCGGCGCCTACGGAACCTCCGCCGATGATGACGACGTCATAGTCCTCGGTGGAGTAGTCATTCCAGGTCTTTTCAAAATACTCAGGGTTGAAGCTTGTAATACTCGTCGTGGTCATTGTTGACTGAGTCTCCTCTCTCGCTGCACGGCGTCAGAAAGTCCTGTCCAGTTGACGGATTGCGCAGCATAATGTGCTCATCCACCACGAGCGCCCTGCTCACCGATGCCTCGGCTACCTGCCCGAGAGGCGGATGAGGAAGAAGTTTTCTCCCAAAGCCAATGCTATATATCACCTGGATTTCTCTCCGGAGACGCTACTCACACGTAGGTTCCGGTGGCGTAAGCTGGCGTTTTTAAGGCATTCCATAGGTGAACAAAATAAAATAACACCCCCTTGCGGGGGTGTTTGCGGACTTTTGCAACCCTCGGCACGCCGAGGATGTTAACGCCTATTCCTTCTCACGCTGCAGGCGTGCCATCGCCTCCAGCACCTCAGCAATGCCATAACGCTCCGAGGAATACGTCACCGCACGGGCAGCCTTAATCACCTCAATGGGGGCAGTCTCCAGCGCCACCATATGCACAGCGACGCCTTCCCCACCCTCCGCAAAGGTCTCATCCCCTGGCTCGTTGGCAAAGAACAAGAGATCCTTGGGCTCGGCGCCGATCTTCTTCACCACGGCTGCCAACCCCTCCGCCGGCGAAGCCGCGGTCACCACCGCGCCACCGGGAGCATCGTTGAACTGCACCCCTTCGGCCCCGTCCGCGCAGGCAATGCGCCAGCAGGTTTGGGGGAGATCCCCAAAAGCCGCAGCATCCAGCACCTCGCCCTGCGGCGAAATCACGATCACTTCCTCAACCTGCGGGTGCAGTTGTACAAGCGCCTCCTGGAGCCGCTTCGAAATCTCGCCGTTCTCCATGCTCAACGCACTCTGATCCGCCGCAATAACCCGCGGCGCTTCAGAATATTCAGCCTTCACCCGGTGAGGCAGGCGGGAAACGATGATGCGCGATTGCGTCGCCGCAGACAGCAAGCCCTGCTCCACCACGGATCCGGCGAAAATCTCCTTGCTGCTCGCCGTCATCGAGGCCTGGGCTTCCATCACGTCGGATTTCAGTTGCGCCATGACCTCCGTGACCTTGTCGCGGCCTTCCCCGACGCCGCGCATGGCTTCCTCAACCACCGAGTTGAGGTTCTCCTTGATCCACTCGAGGGTTTCCGGCGCAGTACGCGGGCGATTCTTCTCTGCGGCGTCGGCTCCAGCTTCTGCGGTACCGGTTTCCTCGTTACTGCCCGGCTTCATCAGCGCCATCCGGTCGCGCATAAGCTCCACGGTGGCCTCAGAGACACGGTCCTTAAGGCTTGTCAGATCATCGCGCAGCCGACGCACGCGGTAGCGCTCGGACTCCACCTCGGAGTCCTTTGCCTCTGCCTCCTCCAGCGTTGGTGCCCCACCACCTTTGCGGGCTGGAACCCAGAACTCCCCGGCTGGCATCGGACCAAACTCCGCCTCGTAGTCGGCCCACAGGCCCTCCAGGGCCTCCTGCATCCGGCGGCGCACCTCAGCGATGTCCGCGTCAAAGTCACCCGTCGTGTAATAAGGCTCCAAGGCCTTGATCAGCACAGGCGCCTTCGTGCGGCCCAGGTGCTTCTTCTGCCCCTTCGTCCACAGGCGCTGGGAGCCAAAGATAACCTGCGGAATAATCGGCACCCCCGCGCCATGAGCAATCCGCGCCGCGCCATTGCGCATGCTGCGAATCTCGAAGCTGCGGGAAATCGTTCCTTCCGCGAACACCCCAACGAGCTCCCCGCTCTTGGCCAGCTCAATGCCCTTCACAATCGACGCCCCACCATCGATGCGGTCCACCGGCACATGGCCCATCAGCCGAAAAAGTTGTCCTGCCACCGGCGTCTTAAAAATAGAGGCCTTAGCCAGGTAGCGCACCAAGCGGCGCTTGCGATACGCCAGGAAAGCCCCAAAGAGAAAATCCATGTAGCCGGTGTGATTGCACACGATGACGGCCCCGCCCTTATCCGGGATATTCTCCTCCCCGGACAGGCGCATCTTGAGCCCCTGAGCAATAGTCACCCCGCGCCCGATGTGCGTGATCTGCCGGTAAAGGAAGTTAGCCACAACGCTCATAGTGCTCCAAATGCTTAAGACCTCGCCGCCGGTGGAAGGCAGCAAGGAGGGGACAAAAGTAAGCGGCGCGCGAGCCGCCGTGCGCCGCGTTCTTCTAGGAGTTTACGGGGTACAGAACGTCCTTGCCCACGAATGGGCGCAGTGCCTCCGGAACCACGACGGAGCCGTCTGCCTGCTGGTGGTTCTCCAGAATGGCCACGAGCCAGCGGGTGGTAGCCAGGGTGCCGTTGAGCGTAGCGGCGTACTGGGTCTTGCCGTTCTCATCGCGGTAGCGCGTGGACAGGCGGCGGGCCTGGAAGGTGGTGCAGTTCGAGGTCGAGGTGAGCTCGCGGTAGGTCTCCTGAGTCGGCACCCACGCCTCGTTATCGAACTTGCGCGCCGCGGAGGAGCCCAGATCCCCGCCCGCGATGTCGATGGTGCGGTAGGGAAGCTCCATCGCCGCGAGCATGTCCTTTTCCATGTTCAGCAGCTTCTGGTGCATCTCCTCGGCGTCTTCCGGCTTGCAGTAGACAAACATCTCCAGCTTGTCGAACTGGTGCACGCGCAGGATTCCGCGGGTGTCCTTGCCGTGAGAACCCGCCTCGCGGCGGAAGCAGGAGGACCAGCCCGCATACTGCAGCGGCCCCTTCGACAGGTCGATGATTTCTTCCTTGTGGTAGCCGGCCAGAGCCACCTCGGAGGTACCAACCAGGTAGAGATCATCCGCCGGCAGGTAGTAGATCTCATCCGAGTGCTGGCCCAGGAAGCCGGTGCCTTGCATGACGTCCGGGCGCACGAGCACCGGCGGGATCATGAGCTGGAAACCGGCCTCGCGGGCCTTCTGCGCAGCCAACATCAGCATCCCCAGCTGCAGGAAGGCTCCATCGCCGGTGAGGTAGTAGAAACGTGCGCCGCCGACTTTGGCGCCCCGCTTGACGTCGATAAGCCCCAGCGTTTCACCCAATTCCAGGTGATCCTTTGGCTCGAAGTCGAACTGCGGCTTCTCGCCGACCTCCTCGAGCACGATGAAGTCATCCTCACCACCCGCCGGGGCGCCCTCCACCACGTTGGAGAGCTGGTACTGCAGCTCCGTCACCTTGGCCTCGGCTGCGGCCGCTTCCTCGCCGGCCGCCTTGACCTTCTCCTTCAGCTCGTTAGAGCCCTCCAGCAGCGCGGGGCGCTCCTCCGGGGAGGCCTGGCCAATCTTCTTACCAAAGGCCTTCTGCTCCGAGCGCAGCTGGTCCGCCTTCACAATGGCCGCACGGCGCTGTTCATCGGCGGCGAGCAGCTGGTCCACCAAGGCGGGGTCCTCCCCACGGGTTACCTGGGAGGCGCGGACGACATCGGGATTTTCGCGAAGAAACTTGAGATCAATCACGCCGGTTAGTCTAGCGCACGGCCATACCTTTGCGCTGGTAATAACCAGCGGATTATCATGGATAACATGGCACCTCACATTATTACCGACGGCCCCGTGCCCAAGCACGCTCAGCTGCGGGATATTCTCTCCGAGCTCTGCCGAACCACTCTCAAACCCGGTGACATCCTTCCGGGCGAGCGTATCCTCGAGGAAACATACGGCGTTTCCCGCATCACCGTGCGCCGCGCCATCGGCGACCTAGTAGCTGAAGGCCGCCTGCGCCGCGTGCGAGGAAAAGGCACCTTCGTGGCCCCCAACCCGCTGGTCTCCCGGCTTCATTTGGCCTCCTTTTCTGATGAGATGGGCTATCAGAAAGTACAGGCCTCCTCGCGCATCCTGCTGGGTGAACGCAGCGCCGCCCCCGGTGACGTCTGCGCCTTTTTCGGTACGGAAGCCTCGGTTTCCCATACCCACCTGCGGCGCCTGCGCTTGGGCGATGGCGAGCCTTATTCCATCGACGATGGCTGGTATAACTCTGCCTTCGCGCCCACGCTGCTGGAAAATGACATCTACAACTCCGTCTACTCGATTTTGGATAACACCTTTAAGGTCCCCATCACCGAGGCCGAACAAACCGTCACCGCCGTGGCAGCTGAGGAGGACATCGCCGAGCTTCTCGACGTCTCACCGGGCACCCCGCTCCTGCACATCACCCGCCTCGCCCGCTCCGGGGACCGCCCGGTTGAATGGTGTTCCTCGGTCTACCGCACCGACCGCTACCGGCTCACAACACACGTCTCCCGCTCGCGCATCTAGTGATTCTCCCGCCGCCTTAGCCTTGGGCGGGCTAGAAGCCTGAGCCGTTGAGGGGGTAGTATGAAGAGTTCTATGAGCACTTCATCTGCGTGGCGCTCCGCCTCCGCCATCCGCGTCGTCCTCGTTGCTGCCGTGGCCGCGGCCGTCTTCTTGGCGTTCTACGGTCTCTTCAGTGGCGGGCCAACTGGCACCGATTCGGCCGCACATGACTCCGCTTCCCCCAGCGCCGACGGTAGCCAGGCCGCTGATTCCTCCGAAGGCGAAGCCGCATCCTTCACCACCGCCTCCGCGGGCTCGTGTGTGACGTGGGATATCGCCCCGGACGGCACTGCCACAGGTTTTGAGCAGACCAGCTGCGATAAACCGCACCGCTTCGAGGTCTCCGCCCGAGAGGATCTCAGCGCCTACCCCACCAGCGAGTTCGGCCCCAACGCCAAGCGACCAGACGTCACGCGGCAAAACGCCCTGCGCGACGAGCTGTGCGAGGCCCCCACGGTGAGCTACCTCAACGGCAAATGGGATCCCAACGGACGCTACGACATTGCTTCCATCCTTCCGCCGGCTGGTTCCTGGGATCAGGGTGACCGCACCCTCCTGTGCGGCCTGCAGACTACCGACGCCAACGGCGTACCGCAGGAGTCCACGGGCAAGGTCAGCGAGGTGGACCAGGCGATCGTCGCCAAGCCCGGCGAATGCCGCAAGGTGGATGACAAACAGGTAGTCAGCACCGTGCCGTGCCAAGAGCCGCACCAGATGGAGACCGTGTCCGTCATCAGCCTGGCAGAGAAGTTCCCCGATGCTTACCCCAGCGATGAAGAGATGGATAAATTCCTCTCCGAAACGTGTACCCAAAACGCCATCGATTACCTGGGCGGCGAGGAGAACCTCTACCAATCCACGCTGCAGCCTTTCTGGGGCGCGATGAGCCGCGAATCGTGGGAGGGCGGCTCCCGCTCGGTGAATTGTTCCCTAATCCATATCAAGGATGGCCACTTCTCCGAGATCACCGGCTCTGCCACGGGCGGCCGTGAGGCCCTGAGCATTAATGGCGCCCCGCCCACGGAGCAGCCGAAGCGCAACCCATTGCGCGACCCGAATGCCCAGCCAGCCGAGCAGAACTCCCAGCAGGGCAGCGAGAATGCCCAGCCAGCCGGGCAGAACGCCGATCCCGCCGCACCTGAAGCCGTGGCACCGGCCCAATAACCCCCGTCCACTCAACAGGGAGTAAACACATGTACGAGGTCAGCGAGGAACGCTTCGAGGAATTAGTCGGCGAGGCCCTGGACAAGATCCCGGATCGCTTCGTCGATCAGATGCGCAACGTGGTGATCCTCGTCGAGGAAGAGCACCCGGATAACCCCAACCTTCTTGGGCTTTACGAGGGCGTGATGCTCACCCACCGCACGGCCTCACACACCGGCCACCTGCCAGATACCATCTCGATCTACCGGCAGCCTTTGCAGGCGATAAGCAACTCGGAAGAAGAGCTCGCCCACGAAGTCATGGTGACTGTCTTCCACGAGGTCGGGCACTACTTTGGTTTCGAGGAGGACCGTCTCCACGAGCTCGGCTGGGGGTAGGTACCTACCGTGGCCGCAATGAACTAAACTTCGGTATCCGCCCAGCGCCTCAGCACCCACTGGCCAAAGGGCTGGCCCTGCGGCTCCATGAGGGTGAAGCGGCAGTTGGGCATGTACCCGGTGTAGGCAAAATCGGGGTCCACGCCGCAGGCGTGCGTCGTCACCACACGAATGGCGGCGCCGTGGCTGACGACGACAATGTCTTCATCATCCTCCAGCTCAGCAGCGAGATCCTCCAGCACAGGCTGGTAGCGCCCCAACACGTCCACGTAGCTTTCACCGCCCGGCATTCGGGCCTCCGGGTCGCCGTCAACCCAGCCGCGCAGCGCCACCATGTACTCGCGGTGGGTATCCTCGCTGCCGCTCATCTCGTGTTCGCCGGCGAAGACCTCGTGCAGGCCCACGAGCACCTCCACCGGAACGCTGCGCTCATCGGCTGCCTCGCCGTATGTGCGGGCGGCCAGCATCGCCGTCTGCTGGGCGCGCAGGGCAATAGAACACACAAAGCGCACGCGGCGGCCGGCGCACAGCTCCGCCAACTCGCGGCCGACATCTTCCGCCTGGCCGCGGCCGCGCTCGGTGAGCTCGGCACCCGGCGGGCGGGTATCCATGATGCGGTCAATATTGGAATAGGTCTGGCCGTGGCGCAGGAGGATGATTCTTCCGGTCATGCTTCACCACACTATTGGCCGGTGCGCGCCTGCGCTACCCAGTCATCGGCCTCTTTCAGCCGCGCCAAATCCCGTGGGCCCTCCCCGAGTTTTACTGCGGAAGGCCAGGAGCCGACAAAAACGACGTTCTCCGCACGCAACCACAGCGCCCGCAAAGCCTCCGCCACCGGTTGGTCCTCGATGTGCCCGATGAGGTCGGCGTGGAAGCGGTAGTTACCGAAGACGGTGCGCAGCGGTCGGGATTCGATGCGGGAAAGATCCACCCCGCGGTGCGCGAATTCTTGGAGGGCGCCGACGAGGGAGCCGGGCTCGTTGGGCAGGGTGAAGATGACCGACGTCCTGTCGTTGCCGGTCCGCTCGGTCGGTTTTCCGGCTGGCCCCACCAGGACGAAGCGGGTCGTGGCCCCGGCAACGTCCGCGACATTCTCCGCAATCGAGTCCAGCCCGAAGACCTCCGCTGCCCGGGCAGGGGCAGCCGCAGTGTCCACCTCCCCGCGCGCCACGGCCTGCGCTGCCGCGCCATTCGACGCCGCCGGGACATACTCCACGTCCGGCAGGTTCTGCTCCAACCAACCGCGTACCTGCTGGTAGGCCACAGGATGCGTGGAGAAGGTTGTGTGGCTGGAACTGCCGGGGCGCACCAGAATGGAGAAGGACACCGGCAGGTCTACCTCGCGGTAGATCTGGACCCGGGAGCCGTCGGCAAGCGCGTCAAAAGTAGCCGTGACGGGTCCGTCCACGGAGTTCTCAATGGCCACGCAGGCATAGTCCGCCGCACCGGAGCGCACCGCCGCCAGCGCCTCGGCCGGCGAGCTCACCGGAAGGCCCTCGGGGGAGTCAAAGTCAGCGGCAAAATGCTGCATCGCCGCTTCTGTGAAGGTTCCGGCGGGCCCGAGGAATGCGATGGTGGTGCTCATGGCAGCAACTTTATCCCACTCAACTACTAGACTGAGCCGCCATGGAGAGAACCGAGTTCACACTGGACAAGCTGCGCGAGGATCTAGCGGGCCTGAGCCCTGCTGAGCACGGCTTCACGTATCTCGATCTCGAGCGCCGGCCACAGGCACACGGGCGCTTGAGCGGGTGGATTCTCTCGGTCAAGGATCTCAACGACGTCGCCGGCATGCCCACCACGCTCGGCCATGCCGAGCGTGCCTACGTGGCGGAGGAGACTGATCCTTTCGTGCAGGAGCTTATCGACGCCGGCGCGCGAGTCGTCGGCAAGTCCGCCGCACCCGAGCTGGGCCTGCGTGTGGACACCGAACCTGTCGGCCTGCCCCACCCGGATAATCCTCTCTATCCCGGCCATACGCCGGGCGGTTCCTCCGGCGGAGCGGCGGTCCAGGTGGCGCGTGGATTGCTGCGCGCCGCGCATGCCTCCGACGGTGGCGGTTCCATCCGCGTTCCGGCCGCTGCCTGCGGCGTCGTCGGGTTTAAGCCCGGCGGCGAGGACCTCTCGGTACAGGGCTTCATCACGCGCAGCATCGCCGATACCGCAACGCTGCACGGCCTTCGCCCGCGTGCCCGGCGCGCCCGCATCGGCGTGCTGACGGATCCTCTTTTCGCCGAGGTCGAGGTGGCCCCGCACATGCTGCGCGCGGTCGCGGAGGCCACCGCCACCTTTGAAGGCGCGGGTTTCGAAACCGTGGCCATTTCCCCCTATCCCCAGGCCGCGGCTACCTTTGAGGCCTTCCAGCATATCTTTAGCCGCCGGCTGGCTAGGCTTGACTTCGCGGAGGGTTACGCGGAATGGATTCGCGCGAAGGGCCGCCGAGTCACGGATTCCGAATTTGCCGCGGCCCGCGCCCACGCCGCTCAGCTACCGGAAATGCTGGCACAAGAGTGGGAAGTAGACGCCATCTTAAGCCCCATGCTGGCCTTCGATCCGCCCCGGCGCGGGCATTTCCTGGCGCTGGAGCACCAGGCCAACTTTGATGAGCAAACGCGGTGGTCACCGTGGGGTTCGTTGTTCAACGTAGCGCAGCTGCCCGCTATTTCCGTGCCGTGGCCGGTGCGCGATCATCCGCCGGTGGGCGTGCACTTGGGCTCGCTCACGCTTGATGATGCCTCCCTTCTCGGCCTCGCCCAGGTGCTTCACCCATGAGCGCGCGCTCACGCCTGCGGGCGGAAATACTCATCGTCCTCACCATCACCTTTGGTATTTCGGGTGTACGCGCCGCGTTGCGTCTGACCGATTCTCTGCTCAACCCGGCGCCGCTCAATGAGCAATCGGTCACCATCAACGCTTCGCAGTCAGCGACTACGTTGCTCGACCTCGCCTTCCAGCTGTGCAGTGCCGCGGTGCTCTTCGCGTGGGGAGCGCTTGCTCTGTACTTGATTTCTTCTCCACCCCGCCCGCAGTGGCGGGATGGCCTGCATGGCGCGGCGTTGGCGGCGGTAATCGGTCTGCCGGGTCTGGCGCTGTATTACATAGCGCTGCACTTCGGCTGGACCAAGGAGGTGGTGCCGGGGGCCTTCGATAGCTGGATTGAGATCCCCGTGCTGCTGATTAAATCCTTCGCTAATGCCTGGGCGGAGGAACTGGTGGTGGTCTACTGGTTCATGACCAGGCTCAAGCAGAGTGGTTGGGCCTTACCCGCAACGCTGGCCGCCTCCTCTATCTTGCGCGGTTCTTATCACCTCTACCAGGGAGTTTCCGCCGGCTTTGGCAATATCATCATGGGCCTGCTTTATGGCTGGTATTTCCACCGCACCGGGAAGGTATGGCCTCTGGTCATCGCGCATTTTCTTATCGATGCCATCGCCTTCGTCGGTTACGCACTCCTCTTCGGTGCCTAAGCGGTGCCCGGGACAGCGTCGCGCCGAAAAGACCACCACCGCGCCCTGTGGGATAGGTGGGGCGCAAGTGGTTTCGCGGTACAGTGTTCCCCATGACCTACCAAGGACGCGATCCCGAGCGCGAAGCTCGCCGTGCTGGCGAGCCCCACGGCACTCCCCGCCGCGCGGGCTCCGCTGATTCTGCGAGGCCTTCCCGCCCCTACGACCCGGCTGGCCCGCGCGCCTCACATGCCTCCGGCCAGGACGCGGGCGAATTTGTCCTTGGTGCTGATGGGCAGCCCTTGCGTGATCGCTACGGCCGTCCGGTGCGCCGCCGTCCATCCACACAGCGCAGCACGCCGTCTCATAATTCCCCACGCACCCAGCGTCCCAGCCCGCGTAGCTCACGGCCAGAGGAAACCCGCTTCGACGTCGACGCCTACATGGCCCAGCACTCCCCCGCTCGCCCAGCGCCCCACCAGAGCGCGCCCACCCGGGAACCTGCCGCCAGCGCATACCGGCGAAGCCCCGACGCACCGCCACGCAGCTACTCCCCACAGGCTCCCTCCCGCGGGCGTTCCGCGGGACGCCCACATAGCCGCCGCAAGAAGGTCAACCCGGCCAAGCAAGCTTTCGGTTGCTTGGGCTGGCTCGTCGTCATCGCCCTCGTCTTCATGGTGGCTTTTACCCTGTGGACGGATTCACGCCTCACCCGCATCGATGCCCTGCCCACCGAGCAGGTGGCGCAGACCTCTGGGACGAACTGGCTGTTGGTGGGCTCAGACTCCCGCCAGGGCCTCACCGAGGAACAACAGGCGGAGCTAGGCACCGGTGGCGATGTGGGCGTCGGCCGCACCGACACCATCATGCTTCTGCACATCCCCAGCTCCGGAAAGGCCGAGCTGGTCTCCATTCCACGCGATAGCTATGTCGACGTGCCAGGCTTCGGCATGGACAAGGTCAACGCCGCTTTCACTTACGGCGGCCCGCAGCTGCTGACCCAAACCGTGGAACAAGCCACCGGCCTCCACATCGACCACTATGCGGAGATCGGCATGGGCGGCTTGGCCAACGTCGTGGATTCCGTGGGCGGCGTGGATATCTGCGTTAAGGAGCCCATCAACGATCCGCTCGCCGGCATCGACCTCCAAGCGGGCTGCCAGAAGCTCCGCGGGCCAGATGCCCTCGGCTACGTGCGCACCCGCGCCACCGCGATGGGTGACTTGGACCGCGTGGAGCGCCAGCGCGAATTCTTCGCCGCACTGCTGGATAAGGCAACGTCTTTCTCCACCATCGGCAACCCCTTCAAGGCAATTTCACTGGTTAACCACACTGCCGACTCCTTCATCGTCAACGAGAAGGACCACGTCTGGCACCTTGCCCGCGTGGCGCTATCCATGGCCTCCGGCGTGGAAACAAAGACGGTTCCCATCGGCGGCTTCGAGGACACGGTCGTGGGCAACGTCGTCCTCTGGGACGACGCCGAGGCCCAAGCGCTCTGGGACTCCATGCGCTAAGGCTTCGGCCGGTCGTTTCGATCAAATAAGGCTCCAAAACCTTGTGGTTTTGGAGCCTTATTTGATCGTTTCGTACCCGCGCCTCGGGGGCGAAGGCACCGAGATACTAGCGCAGCGTCACCTGACGGGACTTGATGTTCTGCAGCTGCTTGCGCTCATCGGCGTCGAGGTTAGCGTCGTTGGAGATCTCCTCCTCCAGAGCTTTGTTCACGCGAGACAACTCTGCCTCGTAGGAATCGTGCGCAACCTCCGGGTCGAGGTCGAAGACCGGAGCGATGAGGCCGTGGGTACGGAAGACACCGGCAAACTTGGTATTCTCTCCCAGGTTGAGCTCACCGCGAGCGGCGATGCGCGCGAGGGCGTTAAGGAAAGCATTCTCGTCATCGCAGGGGCGGACCCAGCGGATGTGCGCCTTGCCGCCACCGGCGTTAGCCCAGAAGGCGGTGCCCACAAAGCCCTCGGCCTCCTGGCCTACCTGGTAGGATTCAATGACGGAATCGTTGGCGCGCTGCAGAGCCTGCGCCATCTGCGGCGGGACCTGCGCGCCTTCCGGCATCCACCACGCAAAGTCCTGGTAGACGTTGATCTCCAGCTCGGCGTCTTCCTCAAGCAGCTCCTTGAGCTCCGGCTGGGAGCCATCAGCAGCGGTGGACTCGAGGGTGGAACCCGGCGCGTTGTTCTTCACCCAGTTCAGGGCGAAAGCTAGGTCGCGGCCCGGGTTGTGCGTATGGGACTGCACCTGCAGGCCCACGAAGGCCTCGCCGCCGGACTCCTCATCACGGATGAGTGCCGCGGTAGCACCGGGCAGCACGGTGGAGACGTAAACGTCCTTGTCAAAGCCTTTCACAGACAGCTTCGCCGTTGCGGAAGGAACGAATTCCTGCAGGGCGACGAGGCTAGCCTCAGCGGCGAGCCCACCGAAGGGGCGGGGGTCCTTTTCCAGGGCAGCGCGCTCGGCGGCGCGGGCAGCGAGCTTAGCTTGGCGGCGGGACATGCCCTCCGGCAGCTGTTCGTTCTTCTTTTTCTTCTTGGCCATACTGAACAACTTACCTGTTCATTACAGCTCAATGGCATGCAGGGCCACTTCCGGCTGGTTCGTGGCGAGAATATCCACCCCATTGGCCCACGCCCACTTCATATCCTCGGGTTTATCGATGGTCCACATATACGTGGGCAGACCATGCGCGCCGATGGCACCTGGTTGGAGCTTGCCGCGCAGCAGCGACATGCCTAGGCCCGTGGGCTGCGATAACAGGATGTCCGGGCGGTTGAAATGGCGCTCCCAATCGCGGCGCAAATATATGCGGTCGATATGCGGGGCGAGCGCTGCCATTCGACGGATGGCCCGGTGGGAAAAGGAAATCATGTGGATCCGGGGGTCGTCGACAAGCCCTGCGTAGCGCAACCGCAGCACCATCTGTTCTTCGAGGATGTCGCCCTGCCCCGAGGGATGCTTGGTCTCGATGTAGAGGTGATGCTTCTTATCGCCGAGCATCTCGAGGAGCTCGTCGAGAAGCAGCATGCGCTGGCCACCACCGATCTTGAGGCGGCGCAGCTCCTCCCATGTCATGCGAGACACTCGGCCTGAGCCATTCGTGGTGCGGTCCAGGGTGGGATCATGGTGAACCACCACCTTGCCGTCGCTGCTCAGACGGATATCGCACTCGATGCCGTGAATGGGAAGCTCGAGCGCTTTTTCAAAGGCAAGAGGGGATAGCTCCGGATATTTCCCGGAGTATCCCCTGTGGGCGACAATCTTCACTAGCCGAAGATTTCTTCCTTGATGGTGTTGAGAGTGTTGAAGGAGTTCTCGAAGCGCTCCTTCTCGTGGTCATCGAGGGCCAGCTCGATAACACGGTTGACGCCGGAGCGGTCAACGATGGCCGGGGTGCCGATGAAGACATCCTCGTGGCCGTACTCACCCTGCAGGTAAGCGGAGACAGGAAGTGCGACAGCCTGGTTCTGAATGACCGCGCGGGTGATGCGGGCCAGGGCCATGCCGATGCCGTAGGAGGTGGAGCCCTTGGCGTCGATGATGTGGTAGGCGGCGTCGCGGGTGTCCTCGAAGATCTTCTCGATGCGCTCGTTGTAGCCCGGGTCCTTCTCAGAACGGTGGGACAGGGAGACACCAGCGATGTTGGCGGAGGAGACGACCGGCAGCTCGGAGTCACCGTGCTCGCCGATGATGTAGGCGTGGACGGAGGTCGGCGCCACGTCATCCATCTCAGAGAGCATGTAGCGGTAGCGGGCCGAGTCCAGGACGGTGCCGGAGCCGATGACGCGCTCGTGCGGGAAGCCGGAAGCCTTCCACACCGCGTAGGTCAGCAGGTCCACCGGGTTGGAGGCGACCAGGAAGATGCCGTCGAAGCCGTTCTTCATGACGTCACCCACGATGGAGTTCATGATCTTGACGTTCTTGTCCACGAGCTGCAGGCGGGTCTCGCCGGGCTTCTGAGCGGCGCCGGCGCAGATGACGACCATGGAGGCGTCCTTGCAGTCTTCGTAGGTGCCCTTGGTCACGCGGGTGCGGGACGGGGCCCAGACAACACCATGGTTGAGGTCCATGACGTTGCCCTCGAGCTTCTTTTCGTCGATGTCGATGATGGCCAGGTGGTCAACAGTTCCCTGGTTGACCAGAGCGTAGGCGTAAGCAACTCCAACGTCGCCCGCGCCGATGAGTACTACTTTGTTTCCAACATGATTTCCCATGCCTCCTATTGTGCCCCCAATGTCCGAATTTTGCTCGTTATGCGCCCGAATTCACAGACCCAGTAGTCCGATCTCACATTTTTATGTCTGATCGGACATCTATGGAGGCTGCGCTGCACGTCGAACCTAAAGCTGGTTCAATGGCCAGCATGCGTCAACTTGCGCGCCGCATCGCACTCAGAACCGCCCGCACGGGCCTTCAGGCTGCAATCTTTTCCCTGGAGATCATCAGCGATCTCACGCCCGGCATGCGCATGACTGGCCGGCGGCGCCTGCCACAAAACATGTGGCCCGGGCTCTTCGGCGCCGAAGTCGCAACGTGGGCAGCCGTCTCCCCTTCCCTTTTGCCCCGCCCGTGGTGGGTCACCGCCGCCAACGTGGCCATCGGCCAAGGCGCTGGACACCTCGCCGCGACCACCGCGGCCTTCGCTGCCAAGCGCGCGCTGCACCACGCTGGCCGACGCCCCCAGGACCGCGTCGGCCCCACCACTCGGCGCTATTCCTACTACGCACTTGGGGTTGGCACACTCGTCGCAGGCATACGCTCCCTGCGCAATCAGACGGAGCAAGCCCGGCTCGTGGGAAAGCTCAATGACCGCGGCCCGCAGTCCGCAGCACTGGGCATGGCCGTGGGCACGGCAGGCTACGGCGCCTTGCTCGTTGTGGGGGAGGCAGCCCAGCTCACCGTCACTCAGCTGTCCCTCCAGGTCCAGCGCTGGCTGCCCAGGTGGATTGCCTGGCCGCTAGCCGGCGGCGCGGTCGGCTTCGCCACAGCCCTGGTCAGCGACCGGATGGTGTGGCGTCGCTTGCTCCGCAAGGCCTCCGTCCAAGGCCTGGCGCTCAACAAGCTGGTATATCCGGGCTCCGCCATGCCGTGGGAGCCGGAGCGCTCTGGCAGCCCCTGGTCCCATGAGCCTTGGACGGCCGTCGGCTCACAGGGCAGAGCGTTTCTTGACCGCGGCCCGCGCGCCCAGGACATCAAGGAGGTCATGCACTTCGAGCGCGCCCACGAGCCAATTCGCATCTATATCGGACTCATTCGCGGTCGCGGCCCGCACGCCGCCGCACGCCACGCGGTGGCGGAGATGGACCGCACGGGTGCGTTCCACCGCGACACGATCGTGTTGCAAATGCCCTCCGGCTCAGGATGGATCAATAACTATGCGGTCAGTGGATACGAATTCCTCACGCGGGGCAATTGCGCCACCGTGGCCCTGCAATTCGACTACTTGCCTTCCATGTTTTCCTACCTGGTGGACAAGAACCTCTCCCGCACCTTTGCGCGCGAGCTCATCGCGGCCGTCCATGACCGCCTCGAGCTCCTCCCTGAGGACAACCGCCCCAAGTTGTATTTCAGCGGCGAGTCGCTGGGCTGCTATGCCATCGTGGAGAACTTTGAGACGCTCGAGGAACTCCTCGCCGCCTGCGATGGTGCGGTCTTCACCGGACCTCCGCGGATGACCAGCTTCATGCGGCGCCTGCACCGTGAACGCGGTTCCCTGGAACGCCTGCCGCTTATCGACGGCGGCCGGCACCTCCGCTTCGCCGCCGTTCCTGCCCACATGGAGCACGACGCCTTCGGCGAGCCTTATGGTCGCTGGGAACGCCCGCGCGTGGCGGTGGGCCAGCACGCCTCCGACGCCATCGTGTGGTGGGACAGCAAGCTCATCTACGCCCGTCCCAACTGGATCCACGAGCCCACCCCGCAGACCCTGTACGCGGATACCTTTAAGAATCTGCGTTGGCACCCGTTCATCACCTTCTGGCAGGTGGCCCTGGACCAGATCAACTCCCTCAACGTGCCCGGCGGCCACGGGCACAACTACTTCGAGGAGACCTTCTGGTACTGGGATTCCGTCCTTGGATCCCAAACGCGCACTCAACTCACCCCGGAATTAGCCGAGCGCATGCGGGTCTTCGTGGAGCGCGACCAGCTCAACAAACCTTCCGACTTCCGCACGCATGTGCGCAAACAGCTCTAGCCGGACGCACGTGCGCAAGCAGCTCTAGCCGCACTTCACACCGGTGCTGTGGTGCGGGCAGTAGCCATTGGGCACCTTATGCAGGTACTGCTGGTGCTCGTCCTCAGCCAGGTAGTACTGGCCTGAGTCCGTCTCACTGAGGAGGGTGACTTCGGTGGTGGTGGCGCCGAAGCCGGCGTCGGCAAGCTTGCCTGCGTAGGAATCCACTAGTTGCTGGATCTCCGCGCGTTCCTCCTCAGTCTCTGGGTAGAAGGCCGAGCGGTATTGCGTGCCCACGTCGTTGCCCTGGCGGAAGCCCTGGGTGGGGTCGTGAGCTTCCAAGGCCTTAACCACAAGGTTACGCAGGCTCACGCGCCGTGGATCATAGGTAATCTGCACAGACTCCGCATGGTTGGTCAGCCCGCGGCAGACCTCGTAATAGGTGGGGTTTGGCGTGGTGCCGCCCGCATAGCCCACGGAGGTTGCCTCCACGCCTTCGGTCTCCCAGAACATCTTCTCGGCTCCCCAGAAACAGCCGATGGCGATGATGAGGGATTTCTGCCCCTCTTTCCACGGGCCGGTAATCGGAGTGCCCAGGACCGCGTGGGGCTGCGGGTTCTCAAGAACAGGCTCCGCGCGCCCGGGAAGAGCGTCCTTAGCTGCCACCAGCGTGGGTTCTGGCTTGAAAAGAAACATGCTGGGTTCTCCTTACACTTAGCGTTGTCCTCCCTCTTATACTCCGCCGTACTGCCCGCAATCCAGGTTTTTGTTCACGGCGGCTCCCATAGAAAAATTATTGTGGCCAAATTCTCATCCGGCCCCTACCATGGGGCCTCGTACCCCAAAGAAAGGATGAAACAAATGGCTGTTTACGAACTTCCGGAACTCGACTACGCATACGATGCTCTGGAGCCGCACATCTCCGCTGAGATCATGGAGCTGCACCACTCCAAGCACCACGCTGGCTACGTTGCTGGCGCTAACGCTGCGCTCGAGGCTCTGGAGGAGCAGCGCAACGGCGAGGCTAATGCTGACGCCATCCGCGCTCTGTCCAAGAACCTGGCCTTCAACCTGGGTGGCCACACCAACCACTCCATCTTCTGGAAGAACCTCTCCCCGAACGGTGGCGGCGAGCCCACCGGCGAGCTGGCTGAGGCTATTAACCGTGACTTCGGTTCCTTCGAGAAGTTCAAGGCTCACTTCTCCGCCGTTGCCACCGGCCTGCAGGGCTCCGGTTGGGCAGTGCTGGGCTATGACCACGTTGCTGGTCGCCTGGTTATTGAGCAGCTCACCGATCAGCAGGGCAACATCTCCGTGAACTTCACCCCGCTGCTGATGCTGGATATGTGGGAGCACGCCTTCTACCTCCAGTACAAGAACGTGAAGGCTGACTACGTTAAGGCCGTATGGAACGTCTTCAACTGGGACGACGTTGCCGAGCGTTACGCTGCTGCTACCAAGTAAGCACGACGGCCTCCTTTAAGGCCACGTAGCTTCAACCCGCGCTGGGACCTCTTCGTTGAGGCCCGGCGCGGTTTCGCGTTTTCATCCACCTACAGACCATAAGCGGCGATGGACTACACCCCTTCTGCCCCACCCTTCCCTATAGGGATTTAGAAATTAAACCCCCTTTCACAAAACTGCTATGGCATAATTCACACCACCGCACATATGAATGTGACATCTCAACTGACTCTCTTCAGGTGGTTTTGTGAACTCACTTCTTCTCGTCTTTATCGGACTCGCCATGATGCTGGCGGGCTACCTGCTGTACTCGCGCTTTCTTGCCTCGAAGGTGTATCAGCTCTCCGATAGCTTTTCCACGCCTGCCCACACCATGGAGGATGGCGTCGACTACGTCCCCACCAACAAGTACGTGCTGTGGGGCCACCACTTCACCTCGGTTGCGGGTGCCGCGCCGATCATCGGCCCCGCCGTCGCCGTGATTTGGGGCTGGCTGCCGGCCTTCCTCTGGGTCACGCTGGGCACGGTCTTCTTCGCCGGCATGCATGACTTGGGCGCGCTGTGGGCTTCCCAGCGCCACCGCGGACAGTCCATCGGCACGCTGTCTGGACGCTATATCGGCGCCCGCGGGCGCGCGCTCTTCCTCGTCGTCATCTTCCTGCTGCTGCTCATGGTCAACGCGGCCTTCGCCGTGGTCATCTCCAACCTGCTGATTTCCACACCAACCGCCGTCATCCCCACG
Source organism: Corynebacterium sp. HMSC059E07 (assembly GCF_001814395.1). Classification (NCBI taxonomy): domain Bacteria; kingdom Bacillati; phylum Actinomycetota; class Actinomycetes; order Mycobacteriales; family Corynebacteriaceae; genus Corynebacterium; species Corynebacterium sp. HMSC059E07. The sequence goes on from NZ_KV816271.1 coordinate 22,744, forward strand.
TGGGGCGCCATCCTCGTCGCTTTGCTCATCGGCCAGGCTATCTACCGTTTTCGCTGGAACCTGACCATCGTCTCCATCGTGGGCGTCGCCGCTTTGTACGCGCTGATGATCATCGGTGACCGCGTCCCGCTGGCCCTGCCGGAAACCGTCCTGGGCATCCCGGACCGCGGCGTGTGGATCATCCTGCTCTTCGTCTACGCCTTTATCGCCTCCCTGCTTCCGGTGTGGGTCCTGTTGCAGCCGCGTGACTACATCAATGGCCTGCAGCTCTTCGTGGGCCTCATTATCCTCTACGGTTCCTTCCTCGTCACCCGCCCAGAAATCGTTGCGCCCACCGTCTCGGATCACGTCCCGGACAACACGCCTGGAATCTTCCCACTGCTCTTCGTCACCATCGCCTGCGGCGCTGTCTCCGGCTTCCACGGTGTGGTCAGCTCGGGCACGTCTTCCAAGCAGCTGGATAAGGAAACTGATGCCCGCTTCGTCGGCTACTTCGGCGCTGTCGGCGAAGGCCTCCTCGCACTCGGCACCATCGTGGCCACCACGGCCGGCTTCAAGACAGCCGCCGATTGGGAGGCCGTCTACAACGAATGGAATGCCGGCGGCGTCGACGCCTTCGTCCAGGGCGGCGGCGCCCTCATGAACGAAGGTTTGGGCATCCCCACCTCACTCTCCGCCACCATCCTGGCCACCATGGCTGTTCTCTTTGCAGCAACGACGATGGACTCCGGCGTGCGTCTGCAGCGCATGGTGGTCTCCGAGGCAGCCGAACTCATGGGCATCAACCTCAGCGGTCTGGTGGCCACCATCATCGCCGTCGGCTGCGCATTGGGCCTGACCTTCTCCACCGGTGTCGACGGCTCCGGCGGCATGCTCATCTGGCCGCTCTTCGGCACCACCAACCAGCTCATGGCCGGCCTCACGCTGTCCATCATCGTGGTCATCCTCACCCAGCTGCGCCGCCCGACCTGGCCGGTGCTGCTCCCACTGGTCTTCGTCACCGTCATGTCCCTGTGGGCTGCGGTGCTGCAGCTCAAGACGCTGTTCCAGGCCGAAAACTGGCTGCTCCTCGTCATCGATGCCGTCATCATCGTCGCCGCTATCTGGGTTATCGCCGAGTCCATCGCCGCCATCTCCCGCGCGCGCAAGGCCCCGCAGGTGGTGTGGAAGGACGAAGACATCGAACCTCCCTTGCCGGTCAATGCTCGATAAACTCAAAGCCTTCGGGCGCGGTCTCGACGAGTTCTATTCCGCGCCCTATCGGCGTTCCTTTGCCAAGGCACAGCAGGAGGAAGATGATCTCTTCATGCTGCTTATCCTCTCGGAGGCTCTCGGCCTGCCGAATCCCGCCAGCTATTACACCTTGGAGTTACTGCCGCTGATGTATGAAGATTTCCACGCCTGGCACACGCGCATGGGCATGGAGCGCTCACCCTTGAATGGAATCTCATGTTGTTAGCCCCCATCATGTTCTTCGGCGGCAAGGGCGGGGTGGGTAAAACCACGCTGGCCACCGCCACCGCGCTGCGTCTGGCTCAACAAGGCAAGCGCGTGCTGTTGGTATCCACGGACCCAGCGCACAACCTGGGGCACATCTTTGACACCGCGCTTGGCGACGTCCCAACGAACGTCCGCCCCAACTTAAACGTCATCGAGATCGACCCGGCGCGGGCGACGGAGGAGCACCTGAGGGGCGTCGGCAAGCAGATGCGCCGCTTCATGCCGGAGCGTCTGCACCGCGAGGTCGACCGGCACCTGGACCTCGCGCGGCACTCGCCTGGCACGCACGAGGCGGCGATGCTGGAGCGCATAGCGGAACTCATCGAAGAGCAGCAGGACAGCGGGGAGTTTGAGCACATCATCGTCGATACCGCTCCTTCCGGTCACACCTCGCGGCTCATGGCGCTGCCGGAAATCATGGCGGCGTATACCGATGGGCTTCTGGCCCGGCGCGAAAAGTCGGATAGGTTTGGCGCGGTGGTGCGCGGCATGACCTCGGCGGAGAAGGCGGTATCCGCCAGCTCGCAGGATCCGGTGGACCGCCGTAATCAGGAGATCCGTTCCACGCTGCTCAAGCGCCGCCGCCGCTTCGAGCGTTTGCGCTCCGTGCTTTCCGACGAAACCACGACCGCCTTCTTCCTCGTCCTCACCGCGGATCGCACCCCGGTGTTGGAAACCGCCGAGTTCTTCACGGACCTGAGCTCCCATGGCGTGCACTGCGGTGGGCTGCTGGTCAACCGCCGCACTCCGGAAAGCACGGAAGAGTTTCTTCAGCAGCGCCGCGCCTCGGAGGATGCGGCCCTCGCGCTGCTCGCGGAGAAGCTGCCGGGCCAACCGGTGCACACCATCCCCTGGCTGCCCCACGAGGTCTCCACCCCAGAGGCGCTCGCAGCTCTGGCCGCTGAGCTTCCCTTCGATATCTAGTCGGCGCTGCGTGCCACGACGAAGTCCTTAAAGTGCTCGACCGGCGGAGCATCATCGCCTTCGCGCCACACCAAGCCCAGCTCGCGGTAGGCCGCGGGCTGCAGGGGCACGGGGTTGCGGGCTTTGAGGTAGGGGTCATCGAGTGGCAACAGAGCCGATCCCAGCCCGGCGGCCACGAGGCCCGCCACGGTGGTGAGCTCCATGGATTCGAAGACGAGGCGCGGGGTGAAGCCGGCCTCGCTCGCTAGGGAGTCGAGCAGCATGCGCGTTCCATAGCCCGGCAGCATGCCGATGAAGGGTTCATCGCGGAAGTCTTCCATGCGCACCCCGTCTCTTCCTGCGGCCCAATGGCCTTCTGGAACCGCTAGACCTAAGCGTTGCAGTTTGAGCTGGTGCCACCCTAGCGGGCCGGGGGCGGTAGGGCGGGGGCCGACCAGCGCCAAGTCGGACTCGCCGGCGGCTACTCTCTCCACGAGCTCGCGCGCCGCGCCCTGGTGCAGGCGAATATCCACGTGGGGATGCTGGGCGCGATAGGCCTTGAGCAGCTCCGGAACCATCCACGTACCCAAGGAATGCATGAAGTCGAGGCGCACGGTACCGCGCTCCGGATCCATGAGGCGGGACACGGCATCGCGCGCGGCAGCTTCGGACATCAACATCCGCCGAGCGTGTTCCACGAATGCCTGGCCGCGGGCATTCAGCCGCAGGCGCCGGCCGCTGCGCTCGAAGAGGCTGGCCCCCACCTCCGCCTCGATGCGCTGCACGCGGCGGGTCAGCGCGGATTGGGAGAGCCCGAGGGCGTCGGCAGCCGCGCCGACGAGCCCATGGTCCGCCACGGCGACCACGCCGCGCACATCTTCCAGATTCATGCACACCTCGCATGCTTTAAGTAACTTTCGGACATTTTACACATAATCCGCGCTAGGCCATGCTTGATGCATGACCAGAACGCGGCGCGCCACCATTGCCATGCTCTTCGTGGGCCTGGCAATTTTTTCTTGCCTCTATCCCACCCAAGCCATGCTGCCCACCTTGGTGGAGGACATGGGCATGTCCCCCACCGAAGCCGCCATGACCATCTCCGCGGCCACCGGTGCGCTGGCCATTTGTGTCATCCCCGTGTCCATCATCTCCGAGCGCATCGGCCGCGGAAAACTGCTGCTTGTTTCCACCATCGCGGCCACGCTCATCGGCATGCTCGTGCCGCTTGCCCCCAATCCAGAGATCCTCATCGCCACCCGCGCGCTCCAGGGAGCGGTCATCGCCGGTGCACCCGCTACCGCCATGGCCTGGATTTCGGAGGAACTCGAAAGCTCCTACGTCGCCCGCGCCATGGGGCTGTACATCGCCGGCACCACCATCGGCGGGCTGACCGGCCGCCTCATCCCCACCGGGCTTCTCGAGCTCACCTCCTGGCGCTGGGCCCTGGCCGGCTCCAGCCTGGTCACGCTCATCCTCGCCATCATCGCGGCAATCTTGCTGCCCTACCAGCAGAATTTCACCCCAAAGGAAATCCACTTCCGCTCGGAACTGCGCGCTATCTTCCGCCATGCCCGGGATACCCGCCTCATCCCCTTATTCATCGTGGCCTTCGTGGCCATGGGCACCTTCGTGTCCCTCTATAACTTCCTGGCATTTAGGCTCATCAATCACTTCCACCTCGCGCCCGGTTTGGCCGGCTTGGTCTTCCTCTTCTACCTCACCGGCACGTGGTCCTCGGCGCGCGCCGGCCGGCTGGTTACCCAAGTGGGCCACGCCAACACGCTTCTGCTGTCGTGCCTGCTTTTTGCCGTGGGCATCGCGCTATGCATGGGCTCTTTAATCCCCACCCTGCTCGGCATCGTGTTATTCACCATCGGCTTCTTTGCCGCGCACTCCACGGCCTCGGGGTGGGTGGGGCATATCGCTACTCACGACCGCGCGGAGGCCTCCAGCCTCTATGTCTTCTTCTATTACCTGGGCAGCTCCATCCTGGGCGCGCTGGCCGGCGTGCTCTTTGATTCCTTGTCGTGGACCGGCTTCATCGCCGTCTACACCGCCCTCGCCGCGGGCATCGCGGTGCTGAGTTGGGTTGTAAGAAAAACCGGATAAACTCGTGTTTTATGGACAAGTGGTCGCCGCGCACATGGCACAGGAAAGCATCCCGCCCGGTCAGCCTGTGGATGATGGTTTTTCTTCTAGTAGGCGCAACACACACCCTTATCCCGAACTACCGCTGGGTCCTCATCCATCTCTTCACCCTGGGCATCCTCAGCAACAGCATCGTGGTGTGGTCCCAGCACCTCACCGAAAAGTTCGTGCAGCTCAAGGTTCCGATGTCGGCCCGCCCTCGCCAGCTCGCGCGGATTTATCTGCAGAATTCCGGCGTTATCCTCACCCTCGTGGGCCAAATCCTCAGTGAATATTGGGGCCACCACTGGGTGCTCACACAGATAGGCGCCACACTCGTCGCTCTTGCGGTGTCCTGGCATGGGTTGGCCCTCTTTGCTTTGTGGCGCCGCGCGGAATCCAAACGATTCCGCCCCGTCGTCGCAGCTTATGTGGCCTCGGCCTTCTTCCTTGCCGTGGGCGCTACTCTTGGCGCATTCCTCGCCACACACCCCTCCCATCCGCGCCTGCTCATTGCACACGTTGCCGCCAACATCGGCGGTTTCGTCGGCCTCGCAGCCGCCGGTTCACTCACCATCTTGTTCCCATCTATCTGGCGCACCAAGGGAATCAACCCACACATGAGCCTAAGCTTCACGCTGCTGGCGCTGGGCGTGGTGACCACCGTGATCGGCAGCGCGTGGAATGTACCGCAAGCGGGTCTGATCGTCTACTGCGTCGGCTGGGCGCTCAGCCTGCAGAGCTGGCTGCTCAATGCCCTCACCGTGTTCCGAGAACCACGCGGGCGCATCACCTTCCCGGCGCTATCTGTGCTCTTTTCCTGCTTCTGGTTGCTCGGCAGCCTGGTGTATTACACCACCCAGCATTTCTTCTCCAGCGAGCCACAGATTCCCATGCTCGCGCTCGTCGTAGGGTTTGGCGCCCAACTGCTCATCGGCGTCATGGGCTATATGCTGCCCACCACGATGGGCGGCGGCCCTTCAGCGGTGCGGGCTGGCCTGCGCGAATACAACCGCTGGGGGCTGGGGCGCTCGGTCTTCATCAACGGCGGGCTTGCCCTGTGGCTGGCCACCTCCAGTTCCCTCACCATGGTTGCCGCCTCCCTGCTCTGCCTCGGTTCCATGGCCATCATCCCCGTACTCACCGCTCGCGCGGTCAAGGCTCAGAAAGCCGTGCTCCTCAAGAAGGCCGAAGGCCCAGCGCCCACGACCACCACGGACTGGGACCAGGTGTGGGTGGCCCTTGCGGTGCTCATTATCCTCGGCGGACTCAGCCTCATCCTGTAGATCCCCAGACCTGAAACCCGCAACCTCCTGGGGTGGGTGGTGGGGCGTCGGCAAGCGCTTGGCGACGCCCACCTGCAGGTTGCGGGTTTCAGGTCTGGGGACTTGCACACGGGAGGGCAGGGAGAAGCTAGGGCTCGAGGGATGGCACTCCCGGCGCGCCGTGAGACATCCACTCGCGGACGGCATGGGTCGCGCGCACATCGCCGGCGTTATAGCGCAGAATCTGCGCACGCGCGTCCGTGTCACCGGCGAGGGCGGCTCGGCGGGCATTGACGGATTCCTCGCCATCGAACTCTTCCGGCCATTCAAAGCCAGCGACGGGCGCCACGGTTTTCAGCCCCAGGCCCGCAGTGCCGGCGAAACTGCGCTTGACGTGGACGAACATGTCCACCCATTCCTCTGAGGAGATGAATTCCTCGACCTCCTCCAGGCTCGGGGAGGAGAAGCGCTGGGCGGACCTGCGCATCCAATGGTTTTCGCCGTGGGCGGAGTAGCAATAGGCCGCGAAGGTCTTGCCCGCTGCATGCGCGTCAGCGCGCACCCCCATGAGCCACTCCCAAAACTCGGCGAAATTCTCCGCCTCGGCCCGCCCTCCCAGCGGATCCCAGGTCACAAAGGGGTGGTACTCGCCGTCCAGGAGCGCGCCCCACAGGTAGGCACCTTGATCCAGGTAGGCCTCCATATCGACGTCGACTTCCACATCTGCGCGGGGAACGCTGATGCGGCCGCGCCGCAGCAAAGGGACGCCCTCACGCCACGCAGCAGCAAGGGCGGAGGGGGCGCCGAGGGAGGCGTCGATAAGCCCCTGCACCGTCGTGATACCGCGCTCGCGGTAGGGGTTAGCGCGGTCGCCCGGCAAAAAGAGGGAGATATCATCCCGGGCCTCCAGCTCTTGCTTACACAAAGGCCAAAAGCGGCAGGAGGCGCACTCCTTGACGCGGCGCGGCCCAGCGGGAAGCGGCTGTACGAGCGCCTCATCGATGCCGAAGCGCGAGGTATCCGTGACAAAAGCCTGACCGCGGTCCTGCCCAATCGCCGCACCCCTGCCAGAATTCAGGCCGACGTCCTCCAAACCCCGCGCGGCCAAGGCTAAACGGTAGCCATCGACGGCGTGATGCTTAATCTTGTATTTCGCCGGCAGCGGCTCACTCAATCCCAAGCGATGGGTGGGGACAACCAGCGTGCGCGAGTTCTCATGCGGGCGGGCCACGCGGTGATCCGAGACGATAACAGGGCTGTACTTATCACCATCCCGAACCAGAAGCTCCACGCGCACCATCCACTCCGCCGTAGAAAAGACGGCGTTGGTGATGTGTGTGTAACCGTGAGCCAGCGCCTCCAGCGTGGCAAGCGCCCGCTCGAAATCATCCCCCTCCAGATCAATCCGGCGGAAACGGCCAGGCCCCTTCTTGGGAAGGCGAGCGAGCGCGGCATCGATAGCCGCGGCGTGGCGCTCCGCCCGAGCTTGGCTCACCGCGGTGCGTGGGATCTCGGGATGGGCGCGGCGCTGCACCAAGCGATAACGGCAGCCCACGAGGTCCGTGGCGACGAGCACATCCTTCACAGCAGGTGAGCTTAGTAGACCACCTTGCTAGAGTTGTAGCGAGACCCTAAAGATAGATTATTTAAGGACGTTTCAATGGGCATTATGAAGAAGATCCGCAAGGCCCGCCGTGAGGCCCGCGCCGAGATCAAGGCTGCCAAAACCCGCGCAAAGGCAGAGGTAAAGGCCGCGGATAAGGCCAAGCACCGCCAGCAAAAGCTATTGGCCCGTCAGGAAAAGGCGCTTATCAAGTCCGAGGAAAAGGGCCTAAAGAAGCGCCGCAAGCACGAATACAAGATGGCCAAGAAGGAACTCGAGCGTATTAAGGAAGGCCGCTTTAATAAGAACAATGTCAAGCGTTATGCCGGCGCCCTGCGCACCGCAGCGCCCCTTCTTTTGCCTCTCCTTTACCGCGGCATCACCGTTGCCCAGCGCGAGATTGAGAAGAAGCGCGCGCAGAAGGCCGGCGTCAGCGCCGAGCAGCTGGCCTCCTTCTCCGGCCACGGCGCACCGCTCAAGGCCCGCACCGCCGGTATCCGCAATTCGCTGAAGGATGCGCAGCTTCCCGCGGGCTTCAAGCGCGACGTCAAGGAGCGCCTCAACGAGCTTGATTCTGCGATTGACAATGCCGAGTACATGACCGATCAGCAGCGCCAGCGCGCGCACCGCTCCATCTCCGGTGAGATCGACTCGCTCAACGACGAGATCCAGTCCAAGCTGCGCGCATAGCCGCTCGCACGGATTCTCTACGCCTTCGGGCCGCTGCCTTCCCCGCTTTTAGACGGTGGAGGATATACGGCCCGAAGGCTTTTTCTTTCGCGCTCAAAACCCCTCTTTGAAATCCCACATTAGCGGCGTCACGGAATTTGTTTTCGTTCTATAGTTAATAGCGGGAGAATCAGTTTAGAGCTCGAATGGAGAAACATGGCACGCCGCGAAATCACCCAGTTTTTTGACGATATTGATAATTCGCCCCTCAACGAAGATGAAGTGATCGTTATCCGCTTCAGCGTTGACGGTAAGGATTACCTCCTCGACGTCTCGCAGGAGAATGCCGACAAGTTCCACGCCGCCCTGGAGCCCTTCGTGAAGGCTGCCCGCCACCCGGTCAAGAAGGACACTCGCCGCTACAAGCCGGCCGATGTCCGCGCGTGGGCCGCCAAGCACGGTTACGAGGTGGCCGAGCGCGGCAAGATCCCCAACGACGTCATCTTGGCGTACCGCGACGCCAACAACCTTTAAAGAACGCCCTGCTCGCGTGCTGCCGCCACGGCGGAGGTGCGGGAGCGCACGCCCAATTTGTCGTAGATGTGGACCAGGTGAGACTTCACCGTCGCCTCCGACAGCATCAGCTCCACCCCGATCTCACGGTTTGAGGAACCCGCCGCGACCAGCTTCAGTACTTCGAGCTCGCGCGGGGTGAGCGAGGTGCGCGGCGTGCGCACGCGGGTCATCAGTTTGTCAGCAACCACGGGCGAGAGCGCCGAATCACCTTCCGCCGCCGAGCGCACCGCCGCGAGCAGCTCTACCGGCGGCGCGTCCTTGAGCAGGTAGCCCACCGCGCCCGCCTCAATTGCGCCGAGGATATCCGCGTCGGTGTCGTAATTGGTCACCACGAGCACCTTGGGGGGATTCTCCATGGAGTAGCGGATAGCGGCGGTCGCTTCCGCGCCACCCATGACGCGCGTGCCCTCGATCCCCGCACCAAAACGCAGGTCCATGAGGAGAACATCGATGCCACCCGCTTGGGCTGCGGACACAGCGGCTTCGGCCGTAGCGACTTCGCCCACAACCTCGATGTCCTCAGCCCCCTCGAGCACCGAGCGTAAACCTAGGCGCACGATCTCATGGTCGTCGGCAAGCAAGACCCTAATCACGGGCTTCCTCCTCATTGGTACGGTGTGGACAATTTCCTAATCTACATCGTTGTTTAAGGGCACACTAACTGAGACCGCCGTGCCACTTCCCGGCGTGGATTCAATCACGACCTCGCCGCCGAGTTCCGCCGCGCGCCGGCGCATGGCGGATAGACCAATGTGGCCCAGCCCCGCCGGTTTATTTTCCACTGCCTCCACATCAAAGCCCTGGCCGTTATCCACCACGTCCACGCGCACCTCGTCCGGCGCATACGTCACGGTCACCCGAGCCTTCGTGGCGTGGGCATGCTTGACGACGTTCCCCACCGCTCCCTGCGCAATCCGCAGCAACGCGGCCTCCACCTTCATGGGCAGCTGTTGCGCATCGCCTTCTACGTCCACTGAGACGTCGAGCCCACCGGTCGCCGCAAAATTCTCAGCCATCCTTGTCATGGCCGCCCCCAAGGAGGTTTCGGACAACGCCGCCGGCTGCAACGCCGCAATCATGGCGCGCGCTTCGTGGAGGTTATCCGCCGCTGTTCGCCGAGCCAGTTCGATGCGTTCCTGCGCCTTGGGGATATCCTCCTGTGCGAGATCGCGGTCAGCGGCATGCAGGAGCATCTGAATGGAGGACAAACCTTGTGCCAGCGTGTCGTGGATTTCGTGGGCGATGCGCTGGCGCTCAGCGGTCATGCCGGCCGTGCGCTCGGACTCCACGAGCTGGGACCGGGTCTTCATCAACTCCTGGTTCATGCGGCTCAACGCCCGGAAGGCATAGGTAATAGCAATCGTCACCAAGGCCGATACCGCCGGGCCCATGATGCCGCCGAAGGAGAGCCCGCCCGGTACTTGCACCAGGATGGTCACCGCCGTGGCCGCGAGCACGCAGATGATGCCGGGGATCATCTCCAGCACGTAGAGGTAGACAAAGTACAGAGAGAACACGAGGTAGATGGCCGCGGGCGCCACCGCTATATCCGCTAACCACAAGACCGTGAGGATAACCATCCAGCCATAGCGCGCGATGCGCGGCAGGGCCTCCATATAGGCCGAGCCCCCGAAGTACACCACCGCGAAGGAGACCAACAGCAGCAGGTTGAGCACGCCCTGCCACAGCGGCAGGCGCACCGTCATAAATATCGCCACCACCAGCAGCGTCGCCGTCAGGACGTGGATACCGTTGCGCAGTGCATCCGATTCAACCGAGCGCTGGTCTAGTGTGGACGTCATGCGCCACAGCCTACTTCCCCCACTCGCCGCCTGCCTGATCGGCATAGGCTTTGCCGCGGTGGGGTGTTCGGATGCAGCCGACCCCGCCCCCAGCACCGAGGCCGCCAGCCCCGCGTCCGACACAAACTCAGGCGATGGCCTGCCCACGGACGCTACCGCCGAGGTCAGTGACTGGGAAGACTGCCCCTACCTGGACACGCAGTGGGTGGCCGATACGAATGGGCAGAGGATGACCCGGTGGGGCGTCGACAAGCGCTTTAGCACCCCCGCCTGCGTGTTCTGGTCCTACCCCGAGGAACCACAGGTTACCGTCCTAGTCCGGCAGATGCCCAGCGTCGACGAGGCGCGCGCGGTCGTGGATTGGGCCGCACCGGTTGAGGATACGGAGCTCGCCGAATTCGATGGGTGGTCCGGCGGGCGCGGCGTCTTTGAGGATCGCTCGGTCTTTGCCGTCCAGAAGGACAACCACGCCGTGGTGGTGTGGTCAAACCAGCTGCAGACTCTCAAGCCCCAGCTCATAGCACAGGAAGCAATCAACCGCTTAGGTCTGTAAAGACCTAAGCGGTAAAAGGCCTGAACAGCGACTAACGCCTAAACGGCGACGTCGTTATAGGGCATCTGCGCCGCTACCCAGGGGAAAATCACCTCCATGAGCAGGAAGAAAACCCCCACGGCGAGGGCCAGCGCCAACACCGCCTTGACCACGGTGGGGCCGGGCAACAGGTTCCAGAGTGCGCGATACATTAGTTCTCCTCCAAGACAGCGGGGCGGTCATTGTCAGCTGATCCGGGTGCTTTAGCCTCTCGGTCAGTCTCCATGGCGTGGATGATCATGCGCTCTGCATTGGAGAACTGCGGGTGGCAGGTGGTGAGGGTGAGCAGGGATTCGCTGGGCTCAGCCCCTTCCATCCCGGGAACAGGCTGGAGCACGCTCACATCACCCGGCAGGGTGATATGGCGCCCCTGTACAGCCTGGTATTCCGACTTGGCTTGCTGCTCTGGGCTGAAGCAGTCCCCCGCAGCCCCCTCGATAGGCAGCACGCGGTAGGTAATCCAGTCCGTCGCGGTTTCGATGACGATGGCATCACAGGTCTGCAGGTTTCCCAGGTCATTAAAGGGGGCGCCTTTGCCCACGCGGTGCCCGGCTACCGCGAAATTGCCCGGCTCATCAGGCATCTGCGTGTCGGTATAGTGCCCCGGCCCGCGCAACAAATCGTCTTCGTCGGTTCCTTCGAGAACCGCGAACGCGAAGTCCGAGCCGAAGGCCGGGATATAAAGGCGCGCAAAGGCCTCACCGAGCTTCGGGGCATGGCCCGCTCCGCGTGGGTTGTGCCATTCTTCCTGCAGCGTCTCGTTGGCTTGGTCCTGCATCTGACCAGACTCGATATTTGTCCAATAGGACTCATAGAACGCAAAAAGCAGCAACAGGACGCCGGCCGTCAGCATAAGCTCACCGATGACGGTCCCTACGGTCGGCCGAGTGCGCGCGGTGGGGTGGGGCATACCCATACCTTAGCCTCACGGTAACGTGTAAGTGCCCCATCACCCTGCAGAAAGAGGAGTAGGCGATGATCAACATCTTCATGTACCCGGTCTCCGGAATCATGAAACTGTGGCACTTGCTTTTTAGTTCTTTCCTCAGCAGCTCGATGGCGTGGATCCTTACCATCGTCTTCCTCGTGCTCACGGTCCGCGGCATCATCGCTCCGCTGAATTGGCTCTCCGTGAAACAGGGCCGCATCGGCGCCCTCATGCGCCCGGAGATGACCGAACTCAATGAACACCTCACACAGGCCGATTCGGTCGACGAGGCTGTCGGCATCCTCACTCAACAGCGCGAGCTCAAGGAGCGTTTCCAGCACAACCCGCTGGTGGGCTGTTTCCCTGCCTTCCTCATCATCCCGGCTTTCATTGGCCTCTACCAGGTGGTTCTTCGGGTGTCAGGATCCGCGAATGAACCGGTGGGGATGCTCACGCTTGACGACGTCTCCTCCTTCCGCACCTCCACCGTCTTCGGCGTCCCCCTCACCGATTTCGCTCGCGAGCATCACGACTTGGTCCTACCGATGCTCGTGGCGGCACTCGTGTTCACCTCCCTCAACACGCTCATCACGCTCTACCGTGGCTTTCTCACCACGCTCTTCGATCAGAAGATCCCTCGCCGCTTGCTGTGGTTCATGGCGCTCATGGTGGTTCTCATCCCCTGGATGCTGTGGAAAGTGGCCTGGCATGGCCCCATCCCCGTGACCATCATCTTCTACTGGGGCTGCTCCTACCTCTTCACCCTGCTCCAGACCTTGGTATATGAATTCATCCTGCACCGCCGCTACCCCCTACCGGAGGCCGTCCACGAACAGCGGCGCGACAGCATCCGGCGCTGGCGGGCTAAGGAAAAGAAGAAAGAGAAGAAAGCCGAAAAACAGCGTCTTAAGGAAGACCCTGCGCACAAAGAGAGGGTTGCTGCTGCCCGCAAACGCCACTCGGCCATCGTGGCGGAGGCACGCAAAATTGTTAAATCGAATAGTCAGCAGGAGGCGCCGAGAGAAGCTGAATAGCCAGCTGCTTCGCGGTTACTAGCGGGGCGACGTCGCGGGTCAAACGGGCGCCGGCAAGGCCGCCATCGAGGAAGATGAGAATTTGGCTCGCCTGCTCCTCTGAGGGGTAGCCATTCTTGGCGTTGAGCAGGGCCGTGATCGTCGAGTGCATCCACGTGCGGTGATCGACGCATGCTGCCACGATGCCCCGCTCGGCATCCGTCTCTGGACGCGGGTATTCCCCGGCGGCGTTGAGGAAGTGCGAGCCCCGGAACTCCATGGAGGGCTGTTCCTCGATGGCCTTGTCGAAGAAGGCGAGGATCTTGCTCTCCGGATCGGTCGCGTCCTCGGTGCGCCTCTGCCAATCGGCGCGGTATTCCTCATCGAGGGCCTCGACATATGCGATAACGAGGGCATCCTTGGAGCCGAAAAGGGAGTAGAGCGACGCTTTGGCCACGTCGGCCTCGCGCAGGATACGGTCGATGCCAATGACGCGGATGCCCTCGGTGGTAAAGAGCCTCGTGGCGGATTCAAGTAGTCGGCTCCGCGGGCTCGGGCGGTTGCGACGCGACTTCTTTTCGGCCATTTCTTCTCCTTACATGACAAAACCGGTTCATCTATACAATATAGACAAACCGGTATGTATGCGAATTTTTACTTCTTGCGGCCCGTAATGGCTCCCACGATCCACAGCAAGATACATGCACCGACCGTTGCCGTAATGATCATCAGGAACCAGCTATCACCGACACTCTTGTTGAAGAGCGCCAGCAATCCGCCACCGATGAGGCCGCCGATAACACCAACGATGAGGTTGGTGAACAGCCCCTGGTCACGCTTCATAATCTTCTCAGCGAGCCAGCCGGCAATGATGCCAACAACAATCGAACCAAAGAAACCGAGACCGAGTCCCATGACACTCACTCCTTTGAATAACAGTAAATAGCGTTTATCTACGTACCCTCCCACCGTACGCGTTAAAACACCAAAACGACCCGGGCCCACCACATATCCACTGGATGGGCCCGAATCGTTATAGCGAGGTTATGCGATAGTTACTCCGAGTCTGGGCGAACCACCATCATCGGGCACGGCGCGGACTGCAGCAGCGCGCGGGAGGTAGAACCCAAGAGCATGCCCTTGAAGCCACCGCGACCGTGGGAGCCCACAACGAGCAGCTGCGCACCTTCGGAGGCCTCCGACAGCGCACGGACCGGGCGGTCACGGGCGATAACCTTCTTAACCTGCACGTCCGGGTACTTCTCCTGGAACTCCGCGAGGCGTTCAGTCAGCAGCTCCGCCTGCTCCTTCTCCACCTCAGCCCATTCAGCCTGGGCTGCCGAGAGGCCGGCCAGGGAAGCCTGAACCTGCATGTCCATCCAAGTGTGAACGGCAATCAGCTCTGCGCCGCGGGCATCTGCTTCCTTGAAGGCGTAGTCCGTTGCCTTCTGGGAGACCTCGGAGCCATCGACACCGATAACAACGGGACCGTACTTCGTGGATTCGGTGACGTGGTTATCCTCACGGACCACGACCACCGGGCAAGATGCGTGGGAGACCACAGATGCAGATACCGAGCCCATGACCATGCCGGACAGGCCGCCCATGCCGCGGGAGCCCATGACAATCATGGTGACGTCCTTGGACATCTCCAGCAGCATGTCGATAGGGGAGCCCTCAGCCACGGTGTGGCCGATCTTCAGATCCGGGGCAATCTTGTGAGCCTCGGCGCGGGCCTCCTCGATCTTCTCTAGGGTCTCCGCCTGGAGGTCATCAAAAAGCTCCTTCGGCGGGACCATGCCTTCGGCGTAGAGGAACTGCGGCATCGTGTAACTCGATGCGATACGTAGCGGGATACCCCGCTTCACCGCAGTATTTGCAGCCCAGCGGACGGCGTTCTTCGACGCTTCCGAACCATCAACGGCGACGACGACAATGTCTTCCTTTGCCATGACCTTTCCTTTCGAAGTGCTTACACCTCCAGTCTAATACCTACTGGCCAACCTGTGGGGCGGTAGCGGCATCAGCGTTCGCTGGGAAAAGAATGTTGTAGGCAGCCACAGCAATACCACGAATGACGGCACCGATACCATTAGAGAAGAAATCGATGACGGGCGCGAGAATAGAGTTGAAATCCATGGGAAAAAGAATATCGCAAAAAGGGCGTGGCGCAACACCACTTCCTATCCGCGATGGGCTAAACCCCACCCACGCTCGCGTTGCCGAAGGCCCCATCACCGCATGGGACTTTGTGCACAACCTCATCGAGACGCAACGCCACCGCCACCCCGACGATAACGACGCGGCCCTCCAAGCCCGCTTCACAGCGAACGAGGTTGTATCCCAAGACGGCACCCCGCTTAGTCCCGACAGCACCCTCGCCACCAACGCGATGGTGTACTTCTACCGCATGCCGGCTCCCGAAACACCCGTCCCATACGACATCCCAATCCTGCACGAAGACGAGCACCTCTTGGTCGTCGACAAGCCGCCCTTCATGGCTACGATGCCTCGCGCCCGCCACATCACGGAGACTGCCACCGTTCGCCTTCGCCGAATGACAGGCAACAACGAGCTCTCCCCCGCGCATCGCCTGGACCGGCTTACCTCGGGCATCCTCGTCTTCACCAAGGACCGTTCTGTCCGGGGTGCCTACCAAACGCTCTTCGCCGAGCGCCGCGTCACCAAGACTTACGAAGCCATCGCCCCGCTTACCGACGTCTCCCCCGGCACCGTCTGGCGCTCTCGTATGGAGAAGACCCCGGGGGAATTGCAAGGTCGCATCGTCGAGGGCGAAGTCAACGCCATCACCGAGGTCGGCGGCGTGGAACCAGTAGATAAGGCACCGTACGAAGCCATCCACGGTTCACTTCCCGAGATAGCGAAGTACACTCTCAAGCCGCAGACCGGCAAGACTCATCAGCTCCGGCTACACATGCTTCAGGCGGGCATCCCTATTATTGGTGACCCCATATACCCGGTCATTTTCCCTGCAGAGGACGAAGACATGCAGATTCCCATGCACCTCACGGCGACACGCATTTCCTTTGTTGATCCATTAACAGCCAAACCCCGAGAATTCTCCTCTCAACTACCGCTTGAAACCCACCATTTATTGAGCCCGTAATTAGGAACCTTTAACCACCGTCAAGGGCTTCGACTTACCTTTCAAAGGCCGGGATCTCACTTTCATTTCCAAGCGGACGCCCGGCCGCCTCCCACCAGGTGCCCGTGTCCCGCGCGCCCTTCCACCCGGCAACGTAGGCCACCACCAAGCCTGCGACCGGAACGACGACAGCGCCAATCGGGCTGAACAGAGACGCCACGAAATCAATCACATGGTCAATCTGGAAGAACTCAAACACCATGCCGTAGAACTCACCCCGGCTATGCAGGTCTGGGACGCGCTTAGCCACGGGTTCAATCACTGGTTCTAGACGGTCACGAATCGCCGGCCCGAAAAGCAAAAGAACGAAGGACAGCGCCGCCAATGCAAACTTCTTGCTGAGTTCCCACGCGCCCGCGCGGTGGGGATGTGTGGCTAAGCCAACGCGCCTCTTCCGTACCGACTCGTTGACAACCGGAAGAAAGTCGATCCGCTTAAGGCCATCACCGAGTCTTACCCGCGCTGAACGACTACCGGGCTCAAAGACATCTACAGTCTTGCCCGCAAAGAAGTGGCTCAGACCGTCCTCTTCCCACCCTGGGGCCGGCTTCTCCCTCAAGACCAAAGAATGCTCAATATCTTTCACCCGGGAGACAACCTGCCCCTCACGTATCAGACATGCAGCCGGCACCTTATCCATCAATCCACGGGGTGTAGGACACTGCGCAACCCGCGTCTGAATCTCATCCGAGGTAGCAAGACTTTCAGCACTTTCTGAGTCCGCCAGGGCAGAAACTTTGCCCCGTGCTGCAAGCAGAACATAGACGGTCTTTCCCTCATAGGGAAGTTCCCACAGGTCAATCTTGTCCCTCAAACGCAACGCCCCCAACTTCGACAGGCTGCACAAACACCACCAGTAACCACAGCCTCTACTGTAACTGCCCCTGCCAAGGAAGACGAACAGAATAACTTCACCCCAGCATCGACAGACGTGGTGCCGAGACGGGCCCTAATGAATCTGTCAGTAAAAAGCCATTTATTCAGACCTGGAAGTGCAGACTTGCCGCGTGCGAAAACAAGAAAAAGACCGTTAAAGCAGTTGTGTTGTGCTTTAACGGTCTTGGGGTTGCCCGCAAATCGTGGACACGTAGTGG
>NZ_KV816272.1:0-341 GCF_001814395.1 Corynebacterium sp. HMSC059E07
CCCGCAAGGATTAAATTCACGCCTGCGTGCATTCACTGCCAGGAATCTCCAAGATTCACAGCATTCTTTGACCAGCCCCCTTAACTTTCCAAAACTGCTGTTGTTTTTGTTGTTTTCTGCAATTGTGTTCGATAAAAACACGGCCGGAAAACGCTTCTGCCAGCCCAAACGCGCGGGCGACCTTGGGCTTGTGTCGCCCGCGAACGCGACGGTGGTTTTTGTTGTTTTTTCCACAAAGGTGCAGGTCAGAGACTTTCGACAAAAAACGGCAGAAATTGTTGTTTTTGTTGTTTTTGGCGGTTTTTCTCGTCACGGAGGTGCAGCAGAATGCTAAATCTCCC
>NZ_KV816273.1:0-385 GCF_001814395.1 Corynebacterium sp. HMSC059E07
TGGGGCTGAAAGGCTTTAGTAAACGGCGTCGATGTATCACCACCAGGCGCAAGCCTGGCCGTCGAGTCATGCCAGACTTAGTAGGCCGCAGATTCACCGCTGATAGGCCGAACCACGTCTATGTAGGCGATATCACCTACCTGCCGTGTAAGGGCGGCAAGAACATGTACCTGGCCACGGTCATCGACGTCTACTCGCGCAAGCTCGTCGGCCATGCACTCGCCGATCACATGCGGGTATCGCTGGTTATCGAAGCTTTATCTCATGCAAGGAAAGTCCGTGGAAGTCTTAAAGGGGCAATTTTCCATTCTGATCATGGCAGTGTGTACACCTCACAAGCATTTAGGGACCACTGCACCCAGCTTGGTGTTCGCCAATCCATGGG
>NZ_KV816274.1:0-183661 GCF_001814395.1 Corynebacterium sp. HMSC059E07
CTGGATCGATCTCTTCCAGGTGACTGGTTCCTCTCTACCTCACCATCGACCCATTTCACCATCGGGAAGTAGTCAACGACCTCCTCAACGGAAAAACCGAAGCCGGCGGCGTTAATCCCCACCAAAACCGAAATCCACCAGTAGTACTAAAAGGGCTCTTCCGGTTTTAGAGTGCATTGATTAGTTCGCCGGGGGTTCGGGCGTGGCACAAGATATTGGGGTCCTTGGCTTTGTAGGAAAAAGGTATCTAATCCATCCGTACAAAACTAAGGACCTACTGTGCAGCCTAACGGAAATGTCATCGTCGATACCATCTGCCGCACCGCAAAACTAGGAACTACTATCACCGGTGCCACAGAAAACGGTGACGTCACTGTTATTGAAGCCGAACCCGTCGAGCCGATCAATGAATGCCCTACCTGCGGGCAGCCTGGAGTATTCCGCGACCACGTCATCCGCAGCCTGGTCGATCTGCCCATCGTCGGCCACCCAACAACTTCATGTACGCCTTCCACGCTACCGGTGCACCAACAAGCGTTGCTTGCAGAAGATCTTCCGTGCTGGCCTTGCCTGCGCGCCCGACAATTCAAAGACCACGGACCAGGTGACCCACTGGATCCTGCAACGACTCTGCCTAAATCGGATGAGCGTTGCCGCTGCACCCAAGTCATTAGGCCTGGGGTGGGATATGAAGTGTCCCAGGTTTTGTTCCGTTTGATGAAACCCGTTTTTGAAACAACGTACGGAGCACAACGCACGCCGATGCCAAAGCTTCCGCAACATCGACTACCTCATCAAACCCACGACAGTGGGATTCACACCCTCAATCCCCACGCGTGCAATCTTCGCACCTCAAAGATTGAAAAATGAAAGAAACCGGAGGTCACGAACCCTTTCGAGTTTGTTACCTCCGGTGTCGCAGTTTGTTCAACTGCTCAGCGTGCCCGGGGCGGGACTTGAACCCGCACGTCCTATAAGGACACTGGCACCTGAAGCCAGCGCGTCTGCCAATTCCGCCACCCGGGCAGGGTATTGATGTCTTGGCGACTAGCTAACTTTAGCACGCAGCCCCAGCGAATCTACAAATCCGCTGGCAAACCTGAACTTTCCAGGGAACTTTGCCGCGCGCGTCTACGTTAAGTCAAGGAAAGCACCCTATACTGATCGCTGCTATATCTCTCCCTGAATACATCCCGAAAGGAGGACGGCCCTTCCAATGGCATTGCTAGATAAGCTCGCCAAGCTGGATTCTTCCCTGCAACGCGGACTGGACAACGGCATGGCCTTTGTCTTCGGCGGCAAGGTCGTCCCCGCTGAGATTGAGGAGCTTCTCAAGCAGGAGGCGCAGGACAATTTGTCCCGCGGTGATGATGGCAAGCTGTATAGCCCCAACGTCATGACCGTCGGCGTATCCTCCAAAGATATCGAGAACCTCTCCCAAGACCGGGGTGTTCCCAAGGATCTAGCTGATCAGCTCACCCGCTTCATCCGTAACAGTGGCTGGTCCCTCGCTGGGCCGGTCATCGTACGCATCGCGGAGGAGTCGGGGCTGCGGACTGGGCAGTTGCGCGTGTCCTCCTTTTTGGATCACGAGCCCACCGAAGAAACCGGATTTGATGCGATTTTCCACCACGACCATGGTCAGGAGGACTCTATGACCCAGCCGCACAACGCCGACGAGGCCGCAACCACAGCCTTTATGGCGCCCACCCCGAACCAGCCGGCGCCGCAGGGGCCCGCGGTGACGCTTATGCTGCAGGACGGCTCCTCCCGCGTCTACCACGTGCAAGAGGGCTCCAACATCCTGGGCCGCAGCAACGACGCGGACCTGCGCCTGCCCGATACCGGTGTATCCCGCCAGCACGCGGAGATCACCTGGAACGGCCAGGACGCCGTGCTGGTGGACTTGCAATCCACGAACGGCACCACCGTGAACGACACCCCGATTGAGAACTGGCTGCTTGCCGACGGTGACGTGATCACCCTCGGCCACTCCCACATCGAGGTGCGCATCACCGGCCTTGAAAACCAAGGCTACTAAGCCGCCTCAGCAACTTTCCCAGATTTTTTAGCGTAAGGACTTTCCATGGATTCGATCGTGCTGCTCTCGCTGCGCATCGGCCTGCTGGTGTTGCTGTGGCTGTTCATCTTGGCCGCACTCAACGCCATGCGTCGCGATGCCAATAAGGCCGCCGGCGTCTACCAGGCATCGTCCCCGGTGAAGGGGGCCCAGAGGCGTCGCGAAGCGCCGCGTGAAATCACCATCGTGGACGGGCCGCTGCGCGGTTCCCACATGGAGCTAGGCACTCTTGAGGACTGTACGATGGGCCGCGCACAGGACTGTGACTTTGTCACTGGTGATGATTTCTCCTCCGGTCACCACGCCCGTTTGTTCCGCCGGGGCAGCGAGTGGTTCGTGGAGGACCTCGAATCCCGCAACGGCACCTTCGTTGGTGGCGTTCGCATTGACCAGCCAGAACGAGTCGGAGTCGGCTCCGATATCAAACTTGGCCGAACGACCGTGAGGTTGATGGCATGACTTTAAGCCTGACTTTTACTGCAGTGACGGACCGCGGACTGGTCCGCGAAAATAACGAGGATTCCGCCCACGCGGGCCCGCACCTGCTGATGTTGGCCGACGGCATGGGAGGCCACGCAGCCGGCGAGGTTGCTTCCACCACCATGGTGGAGCACATGGCCTCCCTCGAGCGCGATCCAGGCGATAATGACATGCTGGCGCTCCTTGGGGCCGCAGCGGAGGACGCCAATGCGGCGATCCGCGAGCACGTGGACGAGCACCCGGAGACCGAGGGCATGGGCACCACGCTGACCGCCCTGCTCTTTAACGGCTCCGAATTCGGCGTGTGCCACGTGGGTGATTCCCGCGGCTACCGGCTGCGTGAGGGCAAGCTGACTCAGATCACCAAGGATGACACCTACGTGCAGTCCCTCGTCGATGAGGGAAAGCTCGATCCTGAGGATGTGTCCTCCCACCCGCAGAAGTCGTTGATCCTCAAGGCCTATACCGGCCGGCCCGTGGAGCCGACGCTCTTTACGCTCGATGCTGAACCGGGCGACCGCCTCCTGCTGTGTTCGGACGGCCTGTCGGATCCGGTGACGGCCTCTACCATCGAGCAGGCTCTGAAGCAGGGCACGGTCGAAGAGGCCGCCACCACCCTGCGGGATCTAGCGCTGCGCTCCGGCGGTCCGGACAACGTCACCATCGTGGTGGCGGAGGTCGTGGACGGTGAGGGCGATGACGTAGCCCCAATCACCGTCGGTGCCGTCCAAGGCGTCGTCCCGGAACCAACGCACCCCGATTCTTCCGCGAGCCGCGCCGCGAAGCTTATCTCGCCCCCAAAAGCGCAAGCCGCTGAGGAGAAGCCCCAGGACGAACCACAGCGGCGGCCACAGCGAAGCCGGATTGGGTGGAAGGTCATTGCGTGCCTTGCCATCATCATCGTGCTGGTCATCAGCGGCGGCCTCTGGATGAAAAGCTACCTGGGCAGCAACTACTACGTGACCGCCGATGAAGAAGGCGTCCTCACCATCCAAGAAGGCGCGGACTATGAGATCTTCGGCCGCCCGCTGCACCACACGTATCAGAATGCGTGCCTGAGCAAGGACAACGCGCTCAAGCTGGGGTACGGCGCCTGCGACGGTGATTTCGCACCGTTCGCACTGAAGGATTTGCCCGAATCCGAACGCGCTGCCGTGGGCAATCTGCCCTCCGGCTCCTATGACGAGGTGCAAACGCAGCTTTCGCAGCTTTCGGACAAGGCGCTCAAGCCCTGCCCGAAGGCGTCGAAGGACGAGAAAAACAAAGATGCCAAAAGCGAATCCAAAGGAAACTGCCGGGAGGTGAAGTAGATGAGTAAGTTCTTTTCCCGCGGCACCGAGTTCGGCCTGCTCGTGCTCGCCACCGTGGTCTTCGCCATCACCCTGGTCAGCCTCGAGTTATCGCAGGGCAACGTGCTGACCCTCGATGTCCTCTACCTCATCGGCGGTTTCATCGGCGTCTTCGCCGTCGCTCACTTGGTGCTCTGCTTCCTCGCGCCCTACGCGGATCAGCTCATGCTTCCCATCGTCGCGGTGCTTAACGGCACCGGGCTCATTCTGTTGAAGCGCCTCGACCTGGCGAATGGCGGCGGGCTGGCGGTGCGGCAGGTGATGTGGACCATCGTCGGCCTCATCCTCTTCGCGCTGGTGCTCATTCTCCTACGCGATCACCGCTCGCTGACCAGGTACTCCTATATCTTGGGCGCGCTCGGCCTGATCCTTCTCGCCTTGCCCCTCGTGTGGCCGCAACCGCCGGGCGTGGATGCCCGCATCTGGCTGTGGCTGGGGCCGTTTTCTATCCAGCCGGGCGAGTTCTCCAAGATCTTGCTGATCCTGTTCTTCGCCATGCTGCTTACCCAGAAGCGCTCGCTGTTCACGGTGGCCGGCTACAAGTTCCTCGGCATTTCTCTGCCACGCCTGCGAGATCTGGCTCCCATCCTGGTGATCTGGGGCATCGCGATTATCATCATGGGCATTTCCAATGACTTTGGTCCCGCCCTGCTGCTGTTTAGCACCGTGCTCGGCATGCTCTTTATGGCTACCAACCGCGTGAGCTGGTTGCTCATCGGCGTCATCCTCGTGGGTATCGGCGGCTTCAGCATCTACCAGGTGTCGGACAAGATCCAGCAGCGCTTCTCCAACTTCTTGGATCCGCTGGGCAATTACGACACCACCGGTTACCAGCTTTCCCAAGCGCTGTTCGGTATGTCCTCCGGCGGCATTACCGGATCCGGCTTGGGCCAGGGCCACCCGGACATGGTTCCGGTAGCGCACTCGGACTTCATCCTGGCCGGGATTGGTGAGGAATTCGGGCTCGTCGGCCTCGCCGCCGTGCTCATTCTCTTTGCCATGCTGGTCTCGCGCGGATTCCGTACCGCACTGACCTGCCGCGATACTTATGGCAAACTGGTTGCCTCTGGCCTCGCGCTCACCTTGGCCGTGCAAGTCTTCGTCGTCACCGGCGGCATCTCCGCGCTGCTGCCCATGACGGGCCTGACCACGCCGTTCATGTCTGCGGGTGGTTCTTCGCTCATGGCCAACTACATGCTGCTGGCCATCCTGCTGCGTATCTCGAACGCGGCCCGCCGCCCGGCGCGTGAGCTGAGCTCAAACGCACCCACTGACACGTCCATGTTCCCCGCCGTCCAGGAGGCCACCCGATGAATAGATCGATCCGCCTCGTTTCCCTCTTTGCCCTGATCCTTACCGCCGTCCTCCTGGTGAACCTCACGGTGGTGCAGGCGTTTTCGACGGATAAATACGCCCACAACCCCAAGAATGTTCGCGGCTACCTGGAGATGCGCACTACCCCGCGCGGCCAGATCTTCGCCGGCGATACGGTCTTGGCGCAGTCCACCGCGGATGAGAACGGCAATTACTCGCGTTCCTACCCCACCGATTCCCCGGCCTTCGCTGATATCACCGGCTACCTTTCGGAGCGCTTCGGCGCCTCCCAGCTGGAGGCATCCCAGAATGACATCCTCAACGGCAAGGATGATTCGCTGCTGGCGCGCAATTGGCTCGACACGCTCTCCGGAAAACCCCAGATGGGAGCGAACGTCGAGGTCACCATCGATCCCGCACTGCAGCAAGCCGCCTACGACCAGCTAGCCGGGCCCGGCTATAACGGCGCGGCCGTGGCCATCCAGCCCTCGACGGGCAAGATTCTGGCCATGGCCTCCACCCCTAGTTTCAACGTCTCCGACCTGCTCGGTGACAACGCCAGCGAACGGTGGGAGCAGTTGCAGAACCAAGAAGGCACGCCGCTGGTTAACCACGCCGCGCAGGACACCCTGCCCCCGGGCTCGATTTTTAAGATCATCACCACCGCCGCCGGCCTCAATAACGGTTTCAACCCGAACTCCACGTTGACCGGCGCCGCCTCCATCACGCTGCCCGATTCCGTCACGGAGCTGACCAACGACGGCAACCGAGCCTGCGGCGGCGCAGAGAGCGTCACCCTACATACGGCCTTCGCGCTGTCCTGCAACACGGCTTTTGCGCAGATGTCAGAGAGCATCGGCGCCGATGAGCTGCGCAAGTATGCGGAGGGCTTCGGCGTGGGTGAGAAGTACTCGCTCGGTGTGGAGACTTCCGCTGGTGCGCTGGGCGAGCTTGGCGACGGCGCCCAAGTCGCCCAATCCGCCATCGGTCAGCGCGACGTCACCATGTCCGCGCTCCAGGCGGCTATCATGGCCGGCACCATTGCCAACAAAGGCAAGCGCATGGAGCCCTACTTGGTCAACCGCATCACCGATGCCCAGATGAAGGAGCTGCGCTCCACCGAGCCACGCCAGGCTGCCGAGGCCGTCAGTGAAGAGACGGCCAATACCATCAAGGACCTCATGTTTGCCTCCGAGCACAGCACCTATGGCTATGACGGAAACGGTTTTGCCTCGAAGACCGGTACCGCCGAGCACGGCGAGGGCCTTGCTCCGCACGCGTGGTACGTGGCTTTCGACCCGGACAAGGACATCGCGGTGGGCGTCGTGGTCAAGGACGGCGGGCACCTTGGCCAGAATGCCTACGGCGGCCAGGTCTCCGCGCCCATCGGCCGCGCCATCCTGCGCGCATACGGAGGACAGCAATAGTGAGTAGTGCAGATAACAAGGAACACCTCCAAGCGCTGATCGGTGAGGACTATCAGCTGCAGTGGATCGTCGGCCACGGTGGCATGTCCACGGTGTGGCTGGCGGACGACGTCCGCAATGACCGCGAGGTCGCCCTCAAGGTCCTGCGCCCAGAGTTCTCCGATAACAACGAGTTCCTCTCGCGCTTCCGCAACGAGGCCAAGGCCGCAGAATCCATCGATTCCGAAAACGTCGTAGCTACGTACGACTACCGGGAGCTTGAGGACAACGGCCGCATCTTCTGCTACATGGCCTTGGAATACATTCGCGGAGAATCCCTGGCGGATCTCTTAGCCCGCGAAGGTGCACTGCCGGAAACGCTGGCCCTCGACGTCATGGAGCAGGCCTCCCACGGCCTCTCCGTGATCCACCACATGGGCCTCGTGCACCGCGATATCAAGCCCGGCAACCTCATGATTACCCAAAATGGGCAGGTCAAGATCACCGATTTTGGTATCGCCAAGGCCGCTGCCGCAGTGCCGCTGACCCGCACGGGAATGGTCGTCGGCACCGCCCAATACGTCTCCCCCGAGCAGGCCCAGGGATATGAGGTTGGCCCGTCCTCCGACGTCTATTCACTCGGCGTCGTGGGCTATGAAATGCTGGCTGGTAAGCGCCCCTTCAGCGGCGATTCCTCAGTATCGGTGGCGCTGGCGCACATCAGTCAGGCGCCGGAGCCCTTGTCGACGTCGATTAGCGCGCCCACCCGTGAGCTGATCGGCATGGCCCTGCGCAAGGACCCGGGCACCCGCTTCGCCGACGGCAACGAGTTCACCAACGCGATTGCTGCCGTGCGCCAAGGCCAGCGCCCGCCGCAGCCGAAGTCCGCGGCACTCGCGCCTATCGCAGCCGAACCCTCGCCTTCCGCCTCCACGGAGATGCTGGCCAACATGGCGCACCCCACCACGGTGCGTCCGGCCGTTTCCACACCGCAGTCTGAAGAGCGCCCTGCCAAGCAGGGGGGCTTCGGCACTGGGCTGCTCATCGCCGTGGCCATCGCCGCCCTCGTGGCTATTGGCTTCATGGCCTATAGGCTGTGGGGCAACACCTCTCCAACTCCGCCGCCTCCGCCCACCGAGGTCATCGTGACCGAAACGGTAGAGCCAGAGACGACGGTGGAAGAGGAACCGGAAAGCCCCGAGACCGTCGAGATCACCACCGTGGAAGAGGAACCTACTCAAGTCACCGTCACAACGACGCACTCTGTCATCCCCTCCCCTTCCATGACCACACACCACACGACCCATGAGGAACTGCCCACCCTCCCCGTGGAGGAGACGCAGCCACAGGTCAATGACAGCCCAACGCTCGAGCCCGAACTAGACTCACAGAACAACCCCACCGAAGAATCCGCACTACAGGGAGGCCAGTAACCCACCATGGTCAGTGATCGGTACCACCTCCGCCAGTCCATCGGCACCGGCGGTATGTCCGAGGTCTACGAGGCCGAGGACACCGTCTTGGGGCGCACCGTTGCCATCAAGATGCTGCGCCCCGACATGGCGCGCGATGTTAATTTCCGTGAGCGCTTCCGCCGCGAGGCCCAGAACTCCGGCAAGCTCAACCACCCGAACATCGTCGCTGTCTTCGACACGGGTGAAAAAGACATCGACGGTCTGATGGTGCCCTACATCGTCATGGAATACGTGCAGGGGCGCACCCTGCGCGACATTGTCCGTGAGGATGGCCCCATGCCGGTGGAAGAAGCCGCGCGCGTGCTGAAGCCGGTAGCGGATGCCCTTCAGTCTTCCCACGAGGCAGGCATCATCCACCGCGACATCAAGCCGGCCAACATCATGCTCACCAACACCGGCCAGGTGAAGGTCATGGACTTCGGCATCGCCCGCGCGCTGGATGATTCCACGTCCGCGATGACGCAGACCTCCGCCGTCATCGGCACCGCGCAATATCTTTCCCCGGAACAAGCGCGGGGCAAGCCTGCCGACGCCCGCTCCGACGTCTACGCCCTGGGCTGCGTCATGTATGAAACGGTCACCGGGCGCACTCCCTTTGAAGGTGAGACACCGTTTGCGGTGGCCTATCAGCACGTGCAAGAGGAACCAACACCGCCGTCGGATTTCATCACTGCGGACCTCACGGAACGGCAGCGGCTCGGCGTTGATGCCGTCGTGCTCACGGCGATGGCCAAGCACCCAGCGGACCGCTACCAGTCCGCGTGGGAGATGGGCGATGACCTCGAACGCTTATCCCAGGGCCAGCTGCCCGAAGCGGCGCGCTCTCACGTCAACGACGAGGATCACCCCACCACGATGGTGGCACCCGTGTCCGCGCAACACCGCGCGCCGGTGGCCTCCACCCGCCCGTCGGAGGATGAGGAATCTGGCTCCGGTCTCAAGTGGCTGGCGGCGTTGCTCGCCGCCTCCCTCGTGGCCATCATTGGCTATTTTGCCTGGGATTTCTGGGATAGCTCCCGCCAGGAGGCCCGCGAGCGCGAACAGGCGCAGCACGAGGCGGCCAAGCGCTCTGACATGGTCACGATCCCGAAGGTGGCCAACCGCCCACGCAATGAAGTGGTGGCGGAGCTGGAGAAGCTTGGCTTGTTAGTGACCGTCAACGAAGAGCCCAGCCCCGACGTGCCGCGTGGCAAGGTTATCCGGGTCAACCCGGCGGAAGGTTCGGAGCTGCAGAAGAATTCTTCAGTCACGTTGACTGTGTCTTCCGGCAAGGAAGTCACTGAGGTCCCGGATCTCACCGGCATGAAACTGGATGAAGCCACCACCGCGCTGGAGGAAGCCGGCCTGGAGCTGAATACCGACGTGGAGCAGGTCAATGACGAAGCCCCCACCGGCCAGATCATTTCCCAGAACCCGGCGGGCGGCACGCAGCTGTCCAAGGGCTCGAAGGTACATATCACGGTGTCTAAGGGCCAGAAGGAAGTCAGCGTGCCGGACGTCAGCGGCATGGATCGTGACCGCGCGGTTGAGATGCTGTCCTCCATGGACTTTGATGTCACCGTGAATTCGGTGGATTCTGAGCTGCCGGAAAACCAGGTGCTCAAGGTCGTCGAGAAGGGCCAAAAGCTTCCGAAGGGCAGCCCTGTTACGCTGGAGGTCTCTAACGCGATGCTCATCCAGGCACCGGAGCTTGTGCACTCCACGCAGCAGGAAGCTGAATCCGCGCTGCGCGCCAAGGGCTGGTCTGGTTCCATCGAGGTAGGCGAACGTATTCCGACCTCGAACCCGATCGACAGCAACAAGATTGGGTGGGCGTCGGCAAGCCGCGGCGATGTCATCCGCAAGGATCAGACCATCCAAGTCCGTTTCTGGGAGTTTGACCCGGCAGCACTGCTGCCGCAGTAGCTCTCAGTACCGCAGCTGCTAAGGTATCCCACAGATTAACCACCCCTATTCTTCGTGAAGGTGTAATAATGCCAAAGTCCAAGATCACGACGGAGGGCTCCGCACTCCCGCAGTCCTCCAGCTCTGCTACTAACCGCACCCCGGTCAAGATCAACTCTGAGGGCACCCCGAAGTGGTACATCGCCATCATGCTGGGCCTCATGCTCATCGGCCTGCTCTGGCTCGTGGTGAACTACCTGGCGGGCGAGTCCATTCCGTTCATGCAGGAACTGGGGCCGTGGAATTACGGCATCGGCTTCGGCCTGGCCATCATCGGTCTGTTAATGACGATGGGCTGGCGTTAGCTTTCAGCGCCGCCGATGAACTCCTCGAAGTTCTATAGCATCGCCGGCGTCGGCTGCATCATTTTGGTGATGCTCACCGTCACGGTGGATAAAAACTTCCTCACCCCCGGCGCACTCGTCCTCGCCGGCCTCGGCGTCACCCTAACACCGCTGGCCGTCCGCTACCCACGCGTGGCGGCCTGCGGGTACGGTGCGCTTTTTGCACTGGCGATGTGGTTTTCCGATTGGCGGTCTTTCCTGCTCTTGGCGTGGAGCCCCGTCATCGTGGGCATCGTGGCGTTTCGCACGCGCTGGCTGTGGGCGGTTCCCCCAGCGGTGGCGTACACATACCTGATCACGACGGATCCTTCGATTAATTATCTTCCTGATTTTGATCCGTTGAACCTGTCGACGCCGCTCATCTTATATGCGGTGGCCATCGTCATTGGGGCCGCGCTGCGCAAAACCCGGGACCAGCGTCTTGCCGCTGAGCAACGCGCCGCAGAAGAGCGCGAGGCGCTTATGACAGCTCTCCATGATTCGGTCGCCGCGACCTTAACCTCCGTGGTCATGCGTTCTGAGACCCTAGCGCTGACCCAAACGGATCCCTCAGCGGCCGACTCCGCAGAGGCAATTGCTGACGACGCCCGCCGCGCCATGGGCGAGGTGCGCGATCTATTGCGCGTGATGAAGAACGAAAGCGTGACGAAGGGGGTCAAATCACTGGAGGAAGACCTCGACACTATGGTCAGCTTCCTGAGCAGTCATGGTTTTCAGTGTGAGCCGCAGATAACAGTGGACAAGAATGGCCAGCTTGCACTGCCGGAAAAGCTCTCCCTCGTGTTCTCCGAACTCGCCGTGAACATCCTCAAGTACGCCCGCCCTGAATCCCGTGTAAGCATCGAGGCGACGAGCACCTCCAAGACCATCGACGTGGTGATCACTTCCGTGATTGCGGCTCAGCAATCACGCCAATACATGACGACGAATCTGGGCTTGGGTGAAATCGCCCGCCGCGTTCGCCGAATGCACGGCAGCTTCGGCAGCGGCAAAGAAGGCGAGCACTGGGTCACGCGCCTTTCCCTTCCCACCGCCAGCCTCAGAAAAATATAGTAAGCTTTCCCGGTAGTCCGCCATTTCTTAAATTTAAAAAGGTTTGACATGCGTACTTCCCTCGCCGTTGCCGCCGCAGCTCTCGCGCTGTTTTCCGCGCCAATCGCCAGCGCCGCTGAGGCTCCTGCTGAAACCACCGTTGACACCGCTACTGAGAACACTGAGTCCACCGGATTCACCTTCTACAAGTCTTTCGCGGGCGAATTCACCGACCACTTCCGTTGCTCCAACAACCCCCAGCTCTGGTGGTGCGGCTAAACTGTTGCCATGAGCATTCGGGTTTTCCTCGTTGATGATGATGAGCTCGTTCGCTCGACGCTCCGCGTCTACTTCCAGACCACCGAGGACATCACGGTGGTCGGTGAGGCAACCAACGGCGCCGATTGCTTAGACCAGCTTGAAGAAGCCAAGCCGGACCTCGTCCTCGCCGATATTCACATGCCGCACATGGACGGCATTACGCTGCTCAAGCACCTTAACTCCGCGCCGAATCCCCCGACGTTTTTGGCCGTCACCGCCTTCGACTCGGATGACACGATGCTGAAGATCCTGCGGGCGGGCGGCGCGGGCTATATCTTGAAGAACCAGCGCCCGCGCTCCATCATCGAGGCGGTCCGCGCCGCCGTGGAGGGCGGCACCGTCGTGGCACCCGCCGCCATGCACCGTTTGGTGGACTACATTGGGGAACCCGCCACCCCACGCGATCCCGTCGCCGCCGCTATTGAGAGCCACGAGCTTCACGACGCCGAAATTGCCGTCCTCAAACTCCTCCTCGCCGGCAACTCCAATTCTGAGATCGCCGCCGCCACCCACTATTCCGAGTCCGCCGTGAAGAAACATGTCTCACGCCTTATCACCATCTTCGGCGCCAGCACGCGCCTGAACCTGGTGGCCAAGATTCTGGGCGGCGCTGGCTCTTAAGCCCGACCCAACTCTGCTCGGTTAACGGGCTTCTCCCCCAAATGGCGGAGGCTAAAGATTGCCTGCTTAGGCGATGTTTCTCATGCCCCTGATCAATATCGTCAGAGGTATGAACACCGTATTCACTGCTCGAGACATCACCGTCTCCTTCGCCGGACATGAGGTTGTCCACGGCGCGAACCTCACGGCATCGCCCGGACGGATCACCGCTTTGCTTGGTCCAAACGGCGCCGGCAAATCCACCACGCTCCGGGCTGCCCTCGGCTTGGTGAAAGCCACCGGAACGAAGCACATCAATGGCACCATCGGGCTGCTCCTCGACGATGGCGGCCTCGTTACCAGTCTCACCGGGCGTCAGCATCTCCACGCAATGGCGAGGCTATATGGCGTCGATAAGTATCGGGTACAAGAGGTTTTAGAGCTTGTCGATATGTCGCACCGCTGCGACCGGCAGCTCAAAACTTACTCGTTAGGCATGAAACGGCGTATAGCGCTAGCGGGAGCTCTGTTACAAGATCCCGACATCATCATCTTGGACGAGCCGTCCTCTGGTCTTGATCCTGACGGCATTCGTTGGCTGGGCGAAGTCTTGTGTGCGGAAGCTTCCCGTGGGAAGGCAATTATCATGGCAACCCATCATCTGGCTGAAGCGGCCGCAGTCGCCCACGACGTAGTCATCATTTCTCGTGGTCACACCACATTCACAGGCGTTCTCAGTGAAATCCCTGACCTTGAAGCCGCCTACTTCGCCCACGCTACGAAAGGCTAGACATGAAATCCGAGCTTTATACCCTTCGTCACCTCCCGAACGTGCTGATCGTCGCGATACTCGCAGT
Organism: Corynebacterium sp. HMSC059E07; assembly: GCF_001814395.1. NCBI lineage: Bacteria > Bacillati > Actinomycetota > Actinomycetes > Mycobacteriales > Corynebacteriaceae > Corynebacterium > Corynebacterium sp. HMSC059E07. The sequence goes on from NZ_KV816274.1 coordinate 13,203, forward strand.
TATGATGGCGGGCATCAGCGCTGTCCTGCAGTGGGCACTTCCGTTCCTTTTGAAAATTGACCCGCCACAAGTCGGTGACAGTCCAACAGGCCAACAGGTGCAGGCGCTTATCGACGGCTCCGACCCCACGACGTCCAGTTTCCAATTGGCCGCCCTCGATATCACAGGTTCTGGCCAGTCCACAGGCATTTCAATCTTCCTCATCGCCATTGTTGCACTCACAGTCACTGCAGCTAGCTACCCATTTTCCAGTGGTGCAGTGGTGTGGAAGGTGGTTGGCGCTGGTTCGCGTATGAAATGGGTGCGTTCTTTGATCGCGGCTGTACTTAGTACCGTCCTCCTAGTATGCGTGGCAGCGTGCGTTCTTAACTCACTGATCGCACTGGTTGCGGCTCCGATGAATGATGTTTCTCTGGTTGCTTCTGCTTCTAATGTCGCTGTCGTGTGGCTGCGAGGCAGCTTGGCCGTGCTACTACTGACCCTCGCGATCATCGGTGTCGTATTAGCCATACGGAGGATCGGTCCAGCCATCGGCGTTATTGTCGCAGTGTTGATGGCAGGAGTGATCTTAGGAACTATCGGCGTCATGGCCGGGTGGGAACCGTATCTTTACAGTTGGCTTCCTTCTTCTGCTGTGTCAATTGCTGGTGGACAGGGGGCAACGCAAACTATGAATCCATGGGTAGGTATTGCTGTACTTGCCGGCTGGTCGGTTGTGAGCATGGGACTTGGGCTCACCCGCTTTTACCGGGCAAATCTTTAACATGGACTTCATGAATCGCCTTTCAGCCAGAGACATCGCTCTCGCTGTCATCGTTCTATCCCTTGACCTCGTTGGGTTCCTAGTGGCTAGCTCGATGGAACCAACCCCCTTCAATACCGCATTGTCTCCAGCGCAGTTCTGGCTGATTCTTGTTGCCATCATTGCCAAAGGCATCCTCCTGCTTTGGCGCCGTAAATTTCCCTTAAGCGTCCTACTCGGGATTTCTGCTACTGAGCTTCTGTGGTCCCTCTACTGTCTCGTCACCGCAGACCACAGCCTCGGCTACAACGGTATCGCCGCCTCGGTGGCTGCGTTTTCGATAGCGCTGCACACGAAGTCAAAAACTCGCGACTCTATTTCCCTCATTATCTCGGGTCTCATTGTCGGCGTCCTCCGCGCCATTGCCATGCCACCGCTGGGAGGAATCGAGCCTCCACTTTTTACTCTGCTCACAGCCTTGGGCTGGCTGCTCCCCCTCATAGTGTTCTTTGCTATTGGACTCGCTGTCCGCAATAGCCGTGAGCTCACCGCATCCCTCGCCCGCCAAGCAGAACTCGCTGAGGAAAACGCCATTGTCGAGGAGCGCGCCCGCATTGCGCGGGAGCTTCACGACACCACCGCCCATCACCTCTCAGCCATCGCCATCCAAGCTCAAGCCGCACAGGCATGCATCGATGTCAACCCCACCGCTGCCAAAGAACATCTCCAACACGTGACCTCGTCGACGACGAAAGCACTCCAGGATGTCCGCGCGACCGTTGGCAAACTTTCGGTTTCCGATGCCGAAATACACCGCATCCCTCAGCCGACAAATTTGTCTGCGCTAATTTCGGAGGTTCGCGCTCTAGGGCAGGCAGTAACGTTTTCGGACACCTCCCACTTGTCGGAGGGCGAGTTGATCGCGGCTTATCGAATCACCCAAGAAGCTCTGACAAATGCCCGCAAGCATGCAACAGGCGCGCCTGTTGATGTCATGCTGAGCGATGATGAACTGCGGATAATCACCCGCGGCACTTTCACACATAGCCCCACGGGCCGTGGCACCATCAGCATCCAAGAGCGCGCCCGAGCTGTCGGTGCAACCGCTTTAAATGAACCTACCGAAGATGGTTGGCTGGTGCTCATTACCTGGAGGAAGCCATGATTCGAGTCTTGTTAGTTGATGACCAACCTCTGATCAGACAGGGATTAAAGGCAATCTTCGAGGCCACCGGTGAGATCAAAGTTGTGGCTGAGGCAGCTTCCGGGAATGAGGCGATAGCAGCTGCAAAGGCTCGCGACATTGATGTGGTGTGCCTCGATATCCGCATGCCTGACGGGGACGGGATCTACGCAACCACGGAGATTAACAAGCAAGACAATCCCCCAGCTGTCATCATTATCACCACCTTTGACCTGGACGAATACGTCTTTGGTGCCCTCGAAGCCGGTGCCTGTGGCGTCATGCTGAAAGACTCCCCAATGACCGACCTCATCCAAGGAGTCAAACACGCGGCCTCAGGTGAAGGCATGGTCGACGCTGCGGTTACTAAAAGGGTGATTGCGGAATTTGGTCGGCGGAAAGCGCGGGCCACGGTAGATTCAGCCCTACTCACGCCGCGCGAACTCGAGTGCGTACGGGCCCTGGGCAAAGGATTGACCAACATCGAAATCGGGCGCGAGCTGTATTTGGAGCCCTCTACGGTCAAGACTCATTTGTCATCTGCGATGGCCAAAGTGGGAGCTAGTTCGCGAGTACAGCTCGTGATCTGGGCCTTTCGCGCAGGAGTGGTGAGCTAACTAGGGGGCGCAGTTCCCAACACCACCTCGCAACCGGAGCACTGTTAACACCTTGGGTACAAAGTTATCCACAGGGTGGGGATAACTCTGTGGAGAACGAATTCCACAGTCTTTCTCCACACCCTGTGGATAAGTGTTTTCACGCTTCCCACAGCCCGCACAAAAACTTCGAACACAATCTAATACGCTGCTGATCTGCGGTTATCTTGGCCCACACGTTCGGTAAATTACAAAAATGTAGTTATCCACAATGTGGATAACTTATGTGGAATTCTTTCGCACAGAGGTTTTGGTGGATAACACGCCCAAGTTATCCCCAAAGCCCAGCTCGCAGCGCCGCTGCAACAGCAGCTATCACCCCGATAAGCCATATCCCCAGCCAACGCAGCCACGCACGTTGGCGAAAGAGGAATGGCGCCAACAACAGTCCTGTGAGCAAACCGCCCAAGTGCCCCCACACGGAGACGTTCTCCGCCACAAAACTGTAGGCAACGTTTGCTACGACCAAGACGATGGGCGCGCGCAGGTCTAAACCGCGGCTGCGGTACACGCCGATGAGTAGTCCCATGAGCGCAAAGAGGGCACCGGAGGCGCCCACCGTGGGTGTGCCGAAATCCATCCACAGCACTGCGGCGGAAGAGCCCACAATGGAGATGAGATAGGCCGCCGCGTACAGCGCGCTGCCCAGGGCGCGTTCTACTTCCCTACCCACAAAGAACAGCATCACCATGTTGACCAAGAGGTGCCCGGCGTCGAGGTGCATAAAGCCCGCGGTAATGACAGTTGTGGGGTGCTCAGACACTTCAGGGCCCCACAGCGTCCAGTCTTGGGCCAGCATGCTGCGATAGTAAGGCGTAGAGAGGGTCTTGGCCTGGATGGACGTGACCAACCATGCCCCAATGCACAACACCATGAGCACCACGGTGACTGGCGCCGAACGAAGATGATTTTTCACGCAGACTCCTAAAACAACGAGCCCGCCACCACATCACGTGGCAGCGGGCTCAGATGAAAAGCTAAGAACGCTTAGGCGATCTCGATGGACTCGATGACAACGTCCTCAGCCGGACGGTCCATGCGGTCGGTGGAGACCTTCGCAATCTTGGACACGACTTCCTGGGAAGCCGCATCGGTGACCTCACCGAAGATGGTGTGGTGGTTGTTCAGGTGCGGGGTCGGCGCCACGGTGATGAAGAACTGGGAGCCGTTGGTGCCCGGGCCGGCATTCGCCATGGCCAGCAGGAACGGGCGGTCAAACTGCAGCTCCGGGTGGAACTCATCCTGGAACTGGTAGCCGGGGCCGCCACGGCCGGTGCCGGTCGGGTCGCCGCCCTGGATCATGAACTGGTCGATGACGCGGTGGAAAATAGCGCCATCGTAGAACGGGCCGGACTGCTCGCCCTTGGCGTTCTGGGTGGTGTAGTCCTTCTCGCCCTTAGCCAGGCCGATGAAGTTCTCAACGGTTACCGGTGCGTGGTTACCGAACAGGTCGATAACAATGTCACCGTAGTTGGTGTGCATCGTTGCAGTTGCGGTCTTCTGAGTCATGCCAGCCATTGTATGGAAATTTCCACCATTTCGTTGTTCCGCCGCGACGCTGTCAGCGATCTGCGTAGGGTTGCAAGCATGATTCGCGCCGTTCTCTTCGATCTCGATGACACCCTCATGGACCACACCGCCGCGATGCATGCGGCCGTCGAGGAGTGGCTGCCGGGCGGGCACTACGAGCGCTTCGCGGAGATCGAGCGCAAGTGGTTCGCCGCTTACGAGCGCGGCGAGGTCACCCACCAGGGCCAGCGTGTGGAGCGCTGCCGCGAGTTCCTAGGCCGCCCAGAGATGACGGAGCAGGAGGCGCTGGCGGAATATGCCAAGTATCTGGCCGCGTATGAAAAGCATTGGCAGGCGCTTGGCGACGCCCTCCCCGCCCTCCAGCACGTCCTGTCCCGCGGCCTCAAAGTGGGCATTTTGACGAACGGAGCTCGCGAGATGCAAGAGGGCAAGCTAAAGGCGGGCGGGCTCGACCTGCCAGGCGTTGAGCTCTTTCCCACCGTGGAAATGGCTAAGCCAAAACCGCACCGAGAGGCCTACCTCGAGGCTTGTCGGCGCCTAGAGGTAGAGCCTGGCTCCACACTCATGATTGGTGATTCGGTGGCCAATGATGTCGAAGGCGCCCGGGCCGCAGGGCTCAAGGCGCTGCACTTCGATAGGGCCGGAAACGGAGACATCGCCGCGCTCAGTGAGCTGACGGCGATGAACGGTTTAAATCTTTGGATTTAAACCCCTAAAGGTTAGAGCGGACCTCGTCGCGAGCGAGGACCAGGTTGCGCAGGGAGGCCTCGGTCTCCTCGTAGCCGCGAGTCTTCAGGCCGCAGTCCGGGTTGACCCACAGGCGCTCGACCGGCACGTTCTTGAGCGCCGCGCGGATGAGCTCGGCCATCTCCGCCACGGACGGGATGCGCGGGGAGTGGATGTCGTAGATGCCCGGGCCGATTTCGGAGTGGAACTTCTCATCGATATCCTCGAGCAGCTCCATGCGGGAGCGGGCGGCCTCGATGGAGGTGACATCGGCATCCAAGCCAGCGACGGCGTCGATGATCTGGCCAAACTCCGAGTAGCAGAGGTGCGTGTGGATCTGGGTTTCAGGCTTCGCCTGCAAGGAAACCACTCGGAAGGAGCGCACGGCCCAGTCGAGGTAAGCCTTGCGGTCCTTCTCGCGCAGCGGCAACAGCTCACGCAGGGCGGGCTCATCGATCTGGATGATGTCGATGCCGGCCTCTTCGAGGTCACGGACTTCGTCGGCCAGCGCCACGCCGAGCTGGTCGGCGGAGACGGACTGGTGGACGTCATCGCGCACGAAGGACCAGGCCAGAATGGTCACCGGACCGGTGAGCATGCCCTTGACGTGCTTCTCGGACAGGGACTGCGCAAACTTCGCCCACTCGGTGGTCATGGCCTTCGGGCGGGAGATGTCACCAACCACGATTGGCGGACGGGTGCAGCGGGAGCCGTAGGACTGGACCCAACCGTTCTCGGTGACGACAAAGCCGTCGAGAAGCTCGGCGAAGTACTGCACCATGTCGTTGCGCTCCGGCTCGCCGTGGACCAGGACGTCGAGGCCCAAGCGCTCCTGCAGCTCGATGACGGACTTCACCTCGTTGCGCAGGGCCTCGGTGTAGTCGGCGTCGGAGAGCTCGCCCTTGCGGTGCGCGGCGCGGGCAGCGCGGATCTCAGAGGTCTGCGGGAAGGAACCGATGGTGGTGGTCGGCAGCTGCGGCAGGCCGAGGGCCTCCTGTGCCTTGTTGCGCTCCGCGAACTCCGGCTGGCGCTGGACCTGGCCCTCCGGCAGCTGCGCGGTGCGCTCCTGCACGGCCTGGTTGTGGATGCGGGAGGACTCGGCGCGGGTGCGCACGGCGCGGTCGGCCTGCGCGTATGCCTCCGGGGCGTCGAGCGGGCCGGCGGCGAGTGCTACGACCTCGCGGATCTTCTCGTCGGCGAAGGCGAACCAGGTGGCAACGTCGACCGGCAGGGAGGTTTCCGCCTCGACGGTGTGCGGGACGTGCTGCAGGGAGACGGAGGTGGTTACGGTAACACCCTCACCCAGGGTTTCGAGCTTCTCGCGCAGGTCGCGCAGGTTGGCGGCCCAGACGTTGCGGCCGTCGATGAGACCGGCGGAGAGGTGGGTGGCTTCGGCAAGCTTGGCGACGCGCTCGAGGTAGGAGTTGTCCAGCGCCAAGGTGCCCACTGAGAGATCCACCTGGACAGCTTCCGGCTTGAGCTCAGCGATGACGTCAAGGCCAGCATTGAGGGAACCATAGGGCGTGGTCAGGTAGACCTGCGGGCGCTTCTCCGCGCTAAGGATGCGGCCATAAGCGCTCTTGAGCGCGGCGGCGAGGGTGGCGTCGTCAGCCGCGGCGAGGTCAGCGACCAGGGCCGGCTCAACGAGCTGGAGCCACTCCACGTTGGCGTCGGCAAGCTGCTCCAGCACGGTGAGGTAGGAGTCCACGAGCTCATCGAGGCGGTCGAGCGGCTGTTTGGTAGCGCCCTCGGCCTGCTTGGACAGGGCCAGCAGGGTCACGGGGCCAACGAGGACCGGGCGCACGGTGTGGCCGGCGGCGCGAGCCTCCTCGACGATCTTGAGCACGCGCTGCGGGCGGGCACTAAAAGCCTGGTCATCGGTGATTTCAGGGACGATGTAGTGGTAGTTGGTGTCGAACCACTTGGTCATCTCCAGCGGCGCGGTGTCCTTGTTGCCGCGGGCCAAGGTGAACTCGTCATCGAGGCTCTCGCCCTGGGCAGCGCCCACGGTCAGCGCTGTCTCGAGGACATGGTCGTAGTAGGCGACGTCCGCCGGGATGGCGTAATCCTCAGTGAGACCCAGCTCCTTGAGGCGGGCGTAGGTATCAAGGCGCAGGGAATGCGCGGCGGACTCGAAGGTCTCGGCGTCGATCTTGCCGGACCAGTAGGACTCCAGCGCGCGCTTAAGCTCACGATGGGCGCCTACGCGGGGATAGCCCTCGATCGTTGCCTTGGGGAATGGTGCGGTCATGGGGTAACTCCAATTCGATGTAGCAGGTCAGTCGTAATGTCTGGATTGTTATGCGTGTAGATGTGCAGTCCGTCGGCGCCGGCGTTCATCACCGATTTCGCCAGGGAGGCCGTAAGCTGCATCCCGATTTCTTTCTCTTCCTCGGGGGAGGTCGCTGCCGCGAGCTGATCGAGCACGTGCGGTGGCCCGTCCAGCCCGGACAGCTGGCACATTCGCTCCACCCGAGCACGGCTAGTCATCGGCATGATCCCGGGGATGAGCGGAATGCGCACGCCCGCCAGCCGGGCGCGCTGGGCGAAGCGGACGTACTCCTCCGCGTCGAAGAAGAGCTGGGTGATGGCGAAGTCAGCGCCGAGGCGCTGCTTGGCCAGGAGAACGTCGATGTCCTCGTCCGCCGTGGCGGACTCGGCGTGACCGTTGGGGTAGCAAGCCACGCCCACGGCCAAGCGCCCAGCGGCCAAGCGCGCCACGCGGGCGGATTCCCAGCGGCGGATGAGCCGGACGAGGGAGTCGGCGTGCGGCAAGTGGCCTTCGGGCATCCCGCCCTCGGGCAGGTCGCCGCGAAGCGCGAGGAGGCCGCGCACGCCGGCGTCGACGAGCGTGTCGATCCAGCCAACGAGCTCTTCCTCCGTGCCGGCAGTACAAGCCAGGTGCGCCAGGGGACGCATCGCGGTATCGCGCGAAATCTTCTCAATGAAGGCCGCGGTTCCCTCCAGCCACCCGGAGCGCTGGGAGCTGGTGACGGCGATGTAATCGGGGTTATATGCGGCAAGCGTGTCGAGCAAGCGGTCAATCTTTTTGGCGTCCGCATCGTGGCGCGGTGGGATCACCTCGAAGGAGAGAGCGGTGCGCTGTGGGCGCTTAGGCGTATCTTCGCTGATTTGGTCTAGTGGCGCGGATGCGGAGAGTCGCGGGGACATGCTCACCTCCTCTGCAGGTTATCGTGGTCGGTCATCTGTGCTGTTGGTGGAAAACGTACCAAGCTGTCCATTTTGAGCGAAAGCATTTAGTCAATGGTCATACCTTTCCAACCCGGCCAGCTGCACCGTTACCCAAACCTGTACTGAATAAAAAGGCCACTGTTCCGTACAAAGCTGTCTATTTTCTTTGAACCGCTCCCTCCTTGCGGCCCGTGGTGGCAGGACGTGGCTGCCGCCACTACGCTGAAAGGGAGTATCCAGCGCTAACGCGGACACACATGTGCAGTGTCCCGTCCGGCGCAGACAACCACTCCATAAACAGTTACCCACCGAGCAATCGCCTCAAGCATTGACGTAAAGGAGCATCTCTCCCGATGAACCCCACCGCACTGTCCACAGCAATTAGCGCCACCTCCGCCCTGGTGGAGCGCCTCAAGGAACGCCGCGATGAAAAGGCCCGCGAGGCCTACTCCGTCCTGGAGACCGCCGCCGCCCGCATGGAAGAGCGCGATGACGAGTGGTTCCCGGAGGCACGCCGCGAAGCCGGTGCCGTGACCAAGGCCGCGCATGCCCGCCTCGAGCGCACCCTCGAACAGCTCAAGGAGCGCAGCGAGGAAGCAACCGAGAAGCTCTCCGCTGCCGCCGCAGACGCCCAGGACAAGGCCACCAAGAAGTGGGAGAAGACCCAGAGGCAGGCTGAAAAGAAGGCCACCAAGGCCCGCAAGCAGGCCAAGAAGAAGGCTTCCAAGGCTGAGAAGAAGGCACAGAAGCAAAGCGCCCAGCTGCAGAAGAAGGCCCGCGCCATCAGCGGCAAGGATAAGAAGAAGGGCTCGAAGATCTGGCTGATCTCCGCGCTGGTTGCCGCCATTGCTGCCATCGGCGGTGGCATCTACTACTTCTTCACCCAGAAGAAGGAGAAGGAATCCGCCGTCCCGCCGCGCGTTGAGGACTTCTCTTCCCCGTCCGCACCGCAGGGTTCCACCTTGGTCTACACCTCCACCACCGAGGATGACGCCAAGAAGGAGTCCGACTTGGCCGAGGAAGGCGTCGTCGAGCGCGATGAAGAGCTGCTGGGTTCCCTCGATGAGCAGCTGGCCAAGCACCGCGAGGAAGAAACCGCCATCCAGGACGCCGTCGAGACCGAGATCGAGGTCAGCAACGCCGACAAGAAGGATGCCGACACCTCCCGCATCACCGATGATCACGAGTCCGAGGGCAAGCACCGCCTCCAGACCGAGGACGAGAACTAACCCCCCCCAACCTTGGGGGTGCGCATTTCGTTGCCTTGATCTCACTGCGTTGCCCCCGCGCGCCCGACCTGCTTGAATTGAAGGCTAATCGGCATCGATCCTCAAAGATCGGTGCCCGCGCGCTGTTTTGCGCGGGAAGCCCTATCAACAGCAGGCAAGGAGATCAGGCATGAGCTTTGAGTCGCTCGTAGTCAAGCTCAAGAGCGGGGAGACCTTTTATTTCCCCGCAGGTGCCGTGAGCGGCGATCCGTCCACCCGCGTGGATAACCTGCGCTTTGCCATTGAAAACGGCACGCAGTTTAACTCCGTCGATGATTATGGAGTCGACCGCGAGTTCAACGGCTATGACGTGGAGAATTACCACCTGGCTTAATTCCCCACAGTGAGTCACCGATCGTAATCTGAATCACTCATCCATCCTTTTGCGCTATAGGATGAGTCTTTATGACTCACTATCCACGTATGCGGACGTGGTCGTGGTATCTCCCCGATGAGCCACCTACCGGCGAGGTTTCCCTCACCGAGACCACCAACTTCTCCCGCCCAGCTAAAGCCACGTGGCGTCTGCTCGGCGCCCAGCGCACCGGCGTTATCGGCATCTTCGTTGCCACCCTCATCAACGCGCCGCTGGGCGCGTTGGTCTCCGTCATCATCGGCCAGACCACGCAGTATGCCTTCTCCGAGCCTTCCTGGCGCACCGTAGCGCTGCCGCTTGCGGCCACGGCGATCCTCCTCTTCATCGCCTATATCTGCGAGGCCACGGCGGATGCTTTCACAGACTTATCCCAAGCCCGCACCACCCATACGCTGCGCCTTAACCTGCTGGATAAGTTGCTGAGCGCTTCCACTGCAGGCATTAGCCCCGGCCGGCTGCTCAACACGATGGATGAGGATTCGCACTACATCGGCCAACTCAAGCAGATCCTCAACTTCCCACTGGTCATGGTGGGCTACCTCTTGGGCGCGGTGGTCAGCCTGGCCCCGATTTCCTGGCAGGTCTCAGCTGTGCTACTGGTTGGCGCACTCGCCACCGCGCTGGCCTCCTGGGCCACCACGAAGCCGCTGACGAGGATCGCCGCGCGCCGCCGCCAGTTGGAGAACACCGCGCTTTCACTCGCCACGGACTTCGCTCAAGGCTCCCGGGTCATCAAAGGCCTCGGCGCCAAGGACATCGCGCGCCAACGTTTTTCCGACGCCGCCCAGAACTCCTTGGGTGCCATGCTCCGCGAGGCCAAGCTGTCCTCCCTCATGGCCTGGCTGCGCCAGATGGTTCCCGCGTCCTTTGCCGTGGGCATTCTTGCCTGGACCTCCTGGGAAACCTTCGAGGGCCGCATCGCCCCCGGCGGAATGATGGCGATCACCATGCTCGTCCCGCCCGCGCTCACAGCATTAGGTGTCTCCCTAGGCCTGCTCACGGAGAACTGGGCGCGGGCGCGTGCCTCCGTGGAGCGCGTCGGCGAGCTGCTCGGCCAGCTTTCTTCCAACACCACCGAGGCCGCCGGCACGCCGATTAACCTCTCCCCCGGCTTGCACGTGTGGATGCCTATCAGCACAAAGGGGCGCAGCACCGTGGACTCTTGGGTGCGCTACCTCCATGAGCACGGCGCCTTGTGCCCGCCACACCGCATCTCCGTGTTGGAGGGCACCCTGCAGGACAACGTCGATCCGCTGCGAAGTGCTAGCGCTACGCAGCTTCACGACGCCCTCCACGCCTCCGCCTGCGAGGATATTGTTATCCGCCTCGGTGGGCTTGGTCCCAACGGCGAGCTACCCACCGCGCCCATCGGTGAGGCCGGCCTCAACCTCTCCGGTGGCCAGCGCCAGCGCGTCGCGCTTGCCCGCGCGCTCGCCCTCGACCCCGATGTCCTCGTGCTGGACAACCCCACGACGGGACTGGATTCGTTGACCCTGGCGGACGTCGCCAAGCGCGTGCGTGAACTGCGCGCCGGCAAGACCACCGTGATCATTACATCCGCCTCCACGTGGGCCGCCAACGCCGATGAGGTGGTGGAGCTATGAGCCAGCAGAATCGCGCGGATGCCCTTGCACCTGCCTCCCCGCGGGAGTGCCTCCGTTTTCTGAAGACCCTGCCCAGTGCGCCCAGCCGGCTTGGCATCGCCCTTTTCTTCGGCCTGTTTACCATTACGGTCATCATGATGAACCTGGTCTCCCAGGTGCTTGGCCGCGTCGTGGACATCATCCGGGGCGTGGAGATCCCCATCCTTGGCACGGGGCGCGCAGCCATGGTGGGCGCGCTCGTTGTTATCGCGGTGGGCTTCCTCGTGGAGGTCACCGGCCGCACCGTGGGCCGCTTGTTGGTCACCTCCACCACCCGCCGGCTCTCGGTGGATCTGCGCACCTCAGCGCTGGATTCCACCCTCGGCGCCCCCGTGCCCGCCGTGATGGAATTGGGCACCGGTAACATCATCACGCGCCTATCCAAGGACATCGACACCGTGGTCATGACCATCTCCATGATGGGTGACCGCCTCGTGCTCACGCTCTTCATGCTGCCGCTGACCGCGCTCATGATGATCTTCATTCACCCCGCTTATGCGCTGCTCTTCATAGCGGTGAGTTGTCTGCTCTACCCCTTCATCCGCGGCACCATGCGGGATATCCCCGCCGTGGCCAACGAGGTGTCCTCGGTGGAGGCCTACCGCAACAACGTGCTGCTGGACACCATTCGCGCCCTGGAGACCCTCCGCCAGTTCTCCCTGAAAGACTGGGCGCATGCACGCATGGAGCGCTATTCCTGGGACACGGTACAGGCCTGGGGCGACAAGGTGCCGCTCATCAACCGCATCCTGGGCCAAGGCGCCCTGGCCTTCGCGGTGTTGCTCTTGGGATCGGTCCTCATGTCCGTGCCGATGGTGATGTGGGAATGGTTGACACCTGGCGAGGCCACCGCCGCCGTGCTGCTGGTCATGCGGTTGGAGATCCACGTGTTCAACATCCTCTTCTTCGCCGGCGAAATCCAGCATTCCGTGACGTCTCTCGGCCGCGCGGTGGCCCTTGCCACCCTGGAGAGCAGCGCTGGTACGAAGGAGCTCAAGGACACTCCCCGGCTACACGACGCCCCCACCATCACCATCGACCACCTTTCCTACGCCTACCCCGGCGGGGCACGCGTGCTTGACGACGTCTCCCTGACCCTCACCGCCGGCACCACCACCGCCCTGGTGGGTACCTCCGGTGCGGGTAAATCCACGCTCGCCGCCCTCGTGGCGGGCCTGCAGTACCCATCGGCGGGGAGCATCAGCCTCGATGGCATTGATACCGCCACCGTGCCAAACACGTGGATTACAGAGCACGTCGCGCTCATTACCCAAGAAGTCCATCTCTTCTCCGGAACCTTGCGCGAGGACCTGCTCCTGGCCAAACCTGACGCCAGCGATGAGGATCTATGGCAGGCGCTTAACACCGTGGGCTTGGATAAACATTCGCGGTGGCTGCCCCAGGGCCTCGATACGCTCATTGGTGCGGGCAACGAAGAGATCGGTGCGGAGGCCGAGCAACAGCTTTCCCTGGCTCGCATGATCCTGCGCCAGCCGCCGGTGCTCATTATGGATGAGGCCACCTCCGAAGCCGGCTCCGAGCACGCCAAGGTACTCGAAAGCGCCGCCAAGGCAGTCACCAAGGGGCGCACCGCGCTCGTCGTTGCCCACCGCCTGGACCAGGCCCGCGAGGCCGACCGCATCATCGTGATGGAACAGGGTCAGATCGTTGAGGATGGCACCCACGCCGAGCTGATGGACCTGGGCGGGCGCTATGCCTCGGCTTATTCCCAATGGGAGCACGGCTCATAGGTGGTGCACGCCGCGTCCTACCATGGAAGCTATGCATCTTCTTTCCCTCACCGAAGCTGACCGCACCTACCTCGCCCGTATTAACTTTCTTGCCGATACCTTCGGCGATGAGCACAAGGAACTCCCCGCGGGCTTCGAGGAAGGTTTTGATTATTACCTCGGCGGTTGGGAGCCTTCCCGCGGAGGTTTCATCGCCTGGGAGGGCCACGTCCCTGCCGGTGGCGTGTGGCTAAATTGGGGCACAGCTGAGCGCCATGGTTTCGGCCACGTTATTGAAGGCATCCCAGAGCTTGCTCTAGCTGTGGAACCTCGCTTCCGCAGCCAGGGAGTGGGCACCATGCTTATCGACGCCGCCACCGAACTCGCCCGCGAGATGGGCGCCCCAGGTATCTCGCTGTCAGTGGCTAAAGACAACGACCGCGCCCACCGCCTTTACCTGCACCTTGGCTTTGAGCCGGTGAGCGAGAGAAGCGGGCACATCGTCCTGGTCAAGCGCTTCAAGGATGTCGACTAAGTTAAGCGAAAAGCTAAAGGGCGCTCACTGTGTGAGCGCCCTGTGGAGCATAGGGGAATCGAACCCCTGACCTTTGCATTGCGAACGCAACGCTCTACCAACTGAGCTAATGCCCCAATACCTGTAGAGCGTACTCCTCTCGGTAAAAGCAACGAAATCACCCCTATTACGGGCCTAGCGAAACCTCAGGAGTTAACTTCTTTCACTCTAGTTGCGTGTCACTAGGGATAATCCACCTTCACCGGACAGACAATAAAGCGTCTTAAGAAAGTCTGTGGAAGGTTGTCATGCGCCGAAAAAGTGTTCTTGTCCGCTCCCTCATCGCCCTTGCAGCAGCCACGGCCCTGCCTGGCGCCGCTGCTGCCGTGGAGCTTCCCCAGCCGGTGATTCAACAGCCGACGTTGCCACAGCTCCCCGACGTCCAGAAGGACATCCAACAACTAGAGCACGACGCCTACGATGCTCTTCCCAAGGAGCTTCAAAATAGTCCTGTCTTTGCCGGCTCCTCGCGGCCGGCTGCGAAGCCCGCGCCGACCGGCAAACAGCAGTCGCAGTCGGTTGCTGATGCCACCTGCTCCAACTGCGTGGCCATCACCTATGACGATGGCCCCGGCGAGTTGACCGCTCAGCTCCTCGACACCCTGAAGGCCAAGGACGCCCACGCCAGCTTCATGGTCTTGGCTCCCAGTGCCACCGCGCACCCGGATCTGCTGCGCCGTATGAAGGCTGAGGGCCACACCGTGGGAAACCACACCGCATCCCACCGCGAGCTCAACAAGCTCTCCCCCAGCGACGTGGACGGCGAGATCAAGGCCGGGGCCGCGGCAATCAAGGCAGCAACGGGTGAGAACCCGCGGTGGATGCGTCCCCCGTACGGTGCCACCAACGGCACCGTGGACGCCGCTGCGAAGGCTAATGGCCAGGCACAGGCCCTGTGGTCCGTCGACACCGTGGATTGGAAGGACCGCAATTCCGAGCACGTCTGTGAGGCCGCAGTCAGCGGGGCGCAGCCCGGCTCCATCGTCCTCATGCACGACATTCACGCCACAACCGTAGGGGCCGCAGACTGCGTCATCGACGGCCTGCGCGCGAAGGGCCTGGAACCGGTGAGCCTCGACCGCCTCATCCCCAATCCGCAGGCGGGAAAGCAATACCTCACCCGCTAGCGCACAGCAGCCTGTTCTGGGACCAAACTAAAGGCACCTTATGCAGATTTCCATATCCATCTACCTGGTGTTTTCGGGTCGGAGGTCTCCATATGGTGCCTTTAGTTTGGTCCTTTAACCCGCCCCTGTGTGACCAGTTTGGCCGAACGCGAAAAGCGCCCAGCGTTTCCGCCGGGCGCCTTCCACTTATGCTGTGGAGCATAGGAGAATCGAACTCCTGACCTTCTGCTTGCAAAGCAGATGCTCTACCAATTGAGCTAATGCCCCATTGTTCCGTGGTGGGCCTAGCTGGAATCGAACCAGCGACCTCATCGTTATCAGCGATGCGCTCTAACCGACTGAGCTATAGGCCCTTGACCGGAACGAGTAGTTACTCTACATAGGACCGGCGATCTATTACAAATCGCCTGGTCATATGTAGTTTTTCTCGGTGATATTCGCTAGTTATGCGGTTCGTCTTGGAGGCGAATCTTGAATCCACCGAAGACGTCCACGATGGCGTTGTAGATCACCGCCAGAAGCGGCGCCAGGATGGTCATCAGCACAGCGATGATGGCACCAAACAGTGCGGCCGCGGAGACGACCAACCCGAAGGAGACCTCAAAGCCGCCGCCAACACCGCCGACGAGGCTATTGAAGGAATCCCAGATGCCCGCCTGGTCAAGGCCGAGATACAACAGGCACACGGCGATGATCCAGGCGACGAGGCCGACGAGGGACATGGCCAAGCCAACGCGGAACGCCGACATGGGCGAAATCCGGGCTAGGTGAAGCTCTCGTCCAATCATGGGTTACTCCTCGTCCTTATCGGCATCCTTGCTTTCAGCTTCGTCCTGCTTGGAGTCTTCCCCAAGCTTGAGGTGCTCAGGCTTGACGTCCTCCACGGACTTCTCACCCTTGGCCACTGCCTGGGCATTCTCCTCGCCGTCGTCCTCCACGTTGCGGTCGATGGCCAGCAGTTCGACGTCGTCAGCCAGGTTAACCAAACGCACGCCCATGGTGGCGCGGGAGCTCGGGCGAATCTGGTTGACCTCAGTGCGCACCACGCCGCCGGCGGAGGTGATGGCGAAGATCTCGTCATCCTCGTCCACGGCGATAGCCGCAATGAGCTTGCCGCGCTTCGGGGTGTACTTGAAGGTCATCACGCCCAGGCCGCCGCGGCCCTGCGGGGTGTACTCTTCGATGGCCGTGCGCTTGCCGTAGCCGCCGGAGGTGGCAACCAGGAGGAACTGACCGTCGTTGACCACAGACATGGACAGCAGCTGGTCATCGCCGCGGAAGCGCATACCCTTCACACCAGCGGTAGCGCGGCCCATTGGGCGGAGCTGGTCGTCGTCGGCAGTAAAGCGGATGGCCTGGCCCTGCTCAGAGGTGAGCAGGATGTCATCGCCCTCGTTGACCAGCTGGGCACCGATCAGCGCATCGCCCTCGTTGAGGTTGATGGCGATGAGCCCAGCGGAGCGTGCGGATTCGTAGTCGGTGAGGCGGGACTTCTTCACGCGGCCCTGCTGGGTAGCAAGGACGAGGTAAGGAGCGTCCTCATAGGACTGAATCTGGATGACCTGGGCGATCTTCTCCTCCGGCTGGAACTCCAGCAGGTTGGCCACGTGCTGGCCGCGGGCGGTGCGGCCTGCCTCCGGAAGCTCGTAGGCCTTGAGGCGGTAGACGCGGCCGAAGTTGGTGAAGAACAGGATCCAGTCGTGCGTGGAGCAGACGAAGAAGTTCTTGACAATATCGTCCTGCTTGAGCTCCGCGCCGCGCACGCCCTTACCACCGCGCTTCTGTGCCTTGTAGGCATCCACCTTGGTGCGCTTGGCGTAACCGGTAGCGGTGATGGTGACAACGACATTCTCGCGGGCAATGAGGTCTTCATCGGACACGTCACCGGAAGCGGCGACGATCTGGGTACGGCGCTCATCGCCGTACTTTTCGACGATCTCCTCCAGCTCATCGTGGACGATCTGACGCTGGCGCTCCTCGCGGGCCAGGATGTCCTTGAGGTCCGCGATGATCTCCTCGATCTCCGCCAACTCATCAATGATCTTTTGACGTTCCAGGGCAGCCAGGCGGCGCAAACGCATGGCCAGGATGGCATCGGCCTGGATCTCGTCGACGCCGAGAAGCTGCATCAGGCCGTCACGTGCCTCCTCCACCGTCGGGGAACGGCGGATCAGCGCGATGACCTCATCGAGCATGTCGAGCGCCTTAACCAAGCCGCGCAAGATGTGGGCGCGCTTCTCCGCCTCATCCAGGCGGAACTGGGTACGGCGGACGATGACCTCGATCTGGTGAGCAACGTAGTAGCCCAGCATCTGATCGAGGCGCAGGGTGCGCGGCACGCCATCGACGATGGAGAGCATGTTCGCGCCGAAGGAGGTCTGCAGCTGAGAGTGCTTGTACAGGTTATTGAGCACCACGCGAGCCACGGCGTCACGCTTGAGGGTGACCACGATGCGCATACCCACGCGGTCAGAGGACTCGTCCTCGATCTTGGCGATTCCGGCGATCTTGCCGTTGACCACGGACTCCGCGATGTTGGAGATCATGTTATCCGGGTTGACCTGGTAGGGCAGCTCAGTGATCACGATGGTCTGACGGTTGCCCACCTCCTCAATGGAGGTCACACCACGCATACGGATGGAGCCGCGGCCGGTGGTGTAGGCATCCTTGATGCCTTGGTCGCCCACAATGAGGCCCGCAGTCGGGAAATCTGGACCCTTGACGCGCTCCATGCACGCAGCCAAGGCTTCTTCCTCAGAAGCATTCGGGTTATCCAGCAGCCAATAAATAGCCTCCGCCAACTCGTTGAGGTTGTGCGGCGGGATATTGGTGGCCATACCGACGGCGATACCGCCGGAGCCGTTCATCAGCAGGTTCGGAACGCGGGAGGGCAGGATAGTCGGCTCCTGCGTCTTGCCGTCATAGTTCGGCGCAAAGTCGACGGTGTTTTCGCGGATATCACGCACCATCTCCATGGCCAGCGGCGTCATACGGCACTCGGTATAACGCATAGCTGCCGGGCCGTCATTACCGCGGGAGCCGAAGTTACCCTGGCCGTCGACCAGCGGGTAGCGCATGTTCCACGGCTGGGCTAGGCGCACGAGGGTGTCGTAGATAGCGGAGTCACCGTGCGGGTGGAACTGGCCCATCGTGTCCGAGACCGGGCGGGCGGACTTTACGTAGCCGCGATCCGGGCGGTAGCCGGAGTCATACATGGCGTAGAGGATGCGGCGGTGGACAGGCTTAAGACCGTCACGCACCTCTGGCAGGGCGCGGCCGACAATGACGGACATGGCGTAGTCGATGTAGCTCGACTCCATCTCCTCATTGATGTCAATTGGTTGGATGCGATCGAAAAGATCACCGTTATTGTCGCTCATAACGCCCTATCCTACCTTCTAGGGCCGTATAAGGCCGTTTGTGGCACAGCTGTGGTATCACCGTGATACCATGTCCTCTATGGCTATGACGCTGCGCCTGACCCCGGACCAAGACCATGCGCTGACCTTGTTGGCTTCCGCGCAAGGAACCTCCAAGCACGAGGCGGTGGTCCGCGCCGTTGTTGCGGCGGCTGCGCGAACCCTCACCGATGCCGCCGTACAGGACACCGCGCGCCGGCTGCTGCCTGGGCGTTCAGAATTAGAAGCGGAGATCCGCCAGGCCCGAGGCGCACGCCAGTGAACGTGGAACAACTGCTCCTCATCGCCCGTGAGTTTTGTCGAGCCCATCGGGTACGGATTAGTAATTTCGCCGCACTAGCCGCCGCGGCCGCCGCGAGCACGGCCACCATTGAGGGAATTGCCGTTCATGGCAACCGCGATGCGGCGGCGGAATCACTGGAGACAGTCTTGCGTTCTGTCCCCGCGCTCAGCGGAAAGAATGAAGAATTCGCGCGATTTTGCGCCGAGGTCTATCTTTCTGTTGCAGAAGTTATGTAAGTTAAACATGATATAGAAGTCTCTATTCCCTTGCAGGAAGGAATCCCCCTATGCCCTCGAAGTCTTTGAAGAAGTTCCTCGCCGCCGGTGTCGTGGCTACCACCCTCGCCACCGCCGCAACGCCGGCTGCGAGCGCTAAGACCGCCGACAATGACTGGCAGAACAACCTCAACCCCGACTTCGAGCAGGGCGAAGCCGGCTCCTCCCTCACCGGCTCCACCCCGATCGACATGACGCTCATCATCGGCGGTAGCATCGCCGCCGCAGCGGCACTGCTCAAGCTAGTAGTGGATAACGTCCCGGCACTGCGCGCCCAGGTAGACGAGTTTGCCGCCCAGATCGGGATGGCCGGCTCCTCCGGTTCTTCTGAGAACAGCCGCCTCTACGAAGGTGGCCTCGACTTCGACCTCGAGCGCCTGGCCCGCACCAATGGCTTCCCGGAGATTGCTGACCAGCTCGCCGCGCTCAAGGCGGGATCCACCGCACCGGCACAGTAAGCTCGCCTGTATGACAAACCTCACCCAGCTTCTCCAATCCCCTACCCGCAACGCCGTAGTGGCGGACTTGGCCACGGCCGCCGATGACACCGTCTCTTCGCTCTCCGGCATTTCCGGAATGGCCTTCAAAGGCGCTTTAGGCGCTGCCAAGAAGGCAGATTCTAAGGTCTTGTCCAAGGGAATCAACCACATGCTTCCGGAACTACTCAATAGCCTGGATTCCTACTGGAAGGAATTCGAAGGCTCTGAGCAGTCCGACTTCGGCACCTACCTGGAAGGGCGCAGCGCTGAGATTACCGCCGCCATCATGGCAACCGCGGACAAGGCCGCGGAGAATGTGAACGCGCCTGGCATCGCCCGCACCTACAAGTCCCTGCGTGGCAAGGCCTCCTCGATTCTGGAGCCCAACGTCGCGACCATCGGCAGCGTTCTGCAGCGCCATATGACTACTGTTTAAGCGCCTGCTTAACGACGAAATAAGACCAGCACCTCATATGAGGTGCTGGTCTTTGCGGGTTTTGACCTAGCGTTTAGACGTCGAGGAAGCGTACGTCCTTCGCGCGGCGGGTAATGAAGGAGCGGCGAGCAGACACGTCATCACCCATGAGGATGGAGAAGAGCTCGTCGGCGCGCTGGGCGTCCTCCAAATCCACACGGCGAAGCACGCGGGTGGTCGGATCCAGGGTGGTCTCCCACAACTCGGAGGCGTTCATCTCACCCAGACCCTTGTAGCGCTGGATGCCGTCATCCTTGTTGATCTTGCGTCCCTGCTCCAGGCCCTCAGCAAGCAGCTTGTCACGCTCGGCGTCGGAGAAGGCGTAGCCCGGCTGGCCCTTGCCCCACTTCAGCTTGTACAGCGGCGGGTTAGCCAGGAAGACGTGGCCATCCTCAACCAGCTGCGGCATGAAACGGAAGAGCAGGGTCAGCAGCAGCGTAGCGATGTGTTGGCCGTCCACGTCAGCATCGGCCATGAGCACGATCTTGTCATAGCGCAGCTTGGAAATGTCGAATTCTTCGTGGATGCCGGTGCCCAGGGCCGTGATGATGGCCTGAACCTCAGCGTTCTTGAGCACCTTGTCCATGCGGGCCTTTTCCACGTTGAGGATCTTGCCGCGCAGCGGCAGGATGGCCTGGAACATGGAATCGCGGCCGCCCTTGGCGGAACCACCTGCGGAGTCACCCTCCACGATGTAGAGCTCAGAAAGCTTCGAGTCCTTGGAACGGCAATCCGCCAACTTACCCGGAAGGCCACCGAGGTCACCGGCGGACTTACGGCGTACCAATTCGCGCGCCTTTCGCGCCGCCACGCGGGCGTGCGCAGAGGACACGGCCTTGTTGATGATGACCTTGGCCTCAGCCGGGTTGGCATCGAACCAATCGTTGAGGTGCTCGTTAACGGAACGCTGGACAAATCCTCGAATCTCCGAGTTACCCAGCTTCGTCTTGGTCTGGCCTTCGAACTGCGGATCCCCAACCTTGACGGAAATGACGGCGGCAAGGCCTTCGCGGCAATCTTCGCCGGAAAGGTTGCCATCCTTTTCCTTGAGGAGCTTGTGCTCCTTGGCATAGCGGTTCATCAGGGAGGTCAGCGCCGCGCGGAAGCCTTCCTCGTGCGTTCCGCCTTCGTGAGTATTAATGGTGTTGGCGAAGGTGTGGACGGACTGCTTGTAGCCCTGGTTCCACTGCAGCGCGATTTCCACCTCATGGTCCTCACCCTTAACGTCGAAGGCAACGATGGTGGGGTGGATGGCGGTCTTGTTCTTGTTGAGGTGCTCAACATAGTCCTGCAGACCGTTTGGGTAGTGGTAGGTGACTTCCTTCTTCTTTTTCTTGGACGCCTGGTCTTCGTCACCGTCGGCAGCCTCAGTGGACTCCCCCTTCTCATCCAAGCTGCTCAGGCTCACTGGGGCATCGCCAGCCTCGGCGATCTCCTCCAGTTCGGCCTGTTCCTTAGAGATGGCGCGCTCATCGCGCAGCACGATGGTCAGGCCCTTGTTCAGGAAGGCCATCTCCTGCAGGCGGCGAGCGATCGTGTCGTAATTAAACTCGACGGTCTCAAAGATCTCCGGATCCGGCCAGAAACGGATGGTGGTACCAGTACCGCGAGCATTATCGCCTTCCACGAGTTCATCCGGGATGGCGTTGTTGAAGTTCTGGTACCAGTGCTTGCCGTCGCGCTTGATGTCTGCCTCGACGCGAGTGGACAAAGCGTTGACCACAGAGATACCCACGCCGTGGAGGCCGCCGGAAACGGCATAGGATTCGGAGTCGAACTTACCGCCGGCATGCAGCTGGGTCATGACCACCTGGACGGTGGGAACGCCAGAGGCGTGCATCTCCACCGGGATACCACGGCCGTTATCGATAACTTCGATGCCGCCGTCTTCGCGGAGGGTGACGATGACCTTGTCGGCAAAGCCCGCCATCGCCTCATCGACGGAGTTGTCAACGATCTCCCAGATCAGGTGGTGCAGGCCACGGGCACCGGTAGAACCGATGTACATGCCGGGGCGCTTACGGACGGCTTCGAGGCCCTCCAGAATTGTGATTGACCCCGCATCATATGCGTGTTGTTCAGCCACGGATTCGTGTTCTCCTTTTGGCTAGAGCTAAATCTAAGACTCTAGCCATTCTACACTGTGTCCCCCCACGCAAGGGCACTGCACGCCCGTGAGAGCCCCAAATTTGCGTGAATTTCGCGGTCACCCAAAATCAGCCATACGTATCTTGCGAACCTTGCGGCTTGACCCATTGGCGGCCCTCATAGTTGCGGTGCTGCTTGGGGCCCTGAATGTGCAGCTTAACCACCACGTCCGGGCCGAGGCGATCAGCAATCTTCTGCAAAATGGGGCGCTGCAAGTAACGCAGCTCGGTGGCCCAGCTGGAGGAATCACACGCCACGTAGACAACCTGGTCCTTGATGGTGAGCGGCTGCGTATGCGCGGCGATGCGCTCGCCGACAAGGTTTTCCCAATTGCCCATGACCCAACCATGAGCCAATTCGTGTTCCCAGCCGCGTTTGCCAATCTCTCGTTGAATCTGTGCGCCGAGGCTAGGGATCTCGAGGCTGCGGCGCCGGCGGCGGCCATCGGGTCCGCTCGGCCGGCCACGCCGATACGGCGTTGGCTGTTGCTCCGAAGGAGTCGGCGTCAGGTTCATCTTGGGAGCCGGCTTGTTGAGCTTCGGCGGGTTCTTGGAATTACTTCGCGTGCGCTCGAAGAGCGCCTTGACCGGATCGAAGTCCTGCTCAGTCATCCTCGTCACCGCCCGCCGTATACGGAGTGATCTCGGAGATTCGGCCCTCGTCGGTGTCGCGCACTGTGACCGTAAAGCGTTCAATGGGCTGCAAATTTCCAGGCAAATCCTCATCCACCGCCGCAGTAATGAGCACCTGCTCCGCACCCGCGGCGAGGTGAACGAGCTTTTCGCGCCTTTTCGCATCGAGCTCGGCGAAGACATCATCAAGGATGAGAATCGG
Source organism: Corynebacterium sp. HMSC059E07 (assembly GCF_001814395.1). Lineage (NCBI taxonomy): Bacteria > Bacillati > Actinomycetota > Actinomycetes > Mycobacteriales > Corynebacteriaceae > Corynebacterium > Corynebacterium sp. HMSC059E07. Next base: position 35,863 of record NZ_KV816274.1, read on the forward strand.
ATCAGTGCCGTCTTGGCGCAGCAGGTTGAACTCCGCCAGCCGCAAGGAGATGGCATAGGACCAGGTCTCGCCGTGGCTGGCAAAGCCCTTGGCGGGGCTCGTGCCAAGGTTGAGCACCAGATCGTCGCGGTGCGGGCCAACGAGCGAGATGCCGCGTTCGATCTCTCGTTGACGCTTCGTGGCAAGCTCGGTGAGCATCATGGCCTCGATAACCTCGCGGTCTGAGATGTCCACGGTGGATTTGTAGTCAATGGCGGCCGGTCGCGACTCCGGGGCGAGCCCGGCATAAGCGGCGGGAATGTGCTCGCGGAGTTCGTCGACAAGCGCTAGGCGTGCCTGAATCACCTGCGCGCCGAGGGAAGACAGCTGCGTATCCCACACGTCGAGAGTGGCCAGCGCCGAGGCACCGTCACTGTCGCTGTAGCCCCGGCGCAAGCTTGGCGACGCCGACTTCAACAAGGCATTGCGCTGCTTCAGGACCTTGTCATAATCAGCTTTCACTCCCGCCAGGCGTGGCGTGCGGGAGGCAATGATGTCATCCAAATACTGGCGGCGTGCTGCAGGTTCGCCGCGCACGAGGGACAAATCCTCCGGGGAAAACAACACGGTTTTCACCACGCCAAGTAACTCGCGCGGGGACTTCAGGCGCGTGCGGTTGATCTGCGCCTGGTTGGCCGCGTGGGGTTTGATGAGCAAGTGCGCGGTGAGCTCTCTGCCCTGGTTCACCGCGGTGGCGGAGATGCGGGCATTGTGCGCGCCGTGGCGCACGAGGGGGGCATCGTGGGCCACACGGTGCGAAGAAAGATGCGCGGTATACCCGATGGCCTCGACGATATTGGTCTTGCCGAAACCGTTGCGGCCGACAAACAGGGTGATCCCCGGTTTCAGCCTGAGGGTGAGCTCGGGCCAGGAGCGGAAGTCCCTGACATCGAGATCGCGAATGTACATACGGCCTAGCCTGGCAAGCGCACTGGCATCAGCAGGTAGGTGAAATGAGTCTCCGGAGTCGGGAACGAGCCGTCCTCGTTGGCCGCTGGTAGCTCCTCCGGCTCCGGAATCATGATCGCAGGCCGCGAAGGCTCGGTAAAGCCAAAGACCACGCGGTCCGTGTGGACCACGGCCAATCCATCCTTGAGGTAGGACGGGTTGAAGGCGATGACGAAGTCCTCACGGCCGTTGAAAGCACAAGGCAAGGACTCGCTGGCGCGGCCGGAATCAGCACCGGCTGCCAAGGTCACCTCGCCCTCGCGGAATTCCATGCGGATCTGCGCATTGCGATCCGTCAACAACGAGACGCGGCGAATGGCTTCCTGGAGCGGAGCAACCTCAATGCTGGCCATAGCGCTGTGGGTCTTGGGCAGCAAGGGTGCAACGTTGGGGAAATCCGCGTCCAGCATGCGGGTGGTGGTCTCGCGGTTATCCGCATGCAGGCCGAACAGGCCTTCCGCAGCGATGTTCTCACCAGTGCCCACGGCGATTTCAACCGGGATGTTGAGGTGCGTGTCCAAGGAACGGCCGGTCTCCTGCAACGTCTTGGCCGGGACGAGGAGCTTGGCCTGGACGTCAGGAGATACCGGCTCCCACTCGAAGGTGCGCATGGCCAGGCGGAAGCGGTCCGTTGCCGTCATTTCCACGTGAGAACCATTGATGTCAATGTGCACGCCGGTGAGCATCGGCAGCGTGTCATCCTTGCCGGCCGCGGCAACGACCTGGCTGATGGCTTCGACGAAGAGCTGCGGGTTAATGGTGCCGGTGACCTCCGGCAGGACAGGGAGTTGGGGGTAATCATCCAGCGGGATGAGCGGCAGCTCGAAGCGCGAAGAACCACAGGTCAACAGAACCTTGTTATCCTCCTGCGTCATCTCGATTTCCTTGTTGGGCAAGGAAGCAACGATGTCAGAGAGCAACTTACCGGCCACTGCGATGCGTCCCGGCTCATCCACCATGCCGGCGATGCGCACGCGGGTGGAAACCTCGTAGTCGAAGCCGGTGAATTCCAAACCATTGTCATCCGCGGTGATCAGCATGGCGCGCAGTACTGGTTGGGTGACCTTCGAAGGAAGGCTGCGCGCGACCCACGCTACGGCGTTAGCGAGATCATCTTTGGCAACGCGAAATGACACGGACTGCTCCATGATGGTGAGACGCTCCTCTAGTTGCGGATGGAAGATTCTTGCAAGCTCACTCCAACTTACAGGATCGGTGCCGAAGCACAGGATTTTGTCATTCACCTTCCGTGCTTTGCGATTCAAGCGCGCGACCGTGCAGGGCGCCGACGAATCACACACATCCTTTTTCTTCTTGGTTAGGGAGAAAACAAAATAGGAGTAGTAATAAGCGCTGTGGGATCTGTGGACAACCCGCTAAAAGCCAAGCTCTTCACGGTGAAACGATCTGTGAGTCAGGGTGTGGGATCACTGTGATCAAATGACAAGAAATGTGAGTAACTGGGTCGGGTCAAAGTTATCCACAATTCATCCCCAGATCTGTCTGCGCTGATCACAGAGTTAATCACAAGGGCGATGACCCTTCTGATCTGCTGTGGAAGAAGAAAACGTGATAAGGATCTACAAATTACAACAATGAAATTACACAGCTGTGAATAACGGTGTGGATAACTTTTGGGTGGATAGCAAAGACGCCCCTACCCACGCCCGCGGGGAGGAAATTGCGGGAGGTGGGCAGGGGCGTCGCCAAGCGCTGCGTGGTGCTAGCGCTGGTTGTGGTTCTTCACGCGTTGGGTTAGGGCCTGGATCTCGTCGTACGTGTTGCGGTTCTCAGTCATCTCCTTACGGATCTTGCGGTCCGCATAGATGACGGTGGTGTGGTCCTTGCCGCCGAATTGATCACCAATCTTCGGCAGGGAAAGCTCTGTGAGCTCGCGGCACAGATACATGGCCAGCTGGCGGGCGTGGGCGACGGCGCGCTTCTTACCAGAACCGCGCAGGGTATCCACGTCGATGTCGAAGTAATCCGCTGTGACCTCGATGATGGCCGCCGCGGTGATCTGGCGATCCGCAGAGTCCGGGGCTAGATCATGCAGGGCAATCTCCGCCATCTCCAAACTGATCGGTTCATTGACCAGGGAAGAATACGCAGAAACACGGATGAGCGCGCCCTCCAGCTCGCGGATCGAGGATTCGAAGCGAGAGGCGATGAGCTCGAGGACCGAGCGATCGACGTCGGTGCCGTCCGCGGAGGCCTTCTTCATGAGGATGGCGATGCGCGTTTCCAGGTCTGGCGGCTGAATATCCGTAATCAGTCCTCCCTCGAAGCGTGTGCGCAGGCGATCCTCCAGCGTGGTCAGCTGTTTCGGAGGGCGATCGGAGGACAAAATGATCTGTTTATTGGCCTGGTGCAGCGCATTGAAGGTGTGGAAGAACTCCTCCTGCGTGGACTCCTTACCTTCGAGGAACTGGATGTCATCGACCATGAGGATGTCCAGGTTGCGGTAGCGGCGCTTGAAGGATTCCTGGCGGTCATCACGCAGGGAATTGATGTAGTCGTTGGTGAATTCCTCCGAGGAAACGTACTTCACGCGCAGACCCGGATGCAGGACCTGGGCGTAATTACCGGCCGCGTGCAAAAGGTGGGTTTTGCCCAAGCCGGAGCCGCCCCAAATGAAGAGAGGGTTATAGGCGCGGGCGGGGTTTTCGGCCACGGCCACGGCGGCGCCGTTGGCAAAACGGTTGGAGGACCCGATGACGAAGTTTTCAAAAGTGTGCTTCGGGTTGAGGGACTTTTCGCGGTTCGGGTTGTGCGCCGGTTCCTCGCGCGGGATGCGCGGCCCGGTTGCCTCGGGGTAGCCACTCGGAACGCTGCTTTGCTGATCGCTGTAGTGCTGTGCCAACTCATCCAAGCTGGCCGGAGAATGCGCAGTGTCCCAGGAGCGCGGTTGATGGTGGCTTGGCGTCTCTGGCTGAGTAGGTGGCGTGGGCGGCATGGGCTGCTGGAAACCCTGTGCCTGGTGCCCCATGCCGTGCTCGGGCGCCTCGGTTTGGATGGGGCGCTGGGGTGCGGGCGCTTCAGGCGTTTCCTCGTGAGCCGGCTGTGGCGGAGCCGCAATAGTCACGGCCAAAGAACAAGGGCGCCCCATATGCTGCGACAAGGTGCGGGTGATGTACTCCCCCAGCTCGGCCTCGATGACATTCTTGGCGTTCTCGTGCGGGGCGGCGATCAGCGCGTAGCCATCACCGATCATGATGGGTTCTACAAGTTGAAGATTGAGGCGCTGGCTATGGGAGAAATTGGGTACGTCCGAACTTGGTTGTTCGGACTGAGCCAGTAAATCACTGACCACAGCTTTCCAGCTGGCCCGGAGGGCTGCTTGCGGATCAGACAAAACGCCTACCTTCTGTGTAGTTACAGTTCACGCGGTGTCATCGGCCGGGGCCGGCCACACCTACTCGGTTCCCTGAAGAAGAGGCTTTGGGAGCTGAGTATTTACTGCGTGACTGTGGGTTGGGGATCGGGGATGGACGGATGGATGAGGAGAGATACAGGATGAGAAATCACATGAAGTTGTAATTTCCACCGAAGATTCCACACGATGTTTTGGTGTGTAACCTCGGAATCCACAAAGTTATCCACAAGTGTGGATAGGTGGTTTATCCACAGCCTATCTCATAGCTGTGGATAACTGTACATCGGCTCCTCAATGCAGTTAACCTGCATAAACAGCAAAAGTCTCAAGTCTTCATTGAGAGTTATCCACACCCTGTGGGTGACTGTGGAATTCGATTCCTCAGTTGTACCGCGTTATGGGGGCGCTGTCTAACGCACTTTTATGCGCGCTCGGCACGGTGGCGCCAAGCGCGGCGCAAGAACGGCGAGAGGGGGCGCTTGCCGCGCAGCATGTGGGCAAAAAGTGGCGTTCTAGCTGCGGATAAAAACATCTTTGTAATTTCGGGGACACCCAGTGTGTCGATTTGTTTCGCGCACTATCTGTCACGTAACCTGTGATGGTCTATCGCAACAGTGCATGGTGCACATGTTGCATGTGGGAATGCCTCGCCACGCCTCACGGCGCTTCACGTGCGAAGCCACATCCCCACGTACACCATTCATCAGTGGATGTTTATGCCCACCGCCCTCACCGGCGTGTGGCTGTGCCATCCACCAACAACTTCAAGGAGTTAATCGTGGCAAAGGGTAAGCGTACCTTCCAGCCGAACAACCGTCGTCGCGCTCGTAAGCACGGCTTCCGTACCCGCATGAGCACCCGCGCCGGCCGCGCCATCGTCGCCGCTCGTCGCAAGAAGGGTCGCGCTAAGCTCACCGCTTAATTCATGCTTCCAGCCCAGCACAAGCTCACGTCCCCGAGGCAATTTCGGAGGACCATCAAGGGCGGGCGCCGGGCGGGCACGCGCACTGTCGTCGTGCATTTGCGCTTTAACGACGGTGAAGACGACATCGCGGCCACTGGGCCGCGGTTCGGCCTCATCGTGTCGAAGGCCGTCGGGAATGCCGTGGTTCGCCACCGCACCTCCCGGCGGCTTCGTCATGTGTGCATGTCCCTCATGCGCGAAGGCGTCAACGGGACAGTATTGCCTGCCAATGTTGACATTGTTATCCGCGCCTTGCCCGCTAGCGGTAGTGCCACCAGTGAGCGCCTTGAGCGTGATATCCGCAAAGCGCTAAGCACATGGGATATCTGAACTCTCAAGGAGAGGAAATTCCTGAAGCCCGCGGGTTCGGGAGAGTCCTAGTTCACGGGGTGCGCTTCTACCAAAAGCACTTGTCAGGCCTTAAGATGGTCTCCACCTGTCGTTTTGAACCGACGTGCAGTGCCTATGCCCTCGAAGCCATCTCCATCCATGGAGCCTTTAAGGGGACGGGCATGGCCCTCGCCAGGTTATGCAAGTGCGGTCCCTGGCACCCGGGCGGGTTTGATCCGGTACCGACCAAACAACAACTGAGGTAAACAACTCTCGTGCTTAATTTCATTTATTGGCCAATTTCAGCCGTCTTGTGGTTCTGGCATTGGCTCTTGAGCTTCGTCCTTGATTCCGCATGGGGCGGAACCTGGATCATCGCCATCGTTCTTCTGACGTGGACGCTCAAGGCCATCATGGTCAAGCCGACCATCACGCAGCTGCGCTCTTCACGCAAGATGCAGGAGATCCAGCCGCAAATTCAGGAACTGCGCACCAAGTACGCCAATGACCAGACCAAGGCTGCCCAAGAGATGCAGCGCATCTACAAGGAAGCCGGCGTTCGTCCGGTGGCGGGCTGCCTGCCGATGTTCGCGCAGATCCCCATGTTCATTGGTCTGTTCCACGTGCTGCGCTCCTTTGACCGCACTGTTGCCGTCGCCGGTGGCATCGGGCACCCGGCGGGTGAAGCAATGTCGGAGGAGATGAACGCCTCCATTGCGAACTACATCTTCAAACCTGAGCTGGTGAAGCAGTTCGTAGACGCCAAGATCTTCGGTGTCCCGCTTGTGGCGAACCTGCGCCTCAACTCCGGTCTGGAGATTGTTAAGGAAACCACCACCGCACAGGCGGCCTTCATCATCGTGCCGCTCATCGCCATCATTGCGACGTTGACGCACTTCAACGCCCGCATGACGCTGAACCGCCAGGAGGCGCGCCGCGCGGCCGGCAAGACCGCTACCCCGCAGGGTCAGAACGCGGAGATGATGCAGCAGCAGATGGCCATGATGAACAAGATGATGCTGTGGTTTATGCCGGCAATGCTGGTGTTCTCTGGCTTCATCTGGCCCATCGGCCTGCTCTTCTACATGCTGGCCAACACCGTGTGGACCTTCTTCCAAACCCGCATTGTCTACGCCAAGATGGACCGGGAGGAAGAAGAAGAGGCAGCCGCCAAGGCTGAGCTCAAGCGCACTTCTGCCCCGAAGCCGGGCGCACGCAAGAAGGATCACCGCTCTAAGAAGCAGCGCCGCAAGAACAACTAGAACGTATCCCAGGAGTTTTCACAGTGACTGAATCTGTGTCCGACACTGTGCCACTGGACCCGTCTGACGTCTTCGGATCGCGTCTGCCGCTCGCGCAGAAATACCACGATTCGCTGGCTACGGACGGGTCCACCCGTGGTTTTATAGGCCCCCGCGAGGTCCCGCGCCTGTGGGAGCGCCACCTCATTAACTGCGCCGTGGTCGCGGAGGTAATGCCGCAGGGCGCCACGCTTATCGACGTCGGTAGTGGCGCCGGCCTGCCCGGCATCCCGCTCGTCATCGCACGCCCTGATCTGACAATCACCCTCATCGAGCCGCTGCTGAAGCGCTCGACCTACCTCAACGAGGTCGTCGATCTGCTGGGGCTGGATAACGTCACCGTCATCCGCGGCCGCGCCGAGGAAGGCCCGGTGAAGAAGGCCGTCAAGGGCGCGGACATCGTGACCTCCCGCGCGGTGGCCCCGTTGGGCAAGCTGGCCAAGTGGTCCCTGCCGCTGGTTCGCAAGGGCGGAGAGATGATCGCTCTCAAGGGTTCCTCGGTGCACGAGGAGCTGGAGCGCGACGCAGCCGACATCAAGCGCGCCGGTGGCGGAAAAGCCGAGGTCATGACCATCCACGGCACCACCATTATCCGTGTCCCGCGCGTGAACTAAAGTAGACGGCATGACTCATCCTCGTCTTATCACCATCGCGAACCAGAAGGGTGGCGTGGGTAAAACCACCTCCGCCGTCAACCTTGCCGCCGCGCTCGCTGAGGCCGGCAAGAAGGTCCTGGTGATCGACTTGGACCCGCAGGGCAATGCCTCCACCGCGGTGGGCGCGGAGCACACCTCCGGCACCAAATCTAGCTATGAGGTTTTGTTGGGTGACTGCAGCGCGGAGGATGCGATGCAGCACTCTCCCGACGATGAAAACCTCTACTGCATTCCAGCCACCATCGACCTCGCCGGCGCGGAGATTGAAATGGTCTCCCTGGTTCGTCGCGAGTTTCGCCTCTATGACGCCCTACACAACGGCTTCCTCGAAGAGCTTGGCTTTGAGTACGTTTTTATCGACTGCCCGCCTTCCCTGGGCCTGCTCACCATCAATGCGATGACGTGCGCAGAAGAAGTCATTATCCCCATCCAGTGCGAGTACTACGCCCTGGAGGGCGTGGGCCAGCTGCTGGGAAATATCTCCATGATCCGTGAGCACCTCAACGAGGATCTGCACATCTCCGGCGTGCTGCTCACCATGTTCGACGCCCGCACCAAGCTGGCAGAGCAGGTGGCCAATGAAGTGCGCGAGCAGTTCGGCGCCGTCGTCTTAGGCAACGTCATCCCGCGCTCCGTTCGCGTTTCGGAGGCGCCGGGTTATGGTAAGACGGTTATCGCTTATGACCCGTCGTCGACAGGCGCCCGCGCCTACGCCGCCGCCGCACGCGAGTTGGATAAGCGCGGGGACTACACGCCGCACCCCACCACGGGTGCCATTGGCGTGAGCCCAGAGATTTTCGCGGAATTGGAAGGATAGGACACCGTGGCAGATAAGAAGGCAGACCACAAGCCGGAGCAGCGCCAGGGCGGTTTGGGCAAGGGCTTGGCCGCGCTCATCCCGTCCGGCCCGGGTGCGCCCTCCCGCAAGCCACGCTTGGGAGATTCCGCCGCAGATATCATTCTCGGTGCGTCCACCGGCGCTCCTAAGGATGCCGGCACGAAAAGGGTGCAGGGTGCGCCCACTATCCAGCAATCCTCGGGTTCGAAGAAGCGTCAGGCCAAGCCTTCGGTGATTGGTGCGACTTACCGCGAGATTTCCGTCGGTGACATCATGCCCAACCCGAAGCAGCCGCGTACTGTCTTCGACGAGGATGACCTGGCCGAGCTGGTCCACTCCATCAAGGAATTCGGTCTGTTGCAGCCGGTCGTGGTCCGGCCTTCCGAGGAGGGCGGCTTCGAGCTCATCATGGGTGAGCGCCGCTGGCGCGCCTCTTCCAAGGCGGGCCTGGCCACCATCCCGGCTATCGTCCGCGATACCAAGGATGATGACCTCCTGCGGGACGCTCTGCTGGAGAATATCCACCGCGTGCAGCTCAACCCGTTGGAAGAAGCACACGCCTATCAGCAGCTTCTTGAAGAATTTGGGGTTACCCAAAATGAGTTGGCTGACCGCATTGGTCGCTCGCGCCCGCAGGTGACCAACATGATCCGCCTGCTCAAGCTGCCGGTGGACGTGCAGAAGCGCGTTGCCGCGGGTACGTTATCGGGCGGTCACGCCCGCGCGTTGCTGGGTTTGCCGGATGCAGAGGCCATGGAGCTCATTGCCAATCGCGTCGTGGCCGAGGGCCTTTCTGTGCGAGCCACCGAGGAAGCCGTCACCCTGTACAAGCGCGATGGCAAGCCAGCCGAGCCAACCAAGAAGCCCGCTGCCCCGCAGCCGCAGTTCTTTACGGACTCCGCCGAGCGCTTGGCTGATCGCTTCGACACCAAGGTCACCGTCACCATGGGCAAGCGCAAGGGCAAGATGGTCGTCGAATTCGGTGACCAGGAGGATTTCGAGCGCATCCTAGCGCTCATTGAGGGCAAAGAAGGCAGCTAGCTCGCCATGCTCGTTCAGGCCGTCAAGGAAGGTGTTGCTATCAACCCCTTGGCGGCCCGATCCATTTTTTGGGAGCTGAAAACCACGGTCGCTGACCCTGCATTTGAAAAGGAGGCATGGATCAGCGCCACCCTGCTGCGCTGCGGCGAGTGCGGTTTTACCGTGGGCGATGAGGCCACGCTCCTCTTCTGTCCGCCTGAGCTTGCCCCCGGTGTGGCCAAGCTGCCCACTTCCCCCGTCTCGGAGGATGCGGTCCTGGTGACTTCGCTATTTGTAAAGCCGCACCGCGCGGCGAAGGGCTTGGAAGCAGTGCTTCTCGACGCCACCATCATGCACCTCACCTCACGCGAGGCTAGCGCCGTTGAGGCCTTTGGCTTTCGTGATGCCCGCCAGGCCGAAGAGCTCCTCCGCGAGAAACCCGCTCGCATAGGCCTATTACCTGTGGAGACGCTGGAGTCCGCCGGTTTCATGGTGGTGCGCGATCACCCTATTACCCCACGCCTGCGCCTCGAGCTTCCACCAGCTTTCGACCTGCTGACCGCAGCCGCGGTGGAGGACCTCCTCGCCCGCGCTTTGGCCTAAGCCCTTTAGGAAGAGCGCTCGGCGCGCAGCAGCTCGTCGAAGCGATAGGTGCCAGTCACGGCGGTATCCTCGTCCAAGAGGTAGAGGCGCTTGACGGAGACGACGATGGCCTCGGCGATGTCATCGCGGCGGTCCGGGTTGGTCAGGATTGCCACGTCCTTGGGGCTGGTCAGGTAACCCAGCACGACCTGCACCACCGGCATTTGCGTCAGGCGCAACAACGCCCACGTGCGGCCGTGGTTGCGGCAGTTACCCAGCTCGGTCCGGGCAACGATCTCACGCTGGATGAAGCCGGAGAGCGTCTCACCGATGAGGGAAGAGTTGCCGGATTCCGACCCAAAGTAGAAGGTGGCTACGCCGTTGGCTTTCTCCGTGGGGTATTCATCGCACGCCAGTGAAATAACCAGGTCGGCGTCGAATGCATTGGCCATGTCCGCGCGGTCACGAATCGATGGGTCATCGTTGCGCGGGCGGGAGATGATGGTCTCCATGCCGGCGGCGATCATGCGCCCGGCAACACGCTCGGCCAAGTCCCAGAGGATCTCCTCTTCCGTGATGTTGCCAAAGCGTCCCCTGACCGTGCGGCCCTTGTTGAGGCCACCCAGGCTGGGGTCGATCACAACGCGCTTGCCGGCCAGCTTCGGCCCGGCATTGCGCACGCGCTCGCGTTCCTGGATATTGTGCGCCGAGCCGCCAGTGATACGCCGACCCAGCAGGTTGAGGGCGTTAATGGTGGCAGGGCCACAGATCCCGTCACTGCGCAGGCCAGAGTTGAGTTGGTATTCCGCCAGCGCCGCGTAGGTGCGGGCACCGAAATGGCCATCGATGCGTTCTTGGTAGAAGCCAAGCTCCTGCAGTTGTTCTTGGAGCTGTGCTACGTCATCGCCCACCTGCACGTTGCCCGGTTCATAGGCCAGAACGCGGGCGCCCAGCGTGTAGGAAGCCTGGCGTAGCTCGCGCAGAGTGAGGTCATCAATATCGCCGCTAGGCACGATGCCGCGGGATTGCTGGAAGGCCTTGAGGACCTCAGCTAAATCGCTATCAAAGTGCTTATCGGCTTCGGAGTACTTTTGCTTCTTCCAGTCGGACAACGTCCCCTGGTAGTCAGTCATCAGGCCGAGGCGGGCAAGGGTTGCGCGTGCTTCGGCGACCCGAACGCTCTGGTCACCTACACGTAAAACGCGGTTCACACCTACCCCTTTCGTGATCAAGGAGGCGCACCGCAGTGCGCCATCAACGAGTTAAAGAATACCAGTTAGAGCTGTTTCTTTATCTGCGCCACGATGTCGGCCTTGGAACGCAGGCCGACGAACTCATCGACCTTCTCACCATTCTTGAAAATCAGCACGGATGGGATGGACATGATCTGGAACATGGCACCCAGGGTGCGCTCCTCGTCCACGTTGACCTTGACTACGGAGACGTCGTCACCGAGTTCTTCGGCCACCTCTTCGAGGATCGGGGACAACTTCTTGCACGGCCCACACCATTCAGCCCAGAAGTCCACGACGACGGGCTTGCCTGCCTCCACGACGTCCGCGCGGAAGGAATCAGTAGTGACGTTCTTAATGTTGCTCATGTGACTATTAACGGTTATCGGCGAGGAAATGTTCCGCATCAATGGCCGCGCGGCAGCCGGAGCCAGCCGCGGTGATGGCCTGCTGGTAGTGGTCATCCACCAAGTCGCCGCAGGCGAAGACACCGGGCAGCGAGGTCTTAGTCGAAGGCTGCTCCACGACAACGTAGCCAGCCTCATTGGTGGCCACCTGGCCCTCGAGGAAGCCGGAGCGCGGGTCATGGCCAATCGCCACAAACATGGCGGTGACATCGAGTTCGCTGGTTTCGCCGGTTAGGGCGTTCTTGACCTCCAGGCCGCCAACCTTGCCGTCCTTATCCAGGACGCGCTCAACGGTGGTATTGGTCAGCCACTTGATCTGTGGGTTCTCCTTGGCGCGCTCCAGCATGATCTTGGAGGCGCGGAAGTTCTCGGAGCGGTGGATGATCGTTACGGTTTCGGCGAACTTGGTGAGGAAGGTGGCCTCCTCCATGGCGGAATCGCCGCCGCCGACGACGGCAATGTTGTGGCCCTTGAAGAAGAAGCCATCGCAGGTGGCGCAGGCGGATACGCCGCGTCCAGCGAGCTCGGATTCACCCGGAATGCCCAGGTAGCGCGGCGCTGCACCGGTGGCGAGGATGACGGTGCGGGCCTCAAAGACCTCGTCACCGACGTGCAGCTTCTTCACCTCGCCCTCGAGTTCGACGGAATCGACAACCTCCATGCGCAGGTCCGCACCGAAGCGGATGGCCTGGGCGCGCATTTCTTCCATGAGCTCTGGGCCCATGATGCCCTTCTGGAAGCCCGGGTAGTTCTCTACCTCGGTGGTGTTCATGAGTTCGCCGCCGTATTCAAAGCCCTCGAAGACGATGGGATTGAGCTCGGCACGTGCTGCGTAGAGTGCTGCGGTGTAGCCGGCGGGGCCGGAGCCGACGATGGCGACATCGTGGATGGTCACAAAAACTCCCTTGAGACGACAATTCTTGGACAGAATCTGATTCATGTTCGCGCACATCGCGCGAAAGATAGTGTGATTCTACTCGGCCTCAGTCTATCGCCGCACGCAGCACTTGCCGAGCCCGGGCTCGCCGCGACTTCACCGTGCCTGGCGCAACGCCCTGCACTTTGGCCACCGCATCGATGGGATAGCCTGCAACATCGGTCAGGTACAGCGCTTCTCGCTGGTCCTCGCGCAACGTCTCCATCGCTTGGGCCACCGTGATGCGTTCCGCCAAGTTCTCACTGGGATTGTGCGCGAGTGCGTAGTTGCGGTCATCCTCAATGATCTCCGCATCCAGGGAGGCGTTCTCTCGGTTGGAGCGATGGTTGAGGAAGTCATAGCCGGAGTTCATCACCAGGCGGTGCAGCCATGTGCTCAGCGTGGCATCGTGCCGGTAGGAGGCCATGTTGCAGCTGGCCTTGAGCAGTGCCTCCTGCACGATGTCCTGCGCATCATCATCGTTGCGCGTGTAGCGCCGTGCCATGGCCGTCAGGCGCGCACGGTGCTTCTCGACGATTGCCGAAAAGGCCTTAGTATCTCCGCCAATGAAGGCGTCGACGAGTTCACGATCGGTCGGCTGAGCTGACAAGAAGAATCCCCCCGGAAACTTGAGCAATGACACATGGGTCAACACAGTCCCTTGGCCGAAGCCGATGGTGTGTGATTGTCCCCCGTTAATGTGTTTGCGAGTTTACGGGAAGATTCTGCAGTCCGCTATGCGCCGCGTCTACAGCGCGGCGCGCACGTGTTGCGCGCGGCGCAGCGCATCCTGGCATTCCAGCAGCACGCGGCGTAGCGCACGTGGGCGCTCGGTGCTCAGGAACTCGCTGGTGGCGGCGTCGGCCATCGCGACGTCTGGGTAGAGCCCGCGCACGAGGCGGTTGGCAATCTCGATGGGGTGCTCTTCCCAGAGCTTCGCCAGCGAATCGAAGTACTCCTGGGCAAAGGCCTCGGTGAGGTGGGCCGAGCGCGGCGCGTTGAACGCCGCGAGGAGGGAATCCACCTCCGCGTTGGAGTACTTGCCCGGCGTGCGCACGAGGTCGAAGACTTCGCGCTTGAGCTCGGCAGATGGGAAAGCGTGGGAGGCGCCCAGGTAGGCGGCGGCACCGGTGAGCGTGTTGTCGCGCTCCTTCTCAGCCTTCAGCTCCTCGGCGCTGACGGCATCGCGGGCGGCCAAGGCGCGGAGGATGGCCCAGCGGATATCGGGGTCGAGGGCGAGGCCGTCGAGGGAGCCGTCGTAAAGCGCGCGCAGGCGTTGCGTGCCGGATTCCTCCGGCGTGGCCGCGAGTGCCTGAATGGTGGCGCGTGCGAAGGTGAGCTGCGCATCGGAGCCTGCCGGTGCCTGCTGCAGTACCTCCCAGAGGCGCTCGGCATAATCAGCGCGGATCTCTTCGCGTTCTTCCTCGCCAACGAAGTGGTCGATGGCATATCCTGCATTGGCAAAGGCCGTGGTCAGAAGCGTGGGGTTGGACTCCGCCGGGGCGTGGTTGAGCACCGTGTCCAGGTAGGAGCGCACGGGCCACTCGCCATCGCGGGTGAGGTTCCACAGGGAGGTCCAGATGACCGCGCGGGAAAGCTCATCCGGAACTTCAGACAGGCGCGTGCGGATGGTCTCCAGGGAGGTCTCGTCGAAGCGGACCTTGGCGTAGGTGTGGTCGCCGTCGTTAAGCAGCAGCAACGCAGGTGCCTGAAGTCCCGATGCCTCATCGAGGATGGTGCGCTCGCCCTCCAGATCGACGTCGAGGGTGGCGTACTTGTTCAGGGAGTCATCGAAGAGTGCCACGTTGAGGCGGTGCGGGCGCGTGGTGTCCTCGGCCTCGACAGCGATGGCGAGCTCGTGGATCTTATCGCCGTCCGTGTGCAGCTCCGGGGTGAGCGTATCCGGGCCCCATGTGCGCAGCCAGGCTGTGGACCAAGCGTCGAGGTCGCGGTCGGTGTGCTTCTTCAGGGCCTTGAGCAGGTCCTCGAAGGTGGCGGCAGCAAAGGCGTGCTCCTGGAAGTAGTCGCGCGCGCCGGCGTAGAAGTTCTCCCGGCCCACGTAGTGCACCAGCTGCTTGAGCACCGCCGCACCCTTGGCATACGTAATGCCGTCGAAGTTCTGGCGCGCGGCATCCACGTCCGGGATCTCGGCCTTGATCGGGTGCGTGGTGGGCAGCTGATCCTGCAGGTAGGCCCAGTTCTTGCGCTGGCCGGCGAAGTTGACCCACGCCTCGGTGTATTCGGTGGCGTGCACCGAGGAATCCGCGCCCATGAACTCCGCGAAGGACTCCTTGAGCCACAGGTCATCCCACCACTGCGGGGTGACCAGGTCACCGAACCACATGTGAGACATCTCGTGCAGGATGGTATTCGTGCGCCCGGCATGCTGCGCGCGGGTGGCGGCGGAACGGAAGAGGTAGTGCTCCGTAAAGGTCACGAGGCCGGGGTTCTCCATGGCGCCCAGGTTGTATTCCGGAACGAAGATGGAATCATACTTGCCCCACGGATACGGGTAGCCAAAGTTGCTGTGGAAGAAGTCCATGCCTTGTGCTGTGACCTGCAGGATTTCATCATCCAGATACTCCGCCATGGAGGCGCGGGCAAAGGCGCGCAGCTCCACTTCCAAGGAGCCATCGGGTGCGGTCCAGGTGCTGTGCTTCTCGACGTACGGCCCAGCCGCAAACGCCGTCAGATACGTTGACAGCAGCGGGGTCGGCGCGAAGTGCGCTACTTCCCCGCTATCCGTCTTCTCGCGGCCGACCTCCGGCTGGTTGCTGAGCAGCTGCCAGCCTTCCGGGCCGGTGAGGTGCACCTCGTAGCTGGACTTGAGATCCGGCTGGTCAAAGCAGGGGAAGATGCGGCGGGCATCGGATGGCTCGAGGTGCGAGTAGAGGTACGTAGTGTCATCGGCCTGGTCGTGCATGCGGTGCAGGCCCTGGCCGGTGCGGGAGTAATAGGAGGAGCCGGTGATCTCCACGGTGAGTTCCTCCCCCACTGGAAGGTTGCTCAGGTAGACCCGTCCACCGTCGAAGGTGTTCTCCACCTCCTTGCCGTTGACGCGCACTGCGTGCACGGCCTTGCCCAAGTAATCCACGAAGGTCTCAGGCTCGGCGGTGGTGAAGCTAATGCGCGAGGTGACCTCGTAGGAGTCGGCGTCGGTTGGCGCGCTCGTGACGTCGAGGTGCAGCTCGTAGGTGCTCAAACGCAGCGCGGCGCTGCGGGCGGTGGCTTCTGCATGAGTGAGGTTTGCGGTAGTCATGCGCTACATCTTAAACGTCGCTGCGGTGCGTATCACAGGTAAGCTGCTCAAAGTTGTTTCAAACAACTCCGCAACAACTAATAAACAACTATTGACTAATATGACAGCTTCTGACGCAGATTTATTCTTAAAAGTGCAGGCCACAGTGTTGCGCGAGTTGTTGAGGAGTTGTTTTAGAGTTGTTTATTACTCGGTTGTGGCGCCTTAGTTGTCAAAAAGTTGTTGCCCGCAGTACCGAAATGGGCACTACGGGCAACAACTAAAAACTACTTCTCAAGGCGAGGTAT
This sequence comes from Corynebacterium sp. HMSC059E07, assembly GCF_001814395.1. NCBI lineage: Bacteria > Bacillati > Actinomycetota > Actinomycetes > Mycobacteriales > Corynebacteriaceae > Corynebacterium > Corynebacterium sp. HMSC059E07. The sequence goes on from NZ_KV816274.1 coordinate 52,018, forward strand.
CGCGCTTGAGGGCTTACTGCTTGATGGCAGAGACCTCGAGCTCGATCTTGATCTCCTCGGAGACGAGCACGCCGCCGGTCTTCAGCGGAGCGTTGAAGTCGATGCCGAAGTCGGTGCGGTTAATGGAGGTCTTAGCCTCGAAGCCAAGGCGGGTGTTGCCGAAGGGATCCTCGGCCACGCCGGTCTCTTCTACCTTGAAATCGACGGACTTGGTGGTGCCCTTGATGGTGAGATCACCGGTGACGGTGCCCTCGCCCTCGTCGTTAACGTCGAACTTGGTCGCGGTGAAGGTCATCTCCGGGAACTTCTCAACATCGAAGAAGTCCTCATTCTTCACGTGTGCATCGCGGTCAGCGTTCTTGGTATCGATGGACGCCGTCTTTACCGTGGCGGTGGCGGCGGAGTCAGTAATGTTCTCCCCTACGGTCAGGGTGCCTTCGAACTCGTTGAAGTTGCCGCGCACCTTGGTGACCATGGCGTGGCGAGCTACAAAGCTGATAGTGGTGTGTGCCGGATCCAGTGCGTAGGTTCCTGCGGTGATAGTCATGGGTTCCTCGTTTCTTCTAGGTTTCTCTAGATTGTTGACGTGACAACAAGAATTATACGCTCCTTCACTTATCTGTCAAGGGAAGAAATTGCAAGAACACTAAAGCCCCAGACCTGCTACCCGAAACCTGCAGGTGGGCGTCGTCAAGCGCGTGGCGCGTCTGAGTCAGCGAGCAGGGAGTTTCGGGATCGAGGTCTGGGGAAATGCGTGAGGTGGTGGGTTAGTTGGTTGGGATGCCCACCAGGGTGGCCTCCTTCAGTGTCACGGAGCCGGATTTGGGCATGTCGGTGAAGACGATGAGGGCGCCGTCGAAGGCCACGGGCTTCTCCTTGAGCTCGATGTCTTGGCGCGCGTTGGTTAGCGTGCCGTGTGCGAGCTCGGTGAGCTTGCCGGAGTCAGGATCCGTGGGGTCAAAATCCTTGGTATTAACGCCATAGACTTCGTACTTGGCGCCGGTGGACTTGCTCTGCTGCAGCGGAAGCGCGCGGAGTTGCGTGGGCTTGTCAATGCTGAGCAGGAGTCCAGTGTCTGCCTTCTTCGTGGACCATGAACCAGATACTTCCTTGCCCTCCGGAACGGAGGTGGTTTTGACGTCCTTCAGGAGCACCGGCGGCACGTTGGGGAATGAGGTTTCAGTCGTCGATTCGCTCTTCGTCACCACTGGGGAAGTCTTCTCATTACCCACATGAGACAGGATCCACACGCTGAGCGCGGCCATCGCCACGACGAAGAGGGTGGCCAGCGCGCCTAGGACGATGATGCCGGAGCCAGAGTAGCCGCGGCCGCCGAAGCCCGGTGCGGGGCTTGGGTCCTCTTTGCGCGGGGTCTCCTCCACTGGAATCTGGAGGGTCTCCTCGCCCTCGTCGCCATCGCCGGCGAAGGCTGCCAAGCGGTTGGCGATGTCCTCGAGATCGGAGTCTTGGCCCTCCTCGGCGTCGGCAGCAATCTCCTGTAGCACCTCCGGTGTCGGACTGGTGGACTCCACGAGGAGCGAGATGGCGGAGGCCAGCGCCGAGCGGTCAGTCTCCTCATCGTTGCTGTGCAGCACCGCGGGGAAGGCCAGGGTGGCAATGCCCTCGGTGGAAATGCGGATTCGGTTGCGGTTCTCAATTCCCAGCACGAGGCCCGCCGCATGGGCGGCAGCCGTGGTGCGCACCAGAGGGACCAAGGCGTGGGCGACGGCGCGCGGATCGAGGTCCTCATCCTCCGAGACCGTCTTCAGGGAGGTGCCCTCCACCCAGTCCGCCACGACGAGGCAGCCCTGGCGGTAAGACAGGATGTCGATGTTCTCCGCCATGGCATCCAGTTCCATCTCAGCCAGGCGGCGCGTGGCGCGGGAGACCTCCGCGGAGCGGCGGGCGGCTACCGCCGGGGTGGCGGGAGCCATCGGAGCCTCGCCCGTGGTGTCCACGAATGTCAGCGATACAAGGCGGCCGGTGGCCTGCTCGCGGGCCTTCCAGAAGCGGGTACCTGCGGCAGAGCCGTAGTCCTTGAGGAGGCGGAAGCGGCCATCGGATACCGGTGCGCCCGGCACCAAGCGCGGCCCGCGGACAATACCGGCGGACATCGGCGGCGGTACCGGCGAGGAGTTGAAGGCATCCACGCTGAAGATCGGTTGGATCTCCAGCTGCTCTGGGGCCTCGACCTCGATGGCCTCGGCATGCTCGATCTTGATGATGCGGGACATGCCGGGGATGCGCTGCAGCTGGCGGCCAAGGTTGATGACTTCCGGCAAGCCCGAGCGCGAAAGCACGATGCCGGTGACAGCCACGAAGATGAGGCCCGCCACGGCAAGCTTCAGCAGGTACAAGAACGGCGGCACTTGCTCCGGGAGCACGAGGTTGATGACGTAATTGATGACGAAGGCCACCACGAGGCCCACGAGGGAGGCCAGCACTGACCAGATAGTCGTCGCGATAACCGCGCGACCGCCCAGGCTGCCCAGCTTTCGCTTGAGCAGGAAGCCGCCGATCACCGCGCCGGCCACGAAGCCGAAGCCATTGGCAGTGCCCAGAAGGACGACCACGCGGTCGGGGGAATCCGCCACGTGTGGGGCAAGCAGGGAGAGCACCGACTTGGTCAGCGTGATGCCGGCGATGATAAACGTCGGCGTCCACGCTTCTTCGCGGGCGTAGAAGACGCGCAGGTGCAGCAGCACGAGGGCGTAGGGGATGAGGGTAAAGGCAGAGAAGCTCAGCGTGAGGCCGAGTACCTCGGCCGCCTTGGCGTTGAAGGCGCCGTACTGGAAAAGGCCGCGGGCGATCGGGATGCCGAATCCCGTCATGAAGATGACGATGGGAATCAGGGCGATAAACGTCAGCTTCGTGCCCAGCGTGAGATCCCGGACCACGGCCTTGACGTCACCGTCCGCGGCGTTGCGGGACAGGCGCGGCATAATTGCGGTGAGCAGCGTGACGCCAATGACGCCATAGGGCACCTGCAGGAGAAGCCATGCCTGCTGGTAGATAAACGGCGCTTCTTTGTCCGCATGGGCCGCCACGCGGGAAGTGATGACGTAACCCAGCTGGGAAACCGCTACGTAGGCCACGATGGCCATGGCCATCCCGCCGAACTGCTTGAGGCGGTCATCCAGTCCCCATAGCGGCTTGAGGTTAATGCCCGCCTTCTTGAGATAAGGGAAGAGGATGAGGCATTGCACCACCACACCCGCCGTGGTGCCTAGGGCTAGGAGCAGCACGTGCCGGTCCGTGATCGGCGAAGGCGCATCGGGATGCAAGCTGCCCGGGAGCAGCTGGTAGGCCACGAGCACCGCAATCGAGATGATGTTATTGACCACCGGTGCCCATGCGCCCGGCCCGAAGATATTCTTCGTGTTGAGCACCGCTTGGAAGAGCGCGAAAAGCCCGTAGAAGAAGATCTGCGGCAGCAGCAAGTAGGCAAAGGAGGTGGCCTGCACGGCATTGACCTCGCCGTCCTCCGGCAACATCATGCGCGTTAACTGCGGGGCAAAGATACAGGAAAGCACCGTGATCGTGGCCAACAGGGAGAAGGCCAGCGTGAAGAGGCGCCGGACAAAGTCCTCGCCACGGTCAGCGTCTTCCTTTTCCGCGCGCACCAACACGGGCACGACGAGCGAAGTCAGCACCGCGCCCAGCACGATCTCCGTGATGAGGTTGGGCAGCTGGTTCGCCGTGGTGAAGGCAGAGGAAATAGCCGGGCCGAGCGACGAGCCGATGAGCACGTTGCGGATGAACCCCGTGATGCGGGAAATCATCGTTGCAATGGCCATGGAGCCGGTCGCGCGGACGACGGCGCCGTCGGAGTTCTTTTCGCCGGAGGGCTCACTCGAGGCAGTGGCGGCCTTGCCCTTCAGTCCCGAGCGGTCCTCGAGTTCGTCGTCGACAGCAACGACGCCACTCGGCGCGCGCTTTTCCGGTACTGGCGCCGGTGGCGAAGGCGTGACAATGCGTCGGCGGGCACCAGACTTAGGTTCATGTGTCATTGAGAAAACTATCCGTGAGACTTCTTTTTCTTCCACTTACCCAGCCGGAACAATGCGGCAAGGACGAGGGCGAGCGCGGCGATCGCGCCGACTCCATAGACGCTAACGATACCGGCACGCGTCTGCACCGTGATATCGATTGGATCCGAAATGAGGTGCTCAGATGGTGTTGCAAGCCATAGGCGCAGCGACATCTGGTCAACGTTGCTGGGCAGGTCAGCGGTCATGGACACGGTAATAGATCCCTTGGCCGGGATGTGAATCAAGTCCTGCGTGTTCAATGTGGCGCCGTCGGGGGCGTCGTAGGCTAGGTGGGCGTCGACAGGCAGCGGCAGGCCGTTCTCCGCCACGATGAGCAGCGGTGATGACTCTGAAACGCGGGTAAAGACGTTGCCCGGCGGGATGAGCGCCACGGAGGCGCGAAGCTCGCGGAGCATATCCGCGTTTTTCTCCAGCCGAGAGCGGCTCTGCTCTACCGAGGATGGAAAACCGTGGAGGCTGGAGCGGTCGGTAGCGCTGAGCGCCGTGAGGAGATCGCGGCGCAGGGGTGCCGTGAAGTTATAGCGCGTCATGGCGATACCGGGATCGTTGACCATGATGGACATCAGCTCATCGGTATAGCGCGCCTGCTGCGTCACCTGTGTGATCTCGGCGTCGTGGAAAGCTGCGGGATCTGGGTAGGGACTTCCGGGGCTGCCGCTGCCGGGCTCGATGGGCAGGGCGGCAACGGGACGGGGCTCGAGGCGCCCGGAATTGAGCAGGCGCTGCGCTGCTTCCATCACCGCGCGCGCGGCGGCAGGGTCCTGGAAGTTCGGCAGCTTGGCCACGGTCTCCTCTTGCGCGGACGCCACGCTTATCGACGCCCCCGCCGTCAGCGCCCTCGCCTGCTCCGAATCAATCGAAAAGTCGTAGCGCAGCTCCGGGTTGGAGTACCCAGTGGTCTGCGGTTTAGAACCGGTCTGAGCCAACAGTGCTCCGAGGGAGGCATCAAAGGTGGCGGCCTTACCGGCCCACTCGGAATTATCCGCCACCAGCAGCGGGACGGGCATCGCGTGCTCGCTTGTCCCTGAGGCCGGTGCGGTCAGTGGCGTGCTGAGCGGGGCGCCGAGGACGCGCTCGATGGTGTCTGCGCCCTGTTCGACGGCCTCGTGGGTGAGCCACTCGTTTCCTACCTGGGCCACGGCATCGGTGTCTGCGTTAGCCCACGGCATGAGCATGCGGCAGTCCACCTTCTTCAGTTTCTCCAGCCATGCGGCGGCGTCTTGGGCACCCGCTCCCGGCTTGCCGCGATCGGAATCGGCGCTGCTAAACCAGGAATCGCGCAGGCGCGTGGGGTGTTTGGCAGTAGAGGGGCGGGTCTCGTTGACGGTGTAGCCGGCGGACATGCGGTCGGCGGCGTCGACAAGCGCGGGGTCCAGGGCCACGCAGCCTGAACCGTGCAGATCATGCTGCAGGTAGGCGTCGAGCAGCTGATCGAGGCGCCCGCCCGGTGAGAGCTGTTCAGCGAGCTGCTCGCTTTCTAAGATGAGCTCCTCGCCGCCGGTATCTCCCGGCACGACGTCGACCTGGGCGGTCACGGGATAGATCAGTGAGAACTCGTGTTTGCTGTCGTCTTCTGCGTCGGGCGTCGGATCCTGATTTTCGCCTCTGAAATCCAGGATTGTCCGCTCTTCCGCAAAGCTCGCGGCCTGGCCGTCGCGGGTGCCGGTGAGCGTAAACAGCAGTGGGTAGGCGCCGGGATCGGTGATGGCCAGCGTGGAGTCATCTCCCAACGCGGTGGGGACCTCCACGGTTACGTCGCGGCTCTCCCCCGGCTCCAGTGCTCCTGCGCCGAGCGAAGTCCCATAATAAGGAAAGGATCCCGCAGCGAGCTCTTGGCGGGCCTCCGTCGTGGAGTTCACAGCATTGCTGCGCCGGGAGGTTATCTGCAAATCATCAACGGCGCTGTCCGTCGGGTTGTGGATGCGCAGCTGGACTTTAAGTGTCTCACCTACTCGCGCCTCCGTCGCGCTGAGCAAGCTGAGTTCGAGCTCATCGGGGCCGCGGGAGCCGAGCCAATAGTGGGAGTCGTTGCTCTCGGCGTGGGGAGTTTGTGCCTGGGCCACGGGGACGGCGCAGCCCACCGCCAGCGCCGTGATGGCAACCGCTGCGCGCCAACTCACCGCGGAGTCGCCTTTCCTGCGGCAGCTTCCTTTCGCGCGAGATCAGGGAGGAGGTCGTGGGCGATGCGGGCCAGCTTGCGCTCGTCCGCATAGGCAAGGTGCTCGATGAGCTCGGAGACCGGGATCCAGGAGACCTCGGTGACCTCCGGGTCCTCGTCATTCATGATGCCGTCCACGAAACGCAGCAGGTGGTGGTGCACGGTCTTGTGAATGCGCACGCCATCGGAGACGAACCAATAATCAATCATGCCCAGGTCCGCGAAGACCTTGCCGTGGATTCCGGTCTCCTCCCATACTTCGCGCTCGGCGGTGAGTTCCTTGGCCTCGCCGTTTTCCACATGGCCCTTGGGCATGGACCACAGCAGGCGCCCGCGGCGGTCCAACCTGCCGATGAGTGCCACATAAATCTGGGACAGGTCCACGTTGCCGTCTTCATCGACGGCCTCCGCCAATCCGGACACGACGAGTCCACCTGCGGACGTCTCATCCCGCGTGGTCATGCGGTTGGTGGACGTGCGCTGGGGGCGTCCCGTGCGGTGGTTCCGGTGGCCCGCGCCCCGCCGGCGGCGGCGCTTGGACCCTGGCGTGTTCTTAGTCATCCCTGCTAATCGTAGTAGACTTCGATCCGTGAATTTTCAGGACACTCAGCTAATCGGCGTTCTTGCTCGCGCGGACGCCACCGTCGCCCAGCTCAGTGGCCTCCTCAGTGGCCTGGTGGAACGCTTCGCGCTTCACGACGCCCCCCTCTACCTCGTCGGCGGCTCCGTCCGCGATGCCCTGCTCGGCCGCCTGGGCAATGACCTCGACTTCACCACCCCGGCCCGGCCCGACGTGGTGTATTCGATTCTGGAGGAGTGGGCCGAAACCGTGTGGGATACCGGCATTGACTTCGGTACGGTCTCGGCGGCCTATAAAGGCCAGCAGATTGAGATCACCACCTTCCGCTCTGATAGCTACGACGGCGATTCCCGCAACCCCGAAGTGGTCTACGGCGATACCCTCGAGGGCGATCTCGTGCGCCGCGATTTCAAGGTCAATGCCATGGCCATCGAGCTGCGCCCGGACGGTACCCGCGAATTCCACGATCCGATGGGCGGGCTCGATGACCTGGCGAATCGCATCCTTGATACCCCGGATGCGCCGGAGATTTCCTTCCACGATGATCCTCTTCGCATGCTCCGCGCTGCGCGATTCGCGGCGCAGTTGGAGTTTGACGTCGCCCAGCGCGTGCGCGATGCCATGAAGGACATGGCCGCTGAAATCCAGCGCATCACCGTGGAGCGCGTGCAGGTGGAGCTCAACAAGCTCATCTGCGGCACCGCGCCCTGGAAGGGTATTGACCTGCTCGTTGACTCAGGTATTGCGGACTATGTGTTTCCGGAGATCCCGGCATTGCGCATGGCTCCCGACGAGCACGCGCAGCACAAGGACGTGTACGCGCACTCGCTCACCGTGTTGCGCCAGGCCATGGAGCAGGAGGAAGACGGTCCCGATCTCATTCTTCGGTGGGCTGCCCTGCTCCATGACATTGGCAAGCCGGATACCCGCGACACCACCGACGGCAAGGTCAGCTTCCACCACCACGAGGTTGTTGGTGCGAAGCTCACCCGCAAGCGCCTGCGCAAGCTGAAATTCCCCAAGGCCACGACCGAAGATATCGGCCAGCTGGTCTACCTGCACATGCGTTTCCACGGTTTCGGCGATGGCCAGTGGACCGATTCCGCCGTGCGCCGCTATGTCACCGATGCCGGCGATCTTCTCCCGCGCCTGCACAAACTTGTGCGCGCCGATTGCACCACCCGCAATGAGCGCAAGGCCCGCCGCCTCCAGCGCACCTACGATCAGCTGGAGGAACGCATCGCGGATATCGCGGCCAAGGAAGACCTCGCTCGCGTACGCCCTGATCTCGACGGCAACGAGATCATGGAGATCCTCGGCCTTGAACCCGGCCCGGAGGTAGGCAAGGCCTGGTCTTACCTCAAGGAGCTGCGCCTCGAAGAAGGCCCCTTGGAGCGCGAAGTTGCTATTGCGAAGCTGCGCGAGTGGTGGAATTCTAGATAGGGATGTACGCAGACAGACTTTTCAACGCCCTCGAGCGCAATGATCCCGCCCCTGGCCAGCTCCTCGTGGCGGCTCCCGACACTCTCGCGCCCCAGTACAATCGCTCGGTCATCCTCATCACCGAGCAGCATGCGGGGCGCACGTATGGAGTGGATCTGACCAAGCGCTCCGAGGTCGCGGTCTTCAACGTCATGCCGGAGTGGCTTCCTGTGGTGGCTAAGCCGCAGGCCCTCTACATCGGCGGCCCGCACGACCAGCAGGCTGCCATCGGCGTGGCGCTGACCAAGCAGGGCGTCGACATCGAGAAACAGCCTTCGTTGAGCCGTCTCGCCCCACGGGTGGCACTCGTCGATCTGCGCGTGGGTCCCGATGCCGTCACCGAACTGGTGGAAGGTATGCGCTTTTTCGCCGGTCATTTCGAGTGGGGACCGGGCGAACTCGATGAGGAAATCGATCGCGGTGAGTGGTACGTGGCCCCTGCGCTGCCCCAGGACGTGGTCTCCTCCGGATCAACAGATACGTGGTCAGACGTCATGCGCCGCCAAGCTATGCCCCTGCCGTTGTTTGCCACCTTCCCGCGCTATATCGATGAAGATAATTAGAGTTCCTCTCCACCCTCTGCGCTAACATCTCTGCCATGCGTGCGGAGATCATCAAGGCAATACGGACCTGCATGCCCATCGCCGTGGGGGTGGTGCCGCTGGGCCTCGCCTTCGGCGTGCTCATGGTCCAGACCGGTTTCGACTGGTGGTGGACCCCCATCTTTTCTATCGTTATTTACGCTGGTTCGATGGAATTCCTCGGCATTTCCATGGTGACCGGCGGCGTGACGCCCGCCGTTGCCGCGGTGACGGGTTTCATGGTGAACTTCCGCCACATCTTTTATGGGTTAACCTTTCCGCGCGATGAGATTCGGAATCGTTTCGGCCGCGCCTATTCTACGTACGCGCTGACCGACGAATCCTATGCCGTCCTCTCCGCCTTTCCCCGCGGCTCGCGCCCGAGTGGTGCATTTGTCTTCACCGTGCAGCTTTTCTGCCAGGTGTTGTGGGTTGTCTCGGGCATCATTGGTGCGCTGGCAGGCCAGGCTATTCCGCCCTCGGTGAAGGGTCTGGATTTCACCCTCGTCGCCTTGTTCATTGTCCTAGCGATTGATTCCTTCCAGAACAACAAGGATTACTCGCTTCCGCTGTCTGCTGCGGTCCTGGGTGTCCTCGCGGGCTTTCTGTTTCCAGGGCAGCTACTCATGGTGGCGCTGAGCGCCTACTTCCTGCTCTTGGTGGTGCGCTACCTTTCCCCTCGTGTCGACAGCGCGATGATTCTACGCAGGGAGTCCTAATGCCAGCTGGAGTAACCCTGCTCAGCATCCTCGCCGTGCTTATCCCCGTCGGGGTGGTGACGGTTGTTTTGCGCTGGCTTCCCTTCGTCTTTGTGAAGGCCCTAAAGGATAGCCAATTCATTAGCATGCTGGGCTTCACTATGCCCGTGGGTGTGATGACGGTCCTGGTGGTTTACACCTTGTTTAGCCAGACCCAAGACACGGGAAGCTTTGTGGCTCCTCTTGTAGGCGCCGCGGCTACTGCCCTGCTGCATCTGTGGCGCCGCAACTCCGGCTTGTCCATCTTCGGAGGCACCGCCGTGTACATGCTGTTGGTGAACGTGGTGCTTTAAAAGTCCCCGTAGAGGGCGATGGCCTCTGTCCACAAGGAGTGGAATTGGAAGGCGTCGATAAGCTCGGCGTTGATGTCGGGGAATGCGTCGTAGGTGTCGGGGTGTGGAACCACGCGCTGTGGGACCTCGGCATTGCCCACTGAGGTCTCCGGTGTTGCAGCGCCGACGATGGAGTCATTCGGAGCGAGGGCGATCATGCGCAGCATGGAGCAGGCCTCAGCGTTGATTTCCTCAAGCTCCGCGATGTGTGTGGCGGTGCCGACCTCCGGGATGGTCATGGTGGTGCGAACATAAAGCTTTTTCATGTGCTCTCACTCTACCCGGGCGTAGCGTGCCGCCATAGACGCGCAGATCATCAATTGGACCTGATGGTAAATCATGAGGGGAAGGATGAGCAGCCCCAACGAGGTGCCGCCGGAGGCAAAAATCACCGAGGCCATGGGTAATCCGGTGGCCAGGGATTTCTTTGACCCGCAGAACTGAATAGCAATGGTGTCTTCTCTGTTGAACCCCAGCTTCTGGCTGACCGCCTTGGTGAGCCAGAGCATAAAGAAGACAAGCGCGGCGGAAAAGGCAATCTGGAATAGGATTTGCCATACGCTAATCGACGCCCAAATCCCGTCCACCATTCCCTTAGAAAAGGCCGCATAGACGACCATCGCGATGGAGCCTCGGTCCACCACTTTCGTGGCTTTGCTTGCTGCGAGTTTGCCCACCCATTTTCTGGTGAGCTGGCCGAGCACGAAAGGTAGGAGCAGAAGAACAGAAATCTCAAAGAAAACAGAGCTATCGATGTGAATCCCATCGCCGGCCCCCATGAGTGCCATGACGAGCAATGGCGTAAGCAGAACTCCAGCGAGGTTTGAGGCAGACGCAGAGACGATTGCTCCGGGAACATTTCCGCGGGCGATCGAGGTAAAGGCTACCGACGATTGCACTGTTGACGGTACAAGCGTGAGGTAGAGAATTCCCAAGTAAAGATCGTTTGGGATGAACGCGGTGAGCGGGCGCAGTGCGAGGCCGATGATTGGGTAGACCACAAAGGTAAACGCCAGAATAGTGAGATGGAGCTTCCAGTGTTTGATCCCGTTGATGGCTTCGCGCGTTGAGAGTCGGGCGCCGTAGAGGAAGAAGAGAAGGGCGATCGCTATATTCGTGAGGACATCGAAGCTGTCTGCAAAGCTTCCCCGCGCGGGAAAAGCAATAGCGATTGCGACGGCGCACAGGATGAGGACGATGAGGGGGTCGAGTCTTTTTAGGCGCTCAATCATAGAAGAGAGTCTAGACGCCCCTCACGGTTTCACGTGAAACATCTTTTCAAACCCCCCCTGAGTCTCCGGGGATATCCATTAGGCGGAGACGTTTTTGACTGTTCCCCCGTTGTTTTCCACTCCGTACTCAGTGAGCGGTTTAGGGCTGGGGCCGCCGGTGACTTCGCCGCTGCTGAGGTCAAAGCTTGAGTAGTGGCTCGTGCACGTGGCGGTCAAGCCTTCAATCTTCGTGATGAGGGAACCCTGGTGCGGGCAGGTCTGCGAATATGCTTTGAACTCTCCCTCGGTGGGTTGAGCGAAGATCACCTTGTCCACAATGATGGCGGAGCCAACGGGGATTTCCGTCGCTGCGACTTCCGCGGAAGGTTCCTTACCGCAGGCGGCGAGGTAGGCCCCAGCAAAGGTGGTCGCAGTACCGAGCAGGAAAAGGCGGCGTGAACACGTAGTCATGTGGATTACTCTATCTGATTCGTTGGCTGTGTAGGGAGAGGACAATGTGCTGTTAGCTAAGTTTGCCGTCCCACACGGGAAGCTCCTCTTCCCTGCTGCCGCTGAAATCGTAGGCACCGTATGATGTGCCGACATCGCTATAGATCGTCCCAGCTTCGTTGTGTGCTCCGCGACGTTCTCCGGCGAGTGCATACGTGGCCCCCGCGCCGAGGATGCTGAGGCTGAGCGCTGTTGCAGCGACGAGCCGTAGCGCTTTAGTTTTGGTGCTCTTGGTCATGAACACGATCGTGCGCCGCCCGACTCCTGTTGTCACGTCACACTGCCGTGTTCCCACGCAATTGATGTTTAGCTCTCAGTGCTCGCACAGGACAAAGAAAGGTGGCCACACCAATCATCGGGTCTACCCGGTGTTGAGCTGGCCACCTAAAATATAGTTTGTGATGAAATCATATGGGGACTTCTGTTTGCCCAGAATACGTCACTGTGCTGAAAAAGCCGCTCTAGTCTCGGCCCGTTTTATCGGCGTGTTGTGCTGCGGCACGGATCGCGGAGACGTCGACAGCCGGCGCCTCTCCCCCGCAGCCGCCGTCGCCACAGTTGCAGGAATCGCCGCAACCATCGTCGTCTTTATGGGCTTGGTCCCACAGGTAGGCCGCGCGGGCACCCATGTTGGAGCCGATGGAGAGCGCGAGGACAGCTACGACGGCTGTGAGTGCGGGGATTAGCCACATCCAACCTTCAGCGCGAAGCGCGATAACGCCACCGAAAACGAGAGCGATCCCTCCCAGGAACCAGAACGGGCCCGCAAGAGCGTGGGCGTTGTCCCATGCCTCCCGGGTTTTGCGGATCTCTGCGAGGCGCAATCCAACAACACTGTTGCCGGGGAGTTTACGGAGTGTGGCAAGGCCGCCGACGATGATGAGGACCGCGGCAAGGACGAGGAAGATGATTCCGACTACGAGCATGCGTCTAAGTCTATCCCGCCTCCTAGCTAGCGAGAAAGCTGGTTCAATTTATTCGTTTCGTGCTGTAATATACATTTCGTGTCGCTTGGTAGATAAATAAGCGTTTATCGCCGGGCGAGAAACTCGTAGTGGTATCAACCATAGAAAAGACTCAATCATGACATTCAAGAGTGTTCTCAACTCTCTGCTGTTCAAGATCCTCGTAGCGATAGTCTTGGGCATCATAGTTAGCCAATTTGCGCCGGAATGGTTCGGCAGGGCCTTCGCAACATACAACGGACTGTTCTCGAACTTCCTTGGCTTCTTCATCCCCATTCTCATTCTTGCTCTCGTGGCACCGGCAATCGCGGGCCTCGGTCGCGGTGCCGGCAAGTGGCTGGGTATTACTGCCGGAATTGCGTATGGTTCCACTATCGTGGCAGGCCTCGTTGCCTACGGTTTGACCCAGGTCCTGTACCCCACGTTGCTTGGTGGGCAGACGCTCAACACTGATGTGGCTGACATCGATGCCGGAGCGCTCGAGCCCTACTTCACCGTTGAGATGCCGGCTCCATTCGAAGTTATGACGGCGCTGCTGTTGTCCTTCTGCGTTGGCGTGGCGATGACTACTGTGAAGTCCGATAATCTTTACGCGATTACCAAGGAATTTGAGAACGTCGTCATCAAGGTGATCTGGGGCTTTGTGATCCCCCTCCTGCCGTTCTATATCTTTGGCATGTTCCTCTCCTTGGGTATGAATGGCAATATCGGGACGGTCCTCGTTGCCTTCGCCAAGGTTCTTTTGCTTGCGGTCCTCATGACGCTGGTTTACCTCGTGCTTCAATACATCATCGCCGGCGCAATTGCGGGTAAGAATCCATTCCGCGCATTGAAGAACATGGCACCGGCCTACTTTACCGCGTTGGGTACTTCTTCTTCGGCGGCGACGATTCCGGTGACGCTGGACGCCACGTTGAAGAACGGCATTTCCAAGCCCGTTGCTGGCTTCGTTATTCCCCTCTGTGCGACCATCCACCTTTCTGGTTCGATGATCAAGCTGACGTTGTACGCCTTCGCGATTGTGTACATGGCTGATGGTATGGAAGCAGATTTGGGTAAGGCCTTGGGCTTCATTCTTCTCCTTGGAATCATGATGATCGCGGCCCCCGGTGTTCCGGGCGGTGCCGTGATGGTTGCCGTTGGTCTGTTGCAATCCAATATGGGCTTTGATGATTCGATGGTGGCACTGATGATTGCCGCTTACATCGCTATCGATTCCGTGGGTACGGCCGCGAACGTTACTGGCGACGGCGCTATCGCCATGATTGTTGACCGTTTCGCTCGTAATAAAATTGATGGGTTGGAGGCCGAGGCCGACGCCTCTGCTGCCGACGAGGAGCTCAGCAAAGCTTAGGTTTCAAGCTTAGGTTTCACGTGAAACCCTGAGAGCTTCCCCCCTCCCCTAGCTTGCGTTCCATTTCTGGTCTATACGTCTAGACCAATCAATTGGAAGGTTGGCTGCGGGAGGGGGATTTTTGTATGCCTTGTTGCCGACGTCGCGGGCCGCTCGGTCGTGCAAGGTGTTGCCAAATTACTTCCCTAAAACCGAAGTGGCTCTTGTGGGACGAACTTAGAACATGTATTCTAAAGGTGGGAGTGGGGGAAGCAATTATCCGGTTAGTTTAGGGATGCAGCTCCCCATGGGAATCACAACAAATTCTTCAACCTCGGTACCTACTGCGTATTTTTCTCACTCAAACCCGCATGATCCAGAATGTATGGCGGGGCAACTCATGCGAAGAATAGAGTATGAGTTTTGGTCACGTGTCCAGCCGCCGCTCGACGCAGATTCAGACACTGCATTTATGGCCCTTGGCAAAAAGACGGGAAAGTCTCCGGCACATGTGGCGCGGAATGTCATGGGGCTTATTCGTCTCAGTGAATTGCCGAAGGTGAAGGCGATGCAAGACTCTGAATACCTACTCGATATGCAAGCCTTGGTTGCTATTGATCAAGTAATGGCAAAGCTGGGCAACCCTATTCAGTCAGTTATCTCAGAGATCGATAGTCAATTGGCGGCGTGGCTAACACCGACTAAACCCAACCAGGTCTTTCCCAGCGCAGAAAAGATTCGGCGCAAGGTACGCGACATCGCTAAGGTCTTGGATGATTCGATCGCGTTCCGGGATAAGCGGAAGAAGAACCGGTATTCACTCCTCACCCGGGGAGAACGTGCCTCGATCGAGTTAGAGGTCGATAGCAACGTCGGCGTCGTAATCCACGAGACAATCAAGCTGGCCGCAAAGGAGCATGACGTCTCAATGGCGGATGCCTTAGTTCTCCTCATTACGGGCAAGATTCAGCCGGAGGCTGGAAAAGTCGTTGTGCATGAATTCAAAGCCACTGACGTGGAGGGAGCGCCGGTCTATGTTCAGGGACACGGCTGGACCGGTGAAGGAGTCCCAGCGTCGAGGACTATGACGAGAGACTTTAGTGAAGCACCAGAACCTTGTGAAGGCTACCAGCCATCAGATGTGACGCGAAAGTATGTCGAAGGGCGCGACGGGACCTGTCGGGCGCCTGGCTGTAATCGACCGGCGTGGACATGCCAACTGGACCACAGGATTAACTACGCCGACGGTGGCCCTACGCACCCATCTAACCTGGTTGCCCTTTGCCAGCACCACCACAACATGAAAACTGACGGACGGGCTTTCTATATCCTGGACCCAGTTACTGGTGATGTCGTCTGGTTGTTCGAGGACGGCACCTGGGCGGTGACTGAAGCAACCGGTCCTCTGGCCCCGGCGTCTAAGGTGTGGGCACGAACCGTCGCGGAAGATGTCATTGCTCACCGGCGGAAGATGCACGAAGAGGCCAAAGCCTTGAAGGTTGAGCTTGATGGCGGAGAGTTGGTCGAAGTCTTCGACAGGACGGACCCGGCGGATCGCTACTCGAACGCATCCGATGATATCCCCTTCTGAGGGCCAAGAGACTATCGCTGCTGGGGATTAGGGAATTAAGGAGGCTTTGGAAGGCATAGAAGGCGGCATTATTAGTGACTGCTGGCTACAACGACGGTAGCCGATGGGCTTGTGCATATGGAACACGCGCTGTTTCACGTGAAACGACCCCTTCCATCGTGATGCGTGGTGGCGCACGACGTGATGGAAGAGGCCGTGGCGGGTCAGGATTGTTCGGGAAAGCGCTTAGCCAACGGCACGCTTGGTAGCAGCCTTCATCTTGGATACGAAGTCGGTGACTGCAGAGGCGAGTCCGTCGGTGGGCTTGTTGTTCTCGTCGAGGTGAGCGTCGACAATCTTCGTTAAAGCAGATCCGGTGATGGCCCCAGCTGCGCCAGCGGAGATGGCATCGGCGACATGCTGAGGGGTTGAGATTCCGAAGCCAAGGAGAATCGGTGCCCCGCCGAAGCGTTTCACGTTGTTCACTACATCAACGAGCCCGCGGGTTTCCGATTCCTTCTCGGTGCCGGTGACGCCATCGCGCGAGATTGCGTAAATGTAGCCCCTCGAGTATTGAGCCACGCCCTGGAGGGTCTGCTCCGAGGCTTGTGCCGGGGCGATGAAGATCGGGTCAATGCCGGCCTTGTCGGCGGCGGCGACGAAAGGTGCGCCTTCGCGGACGGGGACATCGGGAAGCAAGATGCTATCAGCACCCGCTTCTTGAAACTCGGAGTAGAAGGTCTCCAACCCACGAGTGAAGGGAACATTGCCATAGATGAGCATGCCAATCGGAAGGTCTGGGAATTCGGCTCGAATCTGGCGGATTTGGGCGATGGCGGAATCAACCGTTGCCCCTCCTTCAAGCGCGCGGATGTGTGAGGCCTGAATGGTGGGACCATCGGCAACAGGGTCCGAAAAGGGGACGCCGAGCTCGAGTGCGTCGGCCCCGCCGGCGACGGCCGCGCGAACGATGTCGAGGGCAGTGTCCGGGTCGGGGTCGCTCAACATGATGAAGGGAACGAAGGCCCCTTCATTGCGGGCGGCAAGGTTGGAGAAGAGTTTCTCGTATCGGCTCATTACTTGTCCTCCGTGATCTTGAATTCGGGGTGCGCGTCGAGGGTGCGGCGGACGTGGTCGATGTCTTTGTCGCCGCGCCCGGAAAGGGAAACGATAATGGTGATGTCCTCATCTTTGCGCTTAAGCGCATAGGCCAGGGCGTGTGAGGATTCAAGGGCGGGAATGATGCCCTCGCGGCGGCTAAGGATTTGGAACGCTTCAAGTGCCTCCGCGTCGGTGATGCCGACATAGGTGGCGCGGCCCGTCTGCGCCAGGTGAGCATGCTGTGGACCGACGCCGGGGTAATCGAGGCCAGCGGAGATGGAATAGGACTCCTCAACTTGACCGTCGGCATTGCGCATGAGGTAGGAGCGGGCGCCGTGGAGAATTCCGATGGTGCCATTGTTGATCGTGGCACCGTGGTGTCCGGAATCGAGGCCCTCTCCCCCAGGCTCGGCGCCGACGAGCTCGACCGACTCCTCGTCGATGAAATCCGCGAACATGCCGATGGCATTGGAGCCGCCGCCGACGCAGGCGACGACCACGTCGGGAAGCCCGCCCGTGCGCTGAAGCATTTGGGCCTTGGCTTCCTCGGAAATCACCCTGTGGAACTCGCGGACAATCGTGGGGAAAGGATGGGGGCCGGCAGCGGTGCCGAGCAGGTAGTGGGATTCGTGGAACGTTGCGGTCCAATCGCGCAGCGCCTCATTAACGGCATCTTTGAGGGTGCCAGATCCGGAGTCCACGGGAATGACCTTCGCGCCCATGAGCTCCATGCGGTAGACATTGGGCTGTTGCCTCTCGACGTCTTTAGCGCCCATGTAGATGACGCACTCAAGATCGAGCAGCGCGCAGGCGAGCGCAGTCGCGGTCCCGTGCTGGCCCGCGCCGGTCTCAGCGATAATGCGGGTCTTTCCCATGCGCTTGGCCAAGAGCGCTTGGCCAATCACCTGGTTGGTCTTGTGGGCGCCGCCGTGGACGAGGTCCTCCCTCTTGAGGAAAATACGTGCCTTTCCACCGAGCTTGGTCGCCTCGGTGAGAGGGGTGGGACGGCCAAGGTAGTCACGAAGATAGCCTGATAGTTCTTTACGGAAGGTGGGATCGTTTTGCGCTTCGACGAAGGCCTTTTCGAGTTGGTCGAGTGCGGGAATGAGAGACTCGGGAACAAATTGTCCGCCGAACTCGCCGAAATACGCGGGAAGGATGGTCTCCCTGGCGTCCTTTGGGTTAGTCATGGTGTTCCTTTTGGGTAGGTTTGGGTTAAGGGTTAATACGTAAAGTGACGAATGGTGTTGAAGGCCGTAGCGATGAGGGCGGTGTCCTTCCTGCCGCTAATTTCGACGCCGGAGTTGATGTCCAGTCCGGCTGTGCCGACGCGAAGCGCATCGCGAAGGTTCTCGGGTTTAAGGCCACCCGCGAGAAGTGCCTTATCTTTGACGTTGTCGGGAATTGTTGACCAATCGAAGGAGTTACCCGTACCGCCGGTGCCAGAATCGAGGATGAGCATATCGGAGGCGTCGGCAAGCGCAGTGGCGAGCTCCGGGCCGTGCGGCGCTGTCATATCGATGGCGCGCCATACCTGCCGCTCCCCCGCTATTGCGCGGACGGACTCAATGAGTTGGAGCTCGGCCTCCGTGCTCCCCTGGTAGGGGGCATGGATCTGGAGGGCGGCAATGCCGTCGAAAGCGAGCTCTTCCCAGCCAGTGGTGCGGCGAGAGACCGCGACGTAGCTGAGATCGGCTTCGTGGGCGATGATGTCGAGCGCGGTTTCACGTGAAACATTGCGCGGCGATGCCTCTTCGAAGATGAGCCCGCCGTAGACTGCACCGGCGGCGCGGGCGGCCTGAGCTGCAGGCCACGCCGTGAGTCCGCAGACTTTATTGTGACCATAGACAAGCTCGCGTGCAGCACGATCGATATCAGGCGTACCCGTGAGTTGGGAGCCGACAAGGAATGCGTTGGCATGAGACCCAAGGCGGCGCACGGTCTGGTTGTTGCGGATACCGGATTCCGAAACCACAACTTTGCCGGAGGGCACAAAGCGAGACAGGCGCTCGGACCGGGTGAGATCGATGCTGAGGTCGTGAAGGTTGCGGTTGTTAATGCCAATGACGTCCACGCCAAAGGCAGTGGCGCGCTCGACCTCGTCCACAGTGATCGCCTCAGTGAGTACGTCGAGCCCAAGGGAATCTGCTAGATGTTTGAGCTCTGCATAAGTCTCATCATCGACGATGGACATCATGAGCAAAATGGCGTCGGCGCCAAAGTAACGCGCGGCATACACCTGGATTGGATCGATAATGAAGTCCTTGCACAAGACCGGCAGGTGCGTGGACAGGGCCACCGTCTGCAGGTGGTCGTAGTCGCCGCCGAAACGGTCCGGCTCGCACAGCACCGAAATGGCTGAGGCATAGCGCGAATACACGCGGGCGATGGCTCCCGGTTCATAATGCTCACGGATGAGGCCGAGCGACGGGGACGCGGACTTGCATTCCATGATGAAACGGTTGGTCCCGTTGAGCGCGTCGTAGAAGGAACGCTCAGAACGCGGGAGAGTCGTGAGGTCCACGTGGGCGAGGCGTTCACGGATAGCTGGTAGGTGCGTGCGGCGCTTGGCGACGATCCCCTCAAGCACGGTCGGCAGAGCCATAATTCGCCTCCTCGTGCTTCTTCAGCCATGCGGCCACGGTGCCGTCCTGGATGAGTTGGTTGGCGTGCGCGACGCCGTCTTGGATGGTGCCGGTTGTGCCGTTGAGATAGAACATGGCGCCGGCGGTGGCGACGATCGCGTCGTGATGGGCCGGCTTGCCCGCACCGGCGAAGACCCCCCGGAGGGCCTTCGCGTTTTCTTCCCCGTTGCCGCCGGCAAGGTCGGACAAGTCATGGCGGGAAATGCCGAGGTCTTCGGGGGTGAGCTCGTAGTGGCTAATGGTGCCGTCGCGAAGCTCCCAGACCTGGGTGGTGCCGTGAACGGCAATCTCATCGGTGCCAGCACCGTGGACCACGAGCGCGCGGGTGCGGCCGAGGTCCTTGAAGACCTCAGCGATGAGCTGGCCTTGCTCGGGGTTGGCTATGCCCATGATTTGGAACTCCGGGCGGCCGGGGCTGAGGAGCGGGCCCATGGTGTTGAAGAGAGTGGAGACGCCGAGGCCCTTGCGCACCGGTTGCACGTGGGCGACGGCCGGGTTGTAGGCCGGCGCAAAGAGGAAGGTGAAATTGGATGCCTCGAGCTGGCGGACTGCGCGCTCGGGATCGAGGTCGAGTGGGATGCCGAGGGCCTCCAGGACGTCGGCTGAGCCAGACTTGGAGGAGACAGAGCGGTTGCCGTGCTTGACCATCTTGACTCCGCCCGCGGAGGCGACGAGGGAAGCGCCGGTGGTGACGTTGATGGTGTTAGCGCCATCGCCGCCGGTTCCCGCGGTGTCCATAAGCCCCTTGCCGGTGACAGGGAATGGCCGGCCGGCCTTGATGAAAGCGCGTGCCGCGCCGGCGACATCAGCGAAGGTCTCTCCGCGGGTGCGGATGTGGGTCAGGAGAGCGGCGATATGGATATCGTCATACTCCCCTACCGTCAGTGGGGTGAAGACCTCGATGGCTTGCTCCAGGGTCGGCTCCTGGATGTCGAGGAAGGCTTGCAATGTCGTCAATGCCTTATTATCAGTCATTACTTGGATCCTTCAATGGTGGGGTAAACAGAAAGTTGATTAATACACCGCTCGATCATGATCGGTCCCGTCGGCGTGAGAAGTGATTCTGGGTGGAACTGGAGGCCGAGAGCCGTGCCGTCGAGTGTTTCTGCGGCCATGGTGACGGAACCAATGGCGGTCTTGGTCTCGGCGAGACTGCGCATTTGGGCGGGAACGTTCGCGCAGCCTAAGGAGTGGTAACGCGCAACGGGGACGAGGCGGCCAACATAGTTCGGGTTATCGGGCTCGGAATCGGTGGTGAGACCCTGAAAGAGAGGGTGGCTGGCGCCGGCGTCGGTCAGCGTCATGGGTACGGAAGAACCGTGGACTGGGCCGCAGGGCTCGACGGTGCCGCCGAAGTGATCAAGGAGCGCCTGGAAGCCCAGGCAGATACCGAGCATGGGGATGCGGCCGAGGGAGGCGTCGATAAGCTGCATCATCGACCCGGCGTCGCGGGGATGACCCGGGCCGGGCGAAAGGATGATGATATCGGGCTGGGCGGCGAGGACCTCCTCCACGGGCACGGTGTTGCGGAAGACGGTGGTGTTATAGCCGGCGAGGGCGTCGACGAGGTTGTAGACGAAGGAATCGTGGTTATCGATGAGGACGACGTGTGGATTCATCGGATGACCTCCAGAGATGCGTTGTGTGCCTGGGCAATGGCGCTGAGCACCGCGTAGGCTTTATGTACCGTTTCATCGGCCTCGGATTGTGGGACGGAATCGCGCACGACTCCCGCGCCGGCCTGGACGACGGCCGTGCCATCCTTGACGTAGGCGGAACGGATGACGATGCAGTTATCCATCGAGCCATCGCCGCGCAGGTAGCCGATTGCGCCGCCGAAGGAGCCGCGGCGAGTACCTTCGGTTTCGCGGATGAGCTCCATGGCGCGCAGCTTCGGAGCGCCGGTGAGCGTGCCCATATTCATGCAGGCTCGGTAGGCGTCGAGGGCGTCGAAATCCTCGTGCAGCGTGGCGACGACCCGGGAAACCAGGTGCATGACGCGAGAGTAGCGGTCCACCTGGAGCAGGTCGGCGACCTTTCGGGTGCCGGGGACGGCGACGCGAGCGAGGTCGTTGCGGGCTAAGTCCACGAGCATGATGTGCTCCGAGACTTCTTTGGAGTCGGTGCGCATCTCCAGTTCATTGCGGATATCCAGCTCGTGAGTGGCACCGCGCGGCCGAGTGCCGGCAACCGGGTAGAGCTGAACCTTTCGGTCAGAGGCCGTGTACTTCAGGTTGGACTCAGGGGATGCACCAAAAAGCTCGTGTTCCTCCCCGCGCAGGTAGAACATGTACGGCGAGGGGTTGGTCTCGCGCAGCGTGCGGTAGGCAGCGAAGGCATCGGGGCAGTCGAGGCTGAAGGCGCGGGAAGGAACGACCTGATAGATATCGCCGGCATGGACGTTGCCCTGGAGGCGCTCGACGTGGCGGCGGAAAGCAGCGTCATCGATGCTGGCGCGTGCGCTGATGGTCTCGCGCGGTGCCGGGGATTCTGGGGTGACGGGCTCGGTGGCAGCGGCACGGTCGAGCTCCCCTTCGAGCGCGCGCTTGTCGACGCCCCACCCCTCAATCTTTGCTCTCTTGGTGAGGTGGTCCACCGTGAGGACATGCTCGCCGACGAGAAACTCATAATCCGGATACGCGTTTGGGCCGTCCGGTACCGGTGGCAGTTCTTCGAACGTCGCGACGTAGTCGAAGGCGAATCCGCCACCAAGGAACGGGAGGGAATCGCCGGAGTAGAGCTGGCTGAACTGCAACGTGCGCAGAATATCGGCGGTGGAGGTGGCGCGGAGGCGGGCGCGCTCGTCGTGCTCGGTGGGGAGAGCGAAGCGGAAGGTGACGCTGCCTTCTGAGCTGTGGATGATCCGTGATTGGAAGTCCGCGCGGAGTTCGTCGATAAGAAGGTGACCCGATGGTGTCAACGCGGTGGCGGTGGCCTCCTGGCCCCGGCACACCACCTTGAGTGCGGCCTTGGTGATGGCGATGCACGTGAGGTTTTTCTTGGACTCGATGTCCGCGGACTCTAAGAGCAGGGAGTTCTGTGGGGTGGCGAGGGCATAAAAGAGTGCGCTGGCGTCGGATGTGTACCTGACCTCGCGTGTGGCTGTGTACGGCATATTCTGTCTTTCTTTAACGGTTTTGTGTGCTGCCGCGAGCTTCGCAAGAGAGCAAAACGCCGAAAAGCCCGCAGCTGCGGGCCTTAAATATGGGAGAACAACGAGGCCCGCGGGTTACGCGCGCCACCACCAAAGGTTAACTGTGTTCTTCATATCACTGACTCTAACACCGATACCTTCCGCCGTACAGATAATGTACCGGCGGGTACCCCCGTGGTGAGTGGAGGGACGGGCCGAAGGGGTCGATGCGTGAGTGTTTCACGTGAAACCTAGGTGCTGTACTTGGCGGTCCCGACCTCCCTGTGTCCATGAGGGTGGTTTCGGCAAGGCGGCAAAAAGGGCCCGGCACGATGCCGGGCCCTGACACGTGTGAAGCTACATGAGCTTGAGAGCGGAACTACTTGAGCTTGATAAGCGCGGAGGAGAAGTAGTCCTCGACTGCTGATGGATCATCGAGTGGGAGGACGGCACCGACGTACTGGTCCGGGCGAACGATGACGACGGCTCCGTCACGGGAAATGCCGCGGCCTTCAAAGATGTCCTTGTCCCCGGGGAGTGCGTTGAAGACGTTCTCCCAATTCGGAACATTGAACTTGCCGTTGCGAGGGCGGAAGAGAAGAGGGGCGTCGAGAATCTCGTAGTCGTGGTGGTTCGTCTGCTGGTAGATGGCCTTCACATCGAAGTAGGTATTCTCTTCAGCCCCTTCGGGGGTGAACTTGGCCAGGATGGGCCCGACCTTCTCGGCCCACTGGCTCAGCGTGGAGTCCTCGCCGGCCTTGGGGGCATCGGCAAAGGCGTAGATGCGGTAGCGGCCATCTGCGGTGTGCTGGTGGCCCAGGTGCTGAGGGTAGGCGTCGCAGCGGCGCAGGACCTCAAAGGACTTGAAGCGCTTGCCCACCGGGAAGCCGGTAGCAAGGTCTTGGTGCTGGGTAGTGCCGACGATAAGGTTTTCCTCGTACTGCGTCATCATGCCAGCGGCGAACTCCTCCGCGGCAACGTAGTACTTCTCCACTGCCTCCGGATCATCGAGCTCCTCCGTCGGGGTGGCCATGAGGGTCGACCACTCGCGGTCGAAGTTGATGAGGTTCTGGGCGGCCGGCTGGCGCTCACCGTGGTACGTGCTGAGAAGCTCCTTCGGCGCGCGGCCGTCGAGGACGTGGCCGAGCTTCCATCCAATGTTGAAGCCATCCTGCATGGAGACGTTCATGCCCTGTCCCGCCTTTGCCGAGTGGGTGTGGCAGGCGTCGCCGGTGAGGAAGACGCGTGGGTCGTCGTCGTTATCGTCGAAGGCGTCGACAAGGCGGTGGCCCACCTCGTAGACGGAATGCCACGCCACCATCTTGACGTCGACGAAATAGGGGGCGTAAATCTCGTTCGCCTTCTCGATGATCTTCTCAATCGGCGTGTTGCGGACCTTGTGGTTGTCATCCTCTGGCACCACGCCGAGATCGACGTACACGCGGCAGAGGTAGCCGCCCTCGCGTGGGATGTGGAGGATAGAACCGGCCTGGGAGTGGATGGCGCACTTGGTGCGCCAGTCCGGGAAATCGGTGTCAACGACAACGTCCATGACACCCCACGCGTGGTTAGCCTGGTCGCCCTTGAGCGAGCGACCGATGGACTTGCGGACGCGTGACTTAGCGCCATCGCAACCGACGACGTACTTAGCGCGAACGTCGCGCGGGTTGCCGTCGACGTCCTCGAGGTGCACCGTCACCGGGTACTCGCCCTCCCCTACCTCTAGGGAGACAAAATTCCAGCCATAGTCCGGGGTGATGCGGCCGGGCGCGCGGTGTGCATAGCGGGCGAAGTAATCCAACACACGGGCCTGGTTGACAATGAGGTGTGGGAATTCGGAGATTCCTTGTTCGTCATCAACAGGGCAGGCACCGCGGACAATCTTGGAGCGATCATTCGGATCCGGGTTCCAAAAGGCCATCTCTGTGATTTCATAGGCCTCTTCCGTGATTTCCTTGGCAAAGCCAAAGGCCTGGAAGGTCTCTACGGAGCGGGACTGGATGCCGTCGGCCTGTCCGAGCTCGAGGCGATGCGGGCGACGCTCAATGATGCGCGTATTGACGTTGGGAAACATCGCGAGCTGTGCCGCGGCGATCATGCCTGCGGGCCCGGAGCCCACAATGAGAACGTCCATTTCATCTGGAAGTTCAGAAGCGCGATCGACGCCGTACCCGGCGGGCTCGTGCACGCGGGGGTCTTCCGAAACGTAGCCATTGTGGTGGAACTGCACTGTGGACTCCTTAGTCAGCGGTTGTAATGAACGAGAACGAAGGGGTGGTGGGGGTAGCTGCCACTCCCCTACTGCCATGTGAGCTTTGCTCTTGAGGGTGGTGACTCAGTTCAAGGCGTCTCTGAGATGTGAGCTGGGTCTAAGAAGGGAATCATATATGATATGCCCGCCTCGCACAATGGCCCTTGCGAAACTGTGAGGGCTCATGTGGAGGGGCGTCGATTAGCGCGGGCTGAAAATGAAGTGTCCTCGGGATTGCTCGGCCTCGTGTTCCGCGCCGAGCGCGATTCCCTTGCGCTCACGCAGGATGAAGGTGCAGATGAAGCCGACGATCGAAGCGGAAACGAGGTAGCCCGACACCGCAAAAGTGGTACCAGTTGCCTCGACGAGTGCGGCGGCGATCATAGGGGCGAAGGCGCCGCCCAGGACCGAGCCGAGGGCATAGGTGATGGACACACCCGTGGCGCGAATCGAGGCGGGGAATAGTTCTGCGTACATCGCGGATTGCGCGCCGTAGGTCAGGCCCAGGCCCACGGTGAGGAAGAGGAGTGCGCCGTAGAGAAGCCCGAGGCTTCCGGTATTGACCAGCGGGAAGAGGGCGGCAGCGCCGATGCCCTGCAAGATGAATCCCAGGAGGTAGGTATTTCGGCGGCCGATGTAATCCGAGATAAAACCGGCGAACAAGGTGGTCAAGGCCCACGAGAAGGCAGACACGGTCACGGCGTTGAGGACATCACCGCGGCCGAGTGCGACGGGGCCCTCGGGGTCGGTGGCGTAGCGCTGGATGTAGCCGCCCGTAGTCATGTATCCGACGGTGCCGTTGCCTGCGAAGACGAGCGCGGCGACCAGGACGAGCGGGGTGAACTTCTTAAACAGCGTGCCGATGGGGTTGGTGGCTTCTTCCTCTTCGCGCTCCGCAATCTCCGCGAACACCGGGGATTCGTCGACGCCCATGCGGATGAGGTAGCCCACCAAGACGAGCACGAAGGAGAGGAGGAAGGGAACGCGCCAGCCCCAGTCCATGAAGGCGTCGCCAGGCGCGATGGTGTTCATGATGGACAGCACGCCGGAGGAAAGCAGCAGGCCGGCGGGCACGCCGATCTGGGGGCCTGCGCCGTAGAGGCCGCGCTTGTCAGTCGGGGCGTGTTCCACCGCCATGAGCACCGCGGAGCCCCATTCGCCACCAGCAGAGATGCCCTGGATGATGCGCAGGGTGATGAGGAGAATCGGCGCCCAGATTCCAGCGGTTTCATAGGTTGGCAGAACACCAATCAGGGTGGTTGCGCCGCCCATGGCGATGAGCGTGACCATGAGGACCACGCGGCGTCCGAAGCGGTCGGCAAAGTGCCCGGCCAGGAAGGCGCCGACCGGGCGGAACAGGAAGGACAAGCCAACGGTCAGGAAGGAGATGATGGTGGCCAGGCCGCCTTCGAGCGGACCGAACATGAGGTGGTTGAACACGAGTCCGGCCACTGCTGCATAGAGGAAGTAGTCGTACCACTCGATGGCGGTACCGATGGTCGTCGCGGCGACGACGCGGCGGCGTTCGGCCGTCGAAATTGTCGGCGTGACAGTTGCGTGCGACATAGTGAGATTCCTTTCGGCATGGGGTGTGCCATATACGGAAAAGCGTGTGAGTTGAACCACTTGCGGTGGTGCTAGGGATAATATACGATCTGGGCAAGGATTTGTTCACAATTAAGGATTCTTCATGGCTGTACCTGAGTTCTTGCCGGTTAAACCGGGCAAAATGATCGCTGTCCATGTGGCCTTTGAGTCCCGCGCGGCACAGCGCGGTCGCTGGCCCAAGACCCCGAGTTACTTCCTCAAGGCGACGAGCACGCTGGCTGAGTCGGACGGGGTAGTCGAGCGCCCCGAAGGAACCGAACTGTTGGCCTTCGAAGGCGAAATCGCACTTATCATCGGCACTCCGGCCCGCAACGTATCCCTCGAGGATGCGTGGAAGCACGTTGCCTACGTGACCGCCTCGAACGACATTGGCCTGTATGACTACAAGGTTCAGGACAAGGGCTCCAACACCCGTTCCAAGTCGCGCGATGGGTACACCCCCATTGGGCCGGAGCTTATCGACGCCCAGGGGATCGACCCCAAGGGCCTTCGCCTCCGTACGTGGGTCAACGGAGAGGTTGTCCAAGAGGGAACGTCCTCCGACGAAGACCTCATCTTCCCTCTCGCCCAGTTTGTTGCCGACCTTTCCCAGCACATGACACTGGAGACTGGTGACATCATCCTCACCGGCACCCCTGCTGGATCTTCCGTCATCGAGCCTGGTGACGTCGTGGAGGTTGAGGTCGACGTTCCAGGAGGCGTGAGCTCCGGCAAGCTGAAGACCACCGTGAAGGAAGTCCCCGCCTCCTTCGATCCGCAGCTGGGCAATCTGCCCTACGTTGACGATAAGCAGCGCGAGGATGCCTACGGTGACCGCGAATCCGCCGGGCTTCCCCCCAAGGATGAGGGCGAACTCGACCCGGAGCTTAAGGCGGCTCTGGAGAAGGCCCCGACCGCCGGTTTGTCTGCTCAGCTGCGCAAGCGCGGCATCAACCAATCCGTGATCGAAGGCGTGTACCCGCAAGCCAAGGGAACCAAGATGGTGGGCGTCGCCCGCACCTTGCGCTTCGTGGCCGGCCGTGAGGATCTGTTCAAGTCCCATGGCGGTGGCCTCAACGAGCAGAAGAAGGTCTTCGACACAGTCAAGGAGGGCGAGGTCATCGTCATCGAGGCCCGTCAGGAATCCGGCTCCGGAACGCTCGGTGACATTCTGGCGCTGCGCGCTAAGGTGCGCGGTGCTGCTGGTGTTGTGACCGATGGCGGCGTGCGTGACTACGAGGCCGTCAAGGAGATTGGCCTTCCCGTCTTCACCCAGGGCGCGCACCCCTGCGTTCTCGGACGCAAACACGTTCCGTGGGATAGCGACATCGCCGTCTCCTGCGGTAACGCTACCGTCCTTCCCGGGGACATCATCGTCGGCGACGATGACGGCGTCGTAGTGATTCCCCGCGACATCGCAGCCGAAGTCGCCGAGGCCGCCCTGGCCAAGGAGCACGAAGACGAATGGGTTGCTTCTCAGGTGGAGACGGGAGCCAGCTTGGATGGCCTCTTCCCGCCGACCGGAGCGAACAAGGAAGCCTACATCGCGTTCCGTGATGGAAAGGCGGGTGGTCAATGACGGAACCCGCAGCACCAGCTGGGGAGAGCAAGTCCCAACAGGCCTATAACTGGATAAGTGAAAAGATTCGTACTCGCGAGTATGAACCCGGCTACCGCCTCGTGCTGGCAGCAATCGCGGAAGACTTGGGAATCAGCGTGGTCCCTGTCCGCGAAGCCATTCGCCAGCTTGAAGCGGAAGGAATGGTCACATATGAACGCAACGTCGGTGCCAGCGTGACCACGTATAACCGCGAGGCCTATTACGAATCCATGGACATCGTTGCCACCGTGGAGGCCAACGCCACGGCGCAATCCGCCCCGCATCTTGGCTCAGCGGATATTGCCAAGGCGCGGGAGATTAACCAGCGCATGCGGGAGCTTGATATCCACCACGATCCAGAGGTATTTACCCAGCTCAACAAAGAATTCCATAGCGTTCTCTTTTCCAAGTGCCCGAACGAGAGGCTGAAGAACTTGGTGGTGGACCAATGGAAGCAATTGGAATACCACCGGGTCTCTACCTTTCGGTACGTGCCCGAGAGAGCCCAAGAGTCCACACGAGAACACGAGCAATTGCTCAGCCTCATCGAGGCTGGCGCGGAACCCACCTACATAGAAAAGGTGGCCAGGCAACACAGACTGACCACCCTCAGCACCTATCGCAAGAAAAACGATTAAGGAGTGTAAACCACCCATGGCTACGAACAACGATGCAGCTAAGCCCACCGATCTCCCCGAGAAGATCCTTCACTACATCAACGGCGAGTTCGTCCCGTCGGTAGATGGTGATGAATTCGAGGTCCTGGATCCGGTCACGAACAAGCCCTACATCAAGGCTGCTTCCGGCAAGCCGGAAGACATTGAGAAGGCGGTGGCCGCCGCTAAGGATGCTTTCGAGAACGGCCCGTGGTCCAAGGCCCTGCCGCGCGAGCGCGCCCGCGTCTTGAACAAGATTGCGGACATTGTCGAAACCCGCGCAGACAAGCTTGCCGCGTGGGAGTCCTTCGACTCCGGCCTGCCCATCACCCAGGCCAACGGCCAGGCTAAGCGCGCAGCGGAGAACTTCCGCTTCTTCGCTGACCTGATCGTGGCGCAGGCAGACGACGCCTACAAGGTCCCGGGCCGCCAGATCAACTACGTCAACCGCAAGCCGATTGGTGTCGCGGGCCTGATCACCCCGTGGAACACCCCGTTCATGCTGGAGTCTTGGAAGCTGGCACCGGCTATCGCCACCGGTAACTCCGTCGTCCTCAAGCCGGCCGAGTTCACTCCGCTTTCCGCACAGCTGTGGGCAGGAATCTTTGAGGAGGCCGGTCTACCGAAGGGCGTCTTTAACCTGGTCAACGGCTTCGGTGAGGAAGGCTATGCAGGTGACCCGCTGGTCAAACACCCGGACGTCCCGCTGATTTCCTTCACCGGCGAGTCCCGCACTGGCCAGATCATCTTTGGTAATGCGGCCCCGCACCTCAAGGGTCTGTCGATGGAGCTGGGCGGCAAGTCCCCCGCCATCGTCTTCAGCGATGCCGACCTGGAGACCGCGATTGATGCCTGCATC
The DNA here is from genome assembly GCF_001814395.1 of Corynebacterium sp. HMSC059E07. NCBI lineage: Bacteria > Bacillati > Actinomycetota > Actinomycetes > Mycobacteriales > Corynebacteriaceae > Corynebacterium > Corynebacterium sp. HMSC059E07. The sequence continues at coordinate 81,382 of NZ_KV816274.1, forward strand.
TTCGGTGTCTTCTCCCTCAACGGTGAGCGTTGCACCGCCGGCTCCCGCATCCTGGTTCAGCGCGATATCTACGACGAGTTCGTGGAGCGCTACACCGCACAGGCCAAGCGCGTGAAGGTGGGCCTGCCTTCCGACCCCACCACCGAGGTCGGCGCTCTGGTCCACCCGGAGCACTACGAGAAGGTCACCTCCTACATCGAGATTGGCAAGCAGGAGGCCACCCTGGCCGCCGGCGGCGAGCGCCCGGAGGGCTTCGAGGAAGGCAACTTTGTTCAGCCGACCGTCTTCGTTGACGTCAAGCCGGACGCCCGCATCTTCCAGGAAGAGATCTTCGGCCCCGTCGTGGCCATCACCCCGTTTGATACCGATGAGGAAGCACTCGAGCTGGCCAACAACACGAAGTACGGCCTTGCGGCCTATGTGTGGACCTCGGATCTGAAGCGCGCCCACAACTTCGCTCAGAACGTTGAGGCCGGCATGGTGTGGCTCAACTCCAATAACGTCCGTGACCTGCGCACCCCATTCGGCGGCGTCAAGGCCTCCGGCCTGGGCCACGAGGGCGGCTACCGCTCGATCGACTTCTACACCGACCAGCAGGCCGTTCACATCAACCTGGACAAGGTACACAACCCGGTCTTTGGCAAGCAGGACTAAGCCGTCCACTCTCTACTCCCCCACCACTAACTAACTAAGGAGCCATCATGGCTGACATTCAGGCCCCCGATATTCTGCGTTGTGCCTACATGGAGATCATCGTTACCGATCTCGCTGCTTCCCGAAAGTTCTACGTTGACACCCTCGGTCTTGTCGTCACCGAGGAGAACGAGAACGAAATCTACCTCCGCACTTACGAGGAGTTCATCCACCACAACCTCGTGCTGCGTCAGGGCCCTGTCGCTGCCGTCGCTGCGTTCTCCTTCCGCGTCCGTTCCCCGGAAGACCTGGACCTCGCGGAGGAATTCTACAAGGCGCGCGGCTGTGAGGTGCGCCGCAACAAGGATGGCTTTGTCAAGGGCATCGGTGATTCCGTCCGCGTCCAGGACCCGCTGGGCTTCCCGTACGAGTTCTTCTACGAGGTAGAGCACGTCGAGCGTCTTGCCTGGGCATACGACGCCCACATCCCTGGTGCGCTGGTACGCCTCGACCACTTCAACCAGATCACCCCGGACGTTCCTTCCGCTGTGAAGTACATGGAGGAGCTCGGCTTCCGCACCACCGAGGACATCCGCGATGAGGAGGGAACTGTTTACGCCGCATGGATGCGCCGTAAGCCGACGGTGCACGACACCGCCATGACCGGTGGCGATGGCCCGCGTATGCACCACATCGCGTTTGCTACCCACGAGAAGCACAACATCATCGCGATTTGTGACAAGTTGGGTGCGCTGCGCGAGTCCGACCGTATTGAGCGCGGCCCGGGCCGCCACGGTGTTTCCAACGCGTACTACCTGTACCTGCGTGACCCGGATGGGCACCGCGTAGAAATCTACACCCAGGACTACTACACCGGCGACCCGGATAACCCGGTCGTGACCTGGGATGTCCACGATAACCAGCGCCGCGACTGGTGGGGAACCCCGGTTGTTCCTTCTTGGTACCGCGATGGCTCCACGGTCCTCGACTTGGATGGAAACCCGGTGCCGCTGGTTGCCCGTGAGGATGAGTCCGAGCTGGAGGCCACCATTGGCGCGGATGGCTTCTCCTACACCCGCAAGGAAGATGCGGAGGAGATGCCGGAGTGGAAGCAAGGCGAGTACAAGCTGGGACACCAGCTCTAAAACGACCTAAGTACTCAGGTTGATGAACGTGGCCCCGTGGCGTCGAGAAGCAAGCGCACATATCGCGGGGCCGCGTTGTCGTTTCACGTGAAACCTTCAGGTTCAACAAACCTGTTAAACAGAACAAACACGTTCTACAACACCTTAAGGAGCGAAGTACATGCTGGATGAGAAACAGCACATCGCTATCGCAGATGAACTGGCGCAAGCCGAAAAGGACCGCACGATGGTCCCACTGCTGACTGCCCGTTTCCCGGAGATGAGCATCGAGGATTCCTATGCGGTGCAGCGCGAATGGGTACGCCGCGGTGAGGAAAGTGGGCGCCGCCTCGTGGGCCGCAAAATTGGCCTGACCTCAAAGGTCATGCAGGAGGCCACGGGAATCACCGAACCCGATTACGGTGCGATTTTTGAGGACCAAGTTTACGAGAACGGCTCCACCATCGAGCACGCACAGTTCTCTAACGTCCGCATCGAGGTCGAGCTGGCCTTCGTGCTCAAGGAAGAGCTGAAGGGGCCAAATTGCAGCATTTTCGACGTGCTGCGCGCGACGGAGTACGTCGTCCCGGCGCTGGAGATCCTCTCCTCCCGCATCGAGATGGAGGGCCGCACGATCGTCGACACGATTTCGGATAATGCGGCGCTCGGCGCCATGGTTTATGGCGGCAATCCGGTAGACCCTGCGGAAGTCGATCTGCGCTGGGTGTCCGCACTGCTCTACCGCAACGAGTCCATCGAAGATACGGGTGTGGCGGCGGCCGTGCTCAACCACCCGGCAATGGGCGTGGCATGGCTTGCCAACAAACTCCACGCCCACGGCGACAGCCTGGCCGCCGATGACATCATCCTCGCCGGTTCCTTCACCAAGCCCATGTGGGTCGAACCGGGCGATACCGTCCACGCTGACTATGGAAAGTTGGGGTCCATCACATGCCGATTCCAGTAAAGTTGCCGCCCACGTTCACGGACGTCCTTGAGAAGGCCGAGGAGCCACTCGTCGGCGCATGGATTTGTTCTGGCTCGGAGGCCGCGGCGGAGATCATCGCCTCAGCTGGCTTTAGCTGGACGCTGATCGACGGTGAGCATTCTCCTTATGGCCTGGAGACCGTCCTCTCCTTGCTGCGCGCCACCGATGCCTATGGCCTGACGCGTGTGGTTCGCGTACCCGTGAACAACACGGCGCTGATTAAGCAGTACCTGGACCTGGGCGCACAAAACCTCATGGTGCCCATGATTGATACGGCCGAGGAAGCCGAAGCAGCAGTCGCGGCTATGCACTACCCGCCCCGCGGTGTACGCGGCGTCGGCTCGGCTCTGGCCCGCTCCTCGCGGTGGAACGGCGTGGAGAACTACCTCGCCAACGCTTCGGACACGGTAAGCCTCACAGTGCAGATTGAGTCTGCGACCGCAGTGGAGAACGTGGAGGACATCGTGGCCGTCGAAGGCGTGGACAACATCTTCGTCGGGCCCTCGGACCTAGCGGCCTCGATGGGGCTCCTGGGCCAGCAGACCCATCCGGATGTACTCGAGGCGGTCAATCACACATTTGAAGCAGTCCGCGCTTCCGGAAAGAAGGTAGGCGTCAACGCTTTCAACCTTGAACAGGCCCAGAAATATTTAGATTCTGGCGCATCATTTGCCCTGGTTGGGGCTGATGTTCAGCTTCTTTCAGGAGCGGCACGCCAACTGGCAGACAAATTCCACTTGGGAGGGTAAAAAAGAACCATGAGTGAAAACAACAAGGTCAATATTGACGAGCTGCTGGCCAAGGTTCCGACCGGCTTGCTGATTAACGGTGAGTGGGTAGACGCCTCCGATGGCGCCACCTTCGATGTAGAAAACCCGGCAACCGGTGAGGTTATTGCCACCCTTGCGTCCGCTACTTCTGAGGACGCGAAGAAGGCTATGGATGCCGCTTGCGCCGTGCAGGATGAGTGGGCACGCACGTCGACGCGTGAGCGCTCCGACCTGCTGCGCCGCGCCTTTGACCTGGTGCAGGAGCGCAAGGATGAGTTCGCTGCGCTGATGACCCTTGAGATGGGCAAGCCGCTGGCGGAGTCCTATGGTGAGGTCACCTACGGCGCTGAGTACCTGCGCTGGTTTAGTGAGGAAGCCGTACGCAACTACGGCCGCACCTTGCCGGCGCCGGAAGGCACCCTGCGCATGATTACCCGCCGCAAGCCCGTGGGCCCGTGCCTGCTTATTACCCCGTGGAACTTCCCGCTGGCTATGGCTACTCGCAAGATTGCCCCGGCCATCGCCGCTGGCTGCACCATGGTGGTCAAGCCCGCTAAGCTGACGCCGCTGACCACCCAGTACTTCGCACAGACCATGATTGATGCCGGCGTTCCGGCAGGCGTGGTTAACGTGGTCTCCGGTAAGTCGGCCTCTGCCATTTCCGAGCCGATCATGGCGGATTCCCGCCTGCGTAAGATTTCCTTCACCGGCTCTACCCCGGTGGGCAAGACCCTGCTCAAGGCAGCCGCCGACAACGTCCTGCGCACCTCGATGGAGCTGGGTGGCAACGCTCCGTTCATCGTCTTTGAGGACGCCGACATCGACCAGGCCGTCGAGGGTGCAATGGGCGCCAAGATGCGTAACATCGGTGAGGCCTGCACCGCGGCTAACCGTTTCATCGTTCACGAGTCCGTCGCTGACGAGTTCGCGGAGAAGTTCGCCAAGCGCATCGGTGAGCTCAAGGTGGGCAACGGCCTCGATGAGGGCGTTACCTGCGGCCCGCTCGTGGAGAAGAAGGCACTGGATAACATCACCGCGCTTGTCGACGACGCCGTGGCCAAGGGCGCCAAGGTCCTCATCGGTGGCAAGCCGGGTGAGGGCAAGGGCTACTTCTACTCCCCTACCGTTCTCACGAACGTCTCCCGTGATGCCCGCGTGGCCCAGGAGGAGATCTTCGGACCGATCGCTCCGATCCTGACCTTCTCCGATGAGAAGGAAGCCATCGCGCTTGCGAATGACACGGAGTACGGCTTGGCCTCCTACGTGTTCACCGAGGATTCCAACCGTATGTGGCGCGTTGGCGACGGCCTCGAGTTCGGCCTCATGGGCTTCAACGCTGGCGTCATCTCCAACGCCGCCGCCCCGTTCGGCGGCGTCAAGCAGTCCGGCATGGGCCGCGAGGGCGGTGCCGAGGGCATCGAAGAGTACACGTCGCTGCAGTACATTGCCATGCCTAACCCTTATGCGAATGCATAAATAGTGCATTAAATTCGCTGCTAATAATGCTGGCATCTCCTTTACAGGAGGTGCCAGCATTATCTTTTTATGCATAGTATTCGCGAGGGTGTGATGTGACAGCACTCATAGTCAAATCGTGAGCGCACACAAACAACTATTTGCATGTGTGGTGCGACACAATTACTAGCTATACACCGAAAGCCACCGGACACGTCCGGTGGATTATCGGGCCGACATAGCTAGTAAGGAGGAGTTGGCGTGGACACATCGACGCAGTCACCAGTGCTACCCGCTCGAAATGTACAGCCCGGGCACCGGGCTCCCACCAAACCAAAGGGCGGCCTGGGCGCCGGGCGCCTAGGAACAACGTCGCTGGTCTTCATGATTATCGCGGCGTCGGCACCTCTTACTGTGCTCGCGGGAGGAGTACCGACCAACTTCGCGGTATCCGGATTGTTAGGGGTCCCTTGGAGCTACTTAGCGCTTGGGATCATCCTCGTGTTCTTTGCAGTTGGGTACGGAATTATGAGTTCGAAGATTCAGAACTCAGGAGCCTTCTACGCCTATGTGTCTGAGGGGCTGGGCAACCGGCAAGGAATCGCAGCCGCAATTCTGGCCCTGGTTTCCTACAACATGATGCAGGTTGGTCTGTATGGAATCTTCGGTTTCTCCCTCGCCAATCTGATCAATAGTTGGTTTGGCACGAGCATTTCGTGGTGGATCGCGGCTTTGGCTGGCTGGCTCTTGGTAGCTGTCATGGGCGTCAGCAACGTTGACTTCTCGGCCAAGATCCTAGGAGTTCTGGTAGCCCTTGAATTCATCGTCGTAGCTGGAGTTTCGCTCTTGTCCCTTGGTGTTGCTCCTGAAGGGATCTCTGTGGAGACGATGCGGCCGAATCAGTTTTTCACCGATGGTATTGGCGTTCTCCTCGCCTTCGGAATTGCTGCCTTTATGGGTTTTGAGTCTGGTGCAATCTATTCGGAAGAAGCTCGTGACCCAGAGCGGACCGTTCCGAAGGCTACTTATATTGCCGTGGGAACCATCGCCCTCTTCTACGCTTTTTCGGCGTGGGCATTTGCTCAGGGGGTAGGGCCGTCCGTCGTCATCGATAAGGCGACTGAGCTTGGTCCCGATCTGGTCTTCGTGTGGTTGGGCGACTATTCAGTGATTGCTGCCAACATAGCGAACTGCTTGTTTGTAACTTCTCTTATTGCTGCCCTTGTCGCGTTCCATAACGCCGCAGCGCGATACTTCTTCTCCCTCGGGCGCTCACGTGTCCTTCCCGAGAAGTTTGCGATGTCATCGTCCAAAGGGGCTCCTATAGCCGGGTCCCTCACTCAGACTTCCATTGCTTTCGTCGTAGTGGGAGGCTTTGCACTGGCCGGAAATGGCAGCGAGATGGGCGAACTGTTCCCAGTCCTCACGCTCTTTACGTGGTTGACCAACGCCGCGGCGTTTGGCCTAGTCTTCCTGCTCGCAGTGGTGAGCGTGTCCATCATGGCATGGCTCAACAAGCAAGAGAAGAGCTACAACCTCTTCACTCGGGTCATCGCACCGTTTGTTGCAGCGTGCGGCCTCGTGGCTGTCTTCGTACTGGTGCTGATGAATTTCCCGCTCATGATCGGTGGAACCGGCCCAGATGCTCTCGTGTGGGTGATGCCCGGGATCATTATCGCTTCCGGAATTCTTGGGTTGTTTTGGGGTGAGTATTTAAAGCACAAAAAGCCCTACATCTACGCAAGTCTTCACGACAATCTTGACCAAATCTAAATCATAGGAAAGGCAATCATGGAAAAGAAGCAGGTAATCGTCGTTGGTGCGGGATTCGCAGGACTGACGGCAGCGCGTGAGCTGCAAACCGCTGGAATTGACTATCACATCGTAGAAGCGCGTGACCGTATTGGCGGCCGTGCCTGGACAGACGATAGGCTCGGACGTCCGTTGGAAATTGGTGCTACCTGGGTGCACTGGCATCAGCCTCATGTCTGGTCCGAAATCACCCGTTACGGCCAAGACATTATCGCTTCGCCGGTAGTGGATACTGCGTATTGGTATGCCGGTGGTGAGCTGAAGTCCGGCACAGAAGCTGAAATGGATGCCAAACTGGCGCGGCCAATGGAGAAGATCTTTGAGAACTCTCGTGAGTTTTTCCCAGAACCACACAAGCCACTTCTTGTTTTGGATGAGAAATTCGGCGCCTCCCAGGAGCTCAAGGATGCCTTCTTGGCTGCTGATGAAGCAGGCGTCCTTGATGCTTTGGAAGACGGTGACTTTACGCAGGAAGAAAAGGACCTGTGCAATGCATACTGGTCGGCCGGATACATCGGGTACCCAGAGCAGGGCTCCTCTTTGATGGCTAAGCAGTGGGCAGCCTTATGTGATCACCGTCTTTCTTTGGTGGACGAGCAAACGCTGCGGTACAAACTCGTCAATGGTATGCGGGGTATCTATGGCAACATTGCGAAGGACCTGACCGGCGAGATTCGTTTGAACACTGCTGTGACCGCAATCGAGCACGGTGATGACTCCGCAACGGTTACCTATGCGGACGGAACCTCCGAGACGGCGGACGCGGTGATTGTCACGGTCCCGGTCGGTGCCTTGGGAAACATTAAGTTCACGCCAGGCCTGCCCGAGGGCGCGCAGAAAACTGTCGAGCAGAAATGGAATTCGACTGGTTTCAAGGCTTGGATCAAGATTAAGGGTCACCACAATATCTTTGGCTACGCGCCCCAACCGGCCGTTGTGTCTGTGCTGCGCTCTGAGTACTTCGAAGATGACGACACGACCATTTGTGTGGCCTTCGGCTCCGACCATGAGAAGATCGATTTAGAGAGTATTGAGGATGCTCAAAAGGTCGTTGACCAGTGGCGTCCAGACCTCGAAGTTGTTGGTGTTACCGGACATGACTGGGTAGCCGACGAGTACTCCGGCCAGGCCTGGGCCACACTGCGGCGAGGCCAGTTCACGGAGGGGTGGCACCACTTCCGCACTTCCACTTCCTCGTTGCACTTCGCAGGAGCCGATTGGGCTTCCGGTTGGCGTGGAGTGGTTGTTGATGGAGCCATCGAAACCGGAATCTCCACCGCACGCGAGGTCATCAATAAGCTGCGTGGTTAGTCGCTGGCCTCCGCTCGGTACGCACTTGGCGACTTGTGGAACTCCGCCTTGAAGATGCGTGAGAGGTGCGAGGGATCGTGCAGGCCATAGCGGGCGCTGATGTGGCTGATTGATTCCTCGGAGTGCCGCGGGTCCACGAGTTCTCTGCGGATATGTTCTAGGCGTCGCGTTCTGATGTAGCTGCCGACGGAAAGGCCTTGTTCGGAGAACTTGGCGTGGAGGTGGCGCACCGACACGAAGAGTGCTTGGGCGATGGTGCTGGGACCTAGGTCCGGGTCGCCCAGGTGCTTCTCGATGTAGGCGGTTGCCTGGTTGAACAACAGTGTGCCCGCTGAGGGTTCATCGGCTACGTCGGAGGCGAGGACCGATACCAGCATGGTGAGCGCGGAGCGGACTAGCGCCGTGGCGTGCGGTCCCTTGAGCAGATCGAGGTTCTTGGCCAGTTGCTCAAAGAGGGGAACTGCGACCGTACCCAGGCCGTGTGAGCGGGAGATGGGGTTCGCGGTCAGGCGCTGGATCTGCACTGGTGAAATATCGAGGAAGCTCTGCGGGAAGTGCACGATGAGTGTGTTCTGCTCCTCCGGATAGCGCAGCGTGTAGGGCCGTTGGGTCACGTACAGAGCTAGGTCCCCTGGGTGCAATTCACATGTTCGCCCGTCCTGGCTCATGGTTGAGGAGCCGGTGATTTGCAGGCTGAGCTTGCAAAAGGGAGCCTCGTCGGTAGAAACCTTGTATCGGTTCACCGTATGGGGCGAGGTGCACATATCGAAGAGGGAGATATCCCCCACCTTCGTGGAACGCAGCGTGGCGTGAAAGGAAGCAGGGTCTTCGGTGTCCACGTCGAGTTGGCCAAAAGACTCGGATGACGCGGTGCGCCATGACGCGATATCGAAATGCTCAACGGCTGAAGCAGACATAGCTGGAATCATATCGTGAGAGCTGGCACATTTTTGGACAAATTGTGTGCACTCAGAGTCAAGCCTGTAGATGTGGTGCAGGTAACATCCTAGGCAAAGGTTTCTTTGGGCTTTGTTCGCGGGGCCCACGACTTCTTCACAAGGAGATCTCATGACTCAGTTCGCCACTTACGCTGATCTGCTCACCGCTATCACGGACGAGAACGGACGCGAAATCCTCAACCCCGCCACCGGAGAGGTTGTTGGCCGCGCGCCAGAGAACACCGTTGAGGACCTCAACGCCGCAGTTGAGACCGCACGTACAGCGCAGAAGGACTTTGCCAAGCTTAGCGACGAAGAACGGTGCGCGCTTCTCACCAAGGCCGCCGCCGCCATCGACGCTAATGCAGAGGCACTCGTTGAGCTTCTCTCCCGTGAGCAGGGCAAGCCGCTCAACGGCCCGAACGCACGCTTCGAGGTCGGTGCCTGCTCCGGCTGGCTGAATGCCACCGCCTCCTTCGAGCACCCCAACTACACCGCCGTCGATGATGACATCACCGCCACCGTCAACTACCGCCCACTCGGCGTCGTCGGTGCTATTGGCCCGTGGAACTGGCCGATGATGATCACCATCTGGCAGATTGCGCCGGCACTGCGTATGGGCAACGCGGTCGTCGTCAAGCCTTCTGAGTACACCCCGCTGTCCGTACTGGGCCTGCTCAAGGTCGTGAACTCCGTGCTGCCGGAGGGTGTTCTCCAGGTCGTCAGCGGTGCCGGTGAGGTTGGCGCGGCGCTGACGACCCACGAGGGAATCGACAAGATCATGTTCACCGGTTCTACCGCCACCGGCAAGAAGATCGTGGAGGCCAGCGCGGACAACCTCACCCGCCTCACGCTGGAGCTCGGCGGCAATGACGCGGGCATCGTGCTGGATGATGCCGACCCGAAGGAGATCGCCGGCGATCTCTTCTGGGGCGCGTTCATCAACACCGGCCAGACCTGCGCGGCGATGAAGCGCGTGTACGTGCCGGAGTCGCTATACGACGCCGTCTGCGAAGCCCTCGTCGAGGTGGCCAAGGCCTCCCCGATGGGCGTGGGCCTGGAGGAGGAGAACGTGCTCGGCCCACTGCAGAATAAGCAGCAGTTCGACATCGTGGACAAGCTCGTCAATGCCGCCAAGGATTCCGGCGCCCGCGTTCTGCTGGGCGGCGACCCGGACTATGACGCGCCGGGCTACTTCTACCCCACCACCCTGGTGGCGGACATCGACCCGGATAACGCGCTGGTCGTGGAGGAGCAGTTCGGTCCTGCGCTGCCGATCGTGAAGTACACGGACCTCGATTGGGCCATCGAGCAGGCCAACAAGCTTGACGTGGGCTTGGGCTCCTCCGTATGGTCCTCCAACCGCGAGCGCGCTCTGGACGTCGCCGCGCAGCTGGAGGCGGGTACTACCTGGATCAACGCCCACGGTGCTGTGGATCCGCGCGTGCCTTTCGGTGGTATCAAGTCCTCCGGCTACGGCGTGGAGTTTGGCACCGAGGGCCTTAAGGGCCTGGCGTACCCGCAGATCATCAACGGCTAAAACCGCCGTGGCGCTGCTATTCTTAGCGCCATGAGCACCGCCAAAGTCCCGGAGATCGAGTACGCAGCCTTCGACGCCATGAAGGAGGTTGCGTCCTCGCTGAAAGCTGCCTACCTCACTAGGGCCGCTGAAGCAGGCAACGACGTTGAATCGCAATGGTGGATTCGCCAGAACTGGCTGGTAGAGGACATGGTTGGCGAGGTTGATGCAACTGACATCGAAGCCATCCGATCCGCTGCGGCTCTCTTTGCGCAGCGGCTTGAAGCCCTCTCCTCCGAGCACAAAGCGGCATAGCCTATGCTTTCTGCCGCTGACTTCCCCGTTGATCCGCAGGTTATGGAGCAACGGCTAAAGACTCTGCAAGCCAGCTATTTCGGCCGATCGAATGCTCATGGTCCGGCTGTTCCAGAGGTCATTTATGTGGCGGGGCAGCCAGCGTCAGGCAAATCAACGGCCATTGAATCCGTGAAAAATGGCCACGCGGTCCTTGACTCCGATGAGATACGCAAATTGCATCCTGCCCTCGACGAGATCATGGAGCGAGACCCCCTGCGCATGGACGTGCTCACCAATGGACCGGTCCCCTTTTGGATGTCTTCGCTGATTGAGTATGGCCGGCAGCACGGGCACTCCCTCATCATTGAGAACACGCTGTCTAACCCGGAATTCATCGCGGGTGAGATAGCCAAGTTTCGCTCCGCGGGTTTCCGCGTGAAGGTCGTGGGCCTGGCGGTGGCGCAGGAGGTCTCCAGGCTGGGCGTCGTCCAGCGCTTTTTGGAGGCGCAGCGCGTGAGCCGCTATCCGCGCTGGACCAATGAGGTTTCCCACACGTCGGGTTTTAAGGCCATCGTCCCAGGACTTCAAGCGATTGCACCGCTTGTCGACGACCTCGAGATCCGCACCCGCGACGGCCGCACCCTAAACGGCATCGAGGATATTGAAGCCGAGCGCGCAACCTGGTTCGACTCCCCCGCCATTCGTGCTGACTGGCTGGCCCGCTTCGACAACTGTGACTTGAGTGGTCTTGAATCCGAGAAGCTCACGCAGAACCTCGTGGCTGATGCAGAGCGTATCCGGAAACTTTAAGGCTGTGCCCGTGGAACTATTAGGTTCACCCACAGTTCCCGTGCCTGCACGCACCGAGAAGGACCAGGTGGTGAACTCGAATGACTCGCCTGGTCCAACGTGTGTGCGCTCGGCGCGTGGTTTAACCCTTATAAGACTTGCCGGTTACAGCCTCAGCGTTTCGCTCGTGCAGCCCGCAGGCCGTTCAAGATCACGATGACTTCGGCGACTTCGTGTACCAACACGACGGCGGCCAGGCCCAGTACACCGCTGATCGCCAGTGGCATCAACACGATGATGATGGCCAGAGACAGCACGATGTTTTGGTTGATGATCCTGCTGCCTCGGCGGGCGTGCTGCAGCGCCTGCGGGATCAGCCGGAGGTCGTGGCCAGTGAAGGCGACGTCAGCGGACTCGATCGCGGCGTCAGAGCCGGTTGCTCCCATCGCAATGCCCACCGTTGCGCCCGCCAGTGCCGGCGCGTCGTTGATGCCGTCGCCGATCATCGCCGTCGGCGTCTTGGAGGAGAGTTCGGCGACGATGCTTGCCTTGTCCTCCGGTCGCAGCTCGGCGCGCACGTCGTCGATTCCGGCGATTTCAGCCAGCGCCCGGGCGGTGCGAGTGTTATCACCGGTGAGCATGCTCACTTCCACGTCGTTGTCGTGCAGGGACTGCACGGCATCGGGCACCTCGGGCCGCAACTCGTCGCGCACCCCGATCGCCCCGGCGAGAGCGTCATCGACGGTGACTAGGACGCAGGTCTGGCCTTCGGACTCCATACGCTCAACGTCCGCCTTCAGTGGCCCGGCGTCGATCCATCGGGGGCTGCCGACCAGCACCCGTCGGCCTTCGACGGTGCCGCCGATGCCATGACCGGCTTCCTCGCTGATATCCAAGGCGGTGGCCGCTTCGGGCTCCGCTGCCACGATCGCCGCGGCGAGGGGGTGCGTCGATTGCTGCTCAACCGCCGCCGCGAAGGAAAGCACCTGCGCCCGATCGAATCCGTCTGCCGGGACTACTCCGGTAACCTTGGGCTGGTTGCGGGTAAGGGTTCCGGTCTTGTCTACTGCTAGGTGACGGATGCCGCCGAGTCGCTCGAACGCCGCGCCGGACTTGATGACTACTCCGAACTGGCTGGCCGCGCCGATCGCGGCCACGACCGTCAGCGGCACGGAGATTGCCAGCGCGCACGGCGACGCTGCGACCAGGACCACCAGCGCACGGGTGATCCAAGTCTCGGGGTCGCCCAACAGCGAGCCGATCACGCCGATCAGCACCGCTAGGATCATCACCCCGGGCACTAGGGGTTGGGCAATTCGGTCGGCGATCCGGGCGCGGTCACCCTTCTCCGCCTGCGCCTGCTCGACGAGATCGACGAGTGTGGTCAGCGAGTTGTCCGTTCCAGCTGCGGTCGTCTCGACCTCCAGCACACCGGCGGAGTTGATCGCTCCCGCTGGTACCTCGTCGCCGGCCGAAACCTCCTCCGGAATGGATTCTCCGGTGATCGCTGAGGTGTCAAGGCTGGAGCGTCCGGACCGAATGATGCCGTCCGTGGCGATCCGCTCCCCGGGGCGTACGACCATTAGCTCGCCAACCTCAAGGTCCTTCGCAGCGACCTCGGCCGTCGTACCGTCGCGCAGGACGGTCGCGGTTTGCGGTACCAGCTTCAACAGTGCCCGCAGTCCGCCTTGGGCCCGGTCCATCGCCTTGTCTTCAAGCGCCTCGGCGATCGAGTACAGGAACGCCAGCGCCGCGGCCTCTCCGACGAAACCAAGGATCACCGCGCCGACAGCGCTGATCGTCATAAGCAAGCCAATGCCGAGCTTGCGCTTCGTGACAAGGTTCCGGATCGCCCCAGGTGCGAACGTGTAAGCGCCCAACAGCAGGCCAAGCCAATACAGTACCGTTGCGGGCGTCTCCAAGTCGGACCAGTCCAGCGCCAGTCCTGTAATGAGGGCTACGCCGGAGAAGATCGGTAGCAGTAGCTCGGGGTCCTTCCACCATGGCCGATCGAGCTCTTCGATCTCCGTGGCGGGTTCGTGTTCGCATCCACATGCTGAACTCATGCGTCCGTTCCTTTCTCGCCGCAGCCGGGCACCGAGCACTCAGTGTCGATGCAGGGGGCATTCTCGTCGACGGCCAGCGTCGCGTTGACCAGCGCTTCGAGCGCCGCCGCGAGGTGCGGATCGGCAATTTCGTAGCGGGTCTTACGGCCCTCCGGCTCAGCGACGACGATGCCGCAATCGCGTAGGCAGGACAGGTGGTTCGAGACGTTCGAGCGGGTCAGATCCAAGCTTTGCGAAATCTCGGCCGGGTAGCCCGGACCGTCGAGTAGGGTCATCAGGATTCGGGAACGCGTCGGATCAGCCATGGCCCGGCCGAGCCGGTTCATGACGTCGAGGCGTGAAGCAATAGTCAGCATGTGCTGAACAATACAACGTGTGCTGAACTATTCAAAATGCACTGAACTGACGGTTACGCGAAGGCCCTGCGACCTGCAGGAATTAGTGGATGGGATAGCAGATGACTGATCCTTTGTGGTTCGGCTGCCACCCAACGCGGGAGCGACGTGGGCGGCGAGGTTCTCCAGAATCTTCGCGTTATGGGGGGAAGGGTGAAGCATGATCCAGTCGTTCGCTGACAAGGACACTGAGCGTCTGTGGAATCGAGAGCGGATTCCCCCGGGAAACCGGCTCGAGGCGTTGAAAGGTGATCGGCGGGGTCAGTTCAGCATTTGAATCAACGACCAGTGGCGGATCTGTTTTCGGTGGTCCGCCGCGGGGCTAGAGGAGGTTGAGATCGTTGACTACCACTGACAAGCTCCCTCCGGTTCACCCCGGTGAGATCCTCATGGAGGACTTCCTCAAAGGAATGGGGATCACCCAGCACAAGCTCGCCGTCTCCATCGGCGTTCCGCCCCACCGGATCAACGAAATTGTTCACGGTAAGCGCGCTGTAACCGCTGACACGGCCCTTCGTCTAGCGAAGTTTTTCGAGATGAGCCCCCAGTTCTGGCTCGGGTTACAGGCTCAATATGACTTGGACGTGGCGGAAGACAAGATCCTCTCGGAAATCGAGCGGATTCAACCGGTCCAAGCTGTCTCAGCGTAGCGGTTACCCGAACCAGGTCCGTCAGCGTGAGGATATGCACGCGGATGGTTCGAACTAGGAAATTTGGGGCCGCCGTCGCGTGGACTTGAGTTCCGAGCGCCGCTTTTTCGCTTCGAGACGGCGTCGCACCGAGCTCTGCGTCGGCTTGGTCCTGCGCCGCGGAGGAGGAAGCGGAGCGAGCGCCTCACGCAAGAGGGCGGCCATGCGCTCTCGCGCCTCGGTGCGGTTACGGACCTGCGAGCGCTGCGTCGACGCGCTCACGGTGAGCACTGTGCCGTCCAGGCGGTGCGCGAGGTTGTGAAGGACGCGGCGACGCTGGGCGTCGGAAAGCGATGAGCACGTAGCGATATCGACGGAAAGCTGCACTTTGCTGTCCGTAGTATTGACGCCTTGGCCGCCTGGTCCCGACGACTTCGCGAACCGCTCCGTCAGGTCGGCGGCGACGATGACCAGACCCCCGGGGATCCCTGGGCCAGGCGCGATGGTCAGGTCGTTCATACCGCCCAGCTTAGTTAGAGTTGTTTCCGGATCAGACCCGCCGTGCGAGATCAGGGTAGTGTACAACCACGCCGTCACCGTCGACCTCCAACTCGACGTCGACTCCCCGTGTTCCGCTTTTGTATCGGACAGTTTCAGCATCGACGGAGCTGTAGTACTGGTCTGATGCGATCACCTGGAGGGACGGTATATCAATCCAAGCCATGATCAGCTGCGTTTTCGGGACCTGAGTCTCAAGCAGCGTCAAGCGACGAATAGGCATTGTGTTGGTGAGAGGGCACAGACCGAGATCGCAATCGAGTGCGGCTTTCAGGTCGGCTGACTGGACGATACCGGGGGAGGGCAGATCTTCAGGCTGGGCGCCCTCTTCATTGGTTTCCGCCGACCACACGCCTTGCTCGGACCTAAACAGCTCGAGGCTTCGCCCCCATCCGTCGCCTTCAACGTTCACCGACACACGTTCGGTCACCCAGTTCTCCGCGGCGCGCAGCTCCCACGTGGCCTTGTATCCATCGCCGTATTGCACTCCGGAAGCGGTCAAACCGGCTCCTAAAAAATGAACTGCGGCCTCGTTCCGGATGAGGGGAGTCTCGACATGCTCCCACTTATACGTGCGCTCCATGGTGAGGATTTTACCACGCTTGATGGTGCGAAAAGGCAGGTAGCTTTCGATTTGGACCACGTATCGAGGACGAGGCTTACCGGCAGAATGGTGTATTCAGTAGGTCCGCGACGCAGAAGAATCCCATGAATGAGAGCACGGCCCACACGGCCGTTGCCATCTGCAAATGGGTGAATCGTTTTGAATTGAGCGTGAGCAATCGCGGCTTGGATAAGAGCACCGTGCGAAGCGCCATCGAGGTAAAGACATAAGTCGTCTACGAGGTCATGGACTAGACGTGGGGGCGCTGGGATGAACTCGGCCCCAAAGAGTGTGTGGTTACTTCCACCAATCCAGTTTTGAATAGTGCGGAGACCAGTGGGGATAGAGCCCTTCTCCCCCATCAACTCTCTTTGGAGCTTTTCAAGAAGGCCGATGGAGATGTTGGTTCGGTGGCAAAGCTCTTCTCAATGGAACACAGAACGGTGAGGTTACGCGCAACCTCTTCCGCGCTTTCCTTAAAGCCGCGGACTTCCTCCTTTTGGGCGAGTTCCGCGAGGACAACCTTGTCGACGTTGGGCGCAATACCTTCAATGCGTGAGGAAGAAATCGCCTCAGAACGCATGAGTAAGCGGGCCACAGACTCCAACTGGCCAGAAGCAGCATGACGGTTGAGATCCAAGATCTCTCGCTCGATACGTGCTGCCCGGCTGGTGAGCTCTGGGGAAAACTCCATGCCTTACTTACAAAATGGTCAGGGACATAGACCTAAAAAGGGCCTCCGGCCTTATCGCGCCGGGGAGTGCCGGAGCCTGATTCGGGGATCCAGCTCTCGGTAACGTAGTGAGGCTTGTAGAGGCTATCCATTCGTCAGACAGCAAATGAGTGGTTGGATAACTCTTATCCAACCACTCATTGCGGTTTATGCGCTAGATAAAGCTTAAACATACGGGGTTTCAGGGCCATAATTTGGCCTCAATGAGAATGTCAATGACACCTCAATGGGAAGATCAATGAGAACTCTTGTCATTGAAGAGGAATGAAGTTAGCATTGAGCCGTCATTGTTAACATTGAGGGCGGGTATTCATCGTGAACAATTGGTCCGAGAATCAGCTGAGAGAGCTATTGGCTGAGCTTGAGTTGCGCGGCGGTGATTCAACAACAGTCGAGGTCAAAACCGCTCAAGGGGGCATCCCGGACTCTCTACCGCAGACATTGTGCGCGTTCGCAAACATGCCGAGTGGCGGTCTTATCATTCTCGGTGTCAATGAGAAAGAAGGCTTCATTGTCACTGGCATTGAGAATCCTTCGGAGATGGAGGCTGCTCTGGCCTCGCAAGCTCGTCATGCCATCACTCCCCCAGTCACAGTGCATACCGACAGTGTGGCAATAGATGGCACGCATGTCGTGATTGCGGAGGTTACGGGTCTTCCGATCATTGATAAGCCTGCTATCTACAGGGGAGAAGCGTATCTTCGAATGGCTGATGGGGATTATCGTATGAGTGCCTCCGAGCTACGCATGATGGACGTAGCGAAGCTGCATGCCGAGGAGGCAGTGTCCTATGACACGACGATTGTGGAAGGCACGAGTATCGCAGACTTGGACCGCGCCGTGGTGGAAGATTTCTTGGTTCAGGCGCGGAGAAAGAATCGGCGACTATCGGGACTTACTCAAGATGAGGACGTCTTACGGGCACTAGCGGTGACGACCGCGACTGGAGAGCTGACGCTTGCTGGCCTGTATGCGCTGGGTTTCTATCCCCAAGGGCATTTTCCCTCCTTAGCAGTAACGGTGGCGCAAAGGCTACCAAATGGTTCGAAGCACGGGCGAGTGTTGGGGTTGGAGACCTTTGAGGGGCCCGTTCCGGTGCTGTTGAACTCGGTAATGGGATGGGTAAGGCAACGTTTAGCCGCCGTACGGCGATATCGAGAGGACGGATCAATGGTGGAAGTTCCTGAACTTCCCCTTCCGGCCATTCGAGAGGCCGTGGCTAATGCATTGGTGCACCGTGATCTTGGGCCAAATACGTTGGGTGCGGGTAAATCGATTGATGTCCGCCTATTACCGGACAAGATGGTTATCTCCAGTCCAGGAGGCCTACGGGATCTGACGGTTGAACAGCTCAAGTCGAGAGATCTGGCGCGCCAGGAGATTAACCAGCGGCTCTATAGACTGTGCCGATATCTCAAAGCAGACGATGGCTCTTTTGTTATTGAGGGCGAAGGCGGCGGCGTGCAGCTCATGCTGGATGCCGCGCGAGAGCAAGGACTACCGGAGCCTGACCTGATAGATTCTGGCGTGCAATTTACGGTGAAAATGTGGCGGCCGGACACTCGTGGAGAGGCCCGTATCTGGGAGCCACTACGCAAGGAGGAATCAGGCACCGGCCCGGAACGACGAGTGGATGCACCAGTGACCTTGGAACGCCTGGGTGTTAACGCCCCGCGCGTAGCGGAGGCGCTGCGTACGGCGGCACAACCGCTGTCTATCGGCGAAATAGAAACAGCCACAAACCTTACTCGAGCGCAGGTCCGATATGCGCTGAAGTCACTGGTGAAGGCACGATTCGTGCGTATGGATGGCACGCGCGGTTCACAAGCGACAACCTATGAATGGCTAGCTAACCGCGGGGCTGCAGGCGCTTAACCAGCTGATCGTGGTGGACTGGGGCCAGGCAGCCGGCGTCGACGACGCGCCGGGCTAGCTCCTTGTCCCCCATCTTGGCGGCGAAGGCCATGCCCATGGTGATGTCATGGTCGGGGCGGCCGATAAGCGTAATCTCATCGCCGGGATTGATGCGGCCCGGCTCGATGATGCGAAGGTAGGAGCCGCAATCGCCGCGCTCAGTGAAGGACTTGAGCCAGCCGGGCTCGTCCATCCAGCCGGAGAAGGTGGCACAGGGCGTGCGCGGGATGGAGACCTCGAGCACGCACTCCCCTACCTGAATGCGCTGGTTGATGAGTATATTCGGCCAGGAAATACCCTCGGTGGTGAGGTTCTCCCCAAAGTAGCCGTCACGCAGCACGCGGTTGAGCGTGCCCTCCCAGTAGTCAAGCTCCTCGCGGGCATAGGCGTAGACGGCTTTCTCGGCTCCGCCGTGGTGGGCGTGGTCACCGATGGAATCCCCCACCACGCCGGAGCCGTCACCGTAGTTGGGCCCGGGGACCTCTAGGTCGAGGAAGGGGCGCGGCTGCTTATCGATGCCCGTGTACTCGTGCCGCCCGTGCGGCTCGGGGCGGCGGACAGCGACGTTCGTGGAGATAACCTTCATGCTCACTCATTGTGGCACACCTCACGCGCTTACACGTCGCGATCGCGGAAGAGAGCTTCGGCGGTCACGAGGTCGTAGAAAAAGAGGCGGGGGGCGAGAGGGAGGACGTCGGCAAGCATGGGCATGTCCTCCTTGAGCAGGGGGCTTTCCATGATGATGTCGTTCGCCGCGGCGCGAGACGCCAGTGCGAAGGCATAAGAGATGTAGGGCATCCACGCAGCGGCATTGAGCTCATCAGCCGTGTTTCCGCTGGCAAAGGCGCCCAGCGCGATAAGGGTATGGCTGACGGACATGTCAACGCCCGCGTTTTGCACCAGGGATGCGAGTGCGGTGGCGTCCTTGCGCAGGTGCTCGATGGTGCCCAGCGCATCGAGTGCGCCGTTGTTGGCAAAGCACTCGCGCAGAGCGGCGACGCGGGCGGCCTCCCCCATCAGATCATCGACGGGCGGCGTGGGGCTGTGAATGGTCGCAGCATTCAGCAGCATCGGGCGGGTCAGGCCATCGGCGCCGGATTCGCGCACGGCGTTCAGCTCCGCGTTCTCGCTGGCGGAAGGATCGAGCAGGAGATCCAGGTAGCTATCGGCGCTGGACTCGGCGGTGGGCTCCAGCGGCGAGTGGAACAAGCGCGTGCGAGCGAGCGAGCGGGCCTGCTGGTTCACGCTAACGCCAGTGCGCGCCAGGGCGTGGAGCGCGTCCTCCGGTTGGGCGCGCAGGCGATCAATCGTGCTGTCGAACATCGCCTGCAGCTTCGGGTTCGGGCTGCGCTGCGAGAGCACGTGAAGCGCGCGGAAGGTGCCCCACAGCTGTTCCGGAGTCCAGTCCTTTGAGGCCAGAGCTGCGGGCGAGCCTTCCGGCGTGATCACGATGGAGGCGCTGGAGGGGCGAGCGGGGGCGGCGAGGTTGGAGGAGGCGCGGAGCTCGCGGACGTCGACAAGCAATGAGCCCTGCTCGGCAAGGTCTGCGGGCAGTTCGAAGCCGTCCTCGGTTGCGGTGAGCTGGGTCGGTGCAACTGTTGGTTCAGCCAATGGCCAGGCCCAACCCACTACTTCTGCCGGTGGCTCAGCGTTCTGTTCGATGACAATGTTGGCATCGGCATCGAGAAGGCCGCGGCTGACGAAGGGGGACTTGCGGACGGTGGCCAGCGCCGCATAGATCAAGCTGGTGGATGCGGAAGCCTCGTACTCGACGATGCGCCGCTCCAAGCTGCGGGCCTGGTGGGCCGCGCGCTCCTCCGCTGGAAGGGAATCCAGGTAGTCCTCATAGGACAGTGTGGACCACATGAGGAAAAGCTCTGCCGTTGGCTGCTTGCGCACGGCGTTGGCCAGCGCGGCGTTGGGGACGGCGAGGCTGGTGACCGCCTGCGTCGTCTTTGAGGTGCGCGCCAGTTCCTTGATTTTCTGCCGGCCGTCGATGGTGACGAACTTCGCCAGCGGCAGTGGGCGCGGCGAGTGGACGGTGAACATGTCATCCTGATCGAGCTGGCCGGCGAAAATAACCGGTTTATCGGAATGCTCAGTGGGTTCCAAGCCGATGCGCTTGACGCGGCTAAACAAGGCCTCGGGCCAAACATCGAATTCCAGCTCATAGCCGGCCTCACTGGCTACGACCTCGCGGCGAGAGACCTCGGTGTCCTCGAGGGTGCGTAGTCCCTTCTCCAGCGCGATGGGCTTCTTTGGCGGAGAGGCCAGCGTGTAGCTGAAGGTTGAGTGCGCACCGAGGGCGTCGATGATGCGGAAGTCCATGCCGCGCGGACCGTCGTTGGTGGCGCGCATGTGGAGACCCTCGGCGAGGGAGATGAAGCGGACGTCGACAAGCTCCTCGTCGTGCCACAGCGACACCTTGTACCGGCCCACCCACGGGTCTTCGTAGAGATCGCCCGGGAAAGGCTCGGCGATGCCCGCGTCGAAGGTCTGCTCCGAAATCTCCTCCTGCTCGCCGCCGAGGGGAGCGTAGGTGAGATCGATGCGCCACTCCCCTTCCGCGATAAGGTGCACGCGCGGGGACTTGGTGAATACCGGCTCGTTGTCGAGGCCCCGGGCATTGGGCAGCGTGGCAACGTTAAAGTCCCACTCGAAATCGCTGTGCTTGGCGACGTCCACCGGTTCCCTCTGTGGCACCTCCACCCGCTCCGGCAGCGGGCCTACTTCCCAGCCGGCCCAGATGCCGAGCGGCTTAGCGTCCTTGAGGGTGCCCTGCGGCGCGATAAGCGTGGTGCGGTCATAGACGATGAAAGGCGCGTCCTCGGTGATGCCGGTGAAGGTGATGGTTTCGATGAGGACCTCATCGCCATCGTGCAGGGTGACCTCGATGCGGGTGAACGGCCCAGGGATGCCGACTTCCAGCGGCTCTTCGGTGGCGAATTCGCGCACCGAGTGGGGGCGATCGATGAAATGGGACTTGACCACCCACCGCGGATCCGTCAGTTCCGCTTCGGGGTACGTGGCGGGCAGTTGAAGCATGAGGATGTTGCTTCCCCGGCGCAGTGAAATCCGGGGGCCCTGTTCGATGAAATCAGTGGTGACCAACGGCGTTGTGGGAAGTGAATAGATCTCCGCGCTCATTTTTTTCATCATAGGACACCGTGGGGTGCTGTTGCCATGTCGCTGGTAGAAGTATCACCTGTCCTATGCGTAGGACAGCTGTCCTATCTATAGGACAGCTAGCTATAGTAGGGCCATGGACCCAGTACAACTCCTCAAGAAGAGCCCACTAAGCCTTAGTGAAGTGTCGCGGCGTTCGGGGGTCTCACGAAATACGCTCAATCTGTGGTTGCGTGGGACAGCTCAACCAAGCCTGGCCGGGCTGGAGAAGGTAATGCGCGTGCTCGGATACGAGGTTTCCGTATCTGTACACCGCACCAGTGATGCCGCGGCCGCGACAGCCGCCCGAGTGCTTTGTGGGGACCTTAAGAGTGAGGAACCGGACGTTAAAGCCTGGATTGACCGCTTCGTGCAGTGGGGTGACGCCCCGGCCGGCGGCGGTAGCTACCAGGCTCTCATAGAACGGGCCGCGTGGGCCTCCAATCCTTATGGCCGCCACGGGGCTGTTCACTTCTTGCCGTCGAATCCCATAACGATTGCCTCAGCGGTTGATGCGAGCGGGCAACCATGGGCGATGTCGGGTGCTTTTGCAGCTCAACGAGTCGCGGGGCAGATCGCTGGTGCAGGAGAACCTCAATCAACGTTGATCTGGTGCACAAATCCAGCAGAGATCGTGGCTTCGTTGCCCACGCGGATTCGTGCCAGTGCTGAGCCCGTATCCGGAGGGATCACGCTCGTGCCAGTGGCTGGTGAAGAGCTAACGGGCGCAACAAAAGAATCAGGAATACACTACGTGTCACCGCACCAGCTTGCTATCGATGCGTGCGCAGAAAACTATGTGGGAGGGGCATAGGTAATGAGAAGAGCGACGAGCCGAGTGAGCTGGGAGCGCCATGAGCGACCTCTCATTGCGGAGTTGGGGACCGAGCGCGCGTTATTTCGGCTAAGCAAGCAACTTCCTGACTTGGTGTGGAATGCCGCTGCGCTGGAAGGAAACACGTTTACCCTCTCGGAAGTCCGTACGTTGCTCGATGGCGTCACCGTGGGCGGAAAGGCACTTGCTGAGCAGCAACAGATCTTGGACTTGTCGGAGGCTTTCAACCTGCTCCATGACCTGGTCATCCAACAAGAATTTGCGGTGGATAAAGCCACCAGTAACGCACTCCATGCTGTCCTAGCAAGGAACGAGGCGCTCGATGCCGGCCTTTTCCGTGGTGAAGGCCACGTGGAGGGAGATGGCGGTGGCGTGCGGCTCATGGATGGCGGGTTCATCCCCTTTGACCCTGCTGAAGAGTTGGGTGAAGCCCATGCTGATTTGCTGGCCTCCCTTCAAGGATGTGGAGACCCCGTCGAGCAGGCGTTGGCCTATTTCTGCTCTGCAACGCGAAGCCAGTTCTACTTCGATGGAAACAAGCGGACCGCCAGGCTAGTGGCGTCCGGCCTTTTGCTGAGTCATGGATACAGCGCATTGAATATCCCCCACGCGCGGCGGTTGGAGTTCAACCTTGCCCTCGATGAGCTCTTCCGCACGGACGACGCCACAACACTGATGGATTTCCTGTACGACTGCCTAGCGGAGTCCTCCCAGTAGAGGGAGAAGACTCGAAGTGCGTGAACGGCAAAGGCTCTCCGCTTCGAAAGCGGAGAGCCTGCTTGGGCGCTGATTATTCAGCGCGTCGCTGAGCGCCTAGTGCCTAGCGGAACATCCTCTGCAGGGCGGCGAAGTCAACCTTCACGATGCCCATGGACTGCAGGTATGCAGCGATAGCGCCGAGGATGGCGGCAGCAACGCCAGCGCCCAGGAAGCCAGCGCCAATGGAGGAGCCAACCTTGCTGCTGGTGTCATCGTTACCCTCATCCTCAGGAGCGGAGCCCTCAGCGAACCACCAGTCCTGGATGATCAGGTTGGCAACGTCGGTGTTGTCGATGTACTTGCCGCGGACCGGGTCGGTGCCGGTGGCCTTGGCCATGATGTCCTCGGAGCCAGCGCCCTTGAAGAAGAACGGAACCACCTGGTTGGTGTGTTCGCCGGAGTACCACTGGTGCTCCGGAGCCTTGCCCTTCTCACCGGTCTGCGGGTTCCAGGAGGCGGTCTCTTCCTTGCCGGAGAGGTAGCCGGTCTCGTGGTCAGCGGTGACGATGAGCAGGGTCTCGTCCCAGCTGGAGTTCTCCTCAACCCAGGCGATGGCGGCGTCGACAGCCTTGTTGAAGTCCTGGGTTTCCTCGATGTCGCGGCCGGTCTGGTTGGAGTGGCCGGACCAGTCGATGGCGCCGCCCTCAATCATGACGGAGAAGCCCTTGTCATTCTGGCCCAGGGCGTTGAGGGCGCCCTTGGTCATGGTCGGAAGATCAACGACGTCATTCTTCGGGTCGGTGCCCGGCTCAGCGGCATCCGGGTTGCCGTCGCGGCCCTGCTGCAGGGTGGAGGCAACCGGTGCGAGGCCGAAGTACTTCTTGTCGGCCTCAACGTTGCCCTCAGCCCACTTCTCAAAGTCAGCGGTGTTCTCGGCGAACTCCCAGCCAGCGGAGCCATCGCGCAGGGACTTGAAGGAGTCCTCGGAGATGTACTTGTAGTTCGGCGCGTCTACCTTCTGCGCGTTGTCATCGAACTCTGGGTGGCCAGCGCCCATGACAACGGAGAGGTCAGAGCCGACCATCTCTTCAGCGATCTCGGTGTAGTTGTTGCGGTTCTTGTTGTGCGCCGCGAAGGCAGCCGGGGTGGCGTGGCTGAACGGAACGGAGCTGACAACACCAGCGGACTTGCCGTGGGAAATAGCCTGCTCGGAGATGTTCTTCAGGGAGTGGCCGTACGGGGACTTACCCAGAACACCGTTGTCCACCTTCTGGCCGGTGGCCATGGCGGTGCCGGCAGCGGCGGAGTCGGTGACCTTGTTCTTCTTGACGTAGTCGTGGTCGGTCCAGGCCTTCTCCGGGTCGTAGGAGCCGCCGTCTGGGAAGGTGGTCATGGAGAGGCGGTTGAAGTCCTCGAAGGCCTGGACAGACTCACCGTCGAGCTCCTTGGCCTGGCCGTCGAAAGCGCCCTCAACCAGGTACTTGGACTGGCCGGACTCGTAGAGGTTGGTGGAGGCGATGTGGTTGTAACCCATGCCATCACCAATCATGTAGATGACATTCTTCGGGCCCGTGGTCGCGGCCTGCGCGGGGGCGACGACACCAGCGGTGGCAAGGGAAGCGGCGGTCACAGCCGCGCAGGTGCGCAGCGCACGAGAAGAAATACGCATTATTGAGCTTTCTAAAGTGAAAAGAGCGAGCAAGAAAAGAGACGGACTGGGGGCCATTGTTCGCATGGCCGGAATCCACTCTGAGACCGTAATAAGCGCAAGTGTCGGTTCGGGGAAGGGGAAATTCAATCGAAGGAAACTTTATGGGGCGGTGAACGATCCTGAGGACAGTGGATCGTCGACAAGCGGTGCGTCCCTCTCATGGAGCGCACCGCTCAGCGTGGGGGCACGGTTGGCTAGGCCATCTGCAGTGTGGCCACGCAGGTAGCGCCTTCCTCGGTGGTGTCCAGGGGAACCTCGCCGGTCTTGCCGTCGTGGGTGATGGTGATGGTGCCGTGCCTATCGGCGGGCAGCCAGTACCCAATGAAGCCGTTGTCAAAGGTCGTAGTGTCTTCGTTGACCAGCTCTTCTCCGGAGTCATCGGTGATGGTGACGTGGATGTCTTCCTTGCTGAGCTCACCAGTGCAGGTGGTCAGGGAGTGGTTGAAGCAATCATGCGTCTGGGTCATGTACGGCGCGATGGAGACGTAGAACTTGTCCTCCGGCAGGGGCAGGGATGCTTGGCCCTGCTCGGCGGTGAGGACCAGCTCGTTTGGCAATACGGAGGCGTGAAGATTGCTAGTGCGCTCCCCCTTGGGCATGTGGTCCAGCTTGTCGATGATCCCCGGGCCATCCAATCCTTCGAGGTCGAACTCGGCGAGGATCTCCTCGGCAGGAACCTGTTGGATGTCGGTGCTGGAAGCGGCGCTCTTCGAGGCTTCGCTCGGGACGGGGCTCTCCGTGGAGCAGGCGGACAGGGTGATGGCTGCGGCGCACACAGCCGCAAGAGAAATGAGGCGTTTCATAAGTCTTCCGAATGGGTCCGATTATGTTCACTCAAGCCTATACCCCACCCGGGTATCCATCAATGGAATGAGAGAAGGATCATCTTTTCCTCCTACGCAGGCTAAACTCTCCCCTATGTCTGATACTTCGGCCGCAACTCTGCCGCCCTGCCCCGAATGCTCCTCTGAGTACACCTACGAAATGCCGCCGCTCATCGTCTGCCCTGAGTGCGCGCATGAGTTCTCCGCCGACGCTGCCGAAGCCTCGTCCGCGGAAGGAAGCGAACCGACCATCGTCGACTCCGTGGGCAATGCGCTTGCCGACGGCGACACGGTCACCATCACCAAAACCCTTAAGGTCAAGGGCGTTCAGCAGCCACTCAAGGCTGGCACGAAGGTGCGTGGTATCCGCCTCAACGTCGATGCCGGCACCGGCCAGGAAGACCACAACATCGATTGCCGGATTGATGGTTTTGGCGCGATGAAGCTCAAGCCTGCTGTGGTGAAGAAGGTTTAGTATTAAAACCTGCGTGGGGCAGACTCGGAGGCAGTCCCCTACCGCGAGCTAATAGCCGGCATGGCTCCGCATGACAGCTACCCTGAGTTACATGATTACCGGCGCCCTTAAGAACAACGTCGACCGCATCTGGGACACCTTCTGGTCCGGCGGCATTTCTAACCCCGTTTCCGTCATCGAGCAGTTCACCTACCTGCTCTTCATCAAGGATTTGGACGAGCGTCAGGTCCAGATTGATAAGCGCCGGGCGTTGGGGGATCCCACCGCGACGGAAGACATCTTTGATGCGAGCCAGCAGGATCTGCGGTGGCGCAACCTCATCGAAGACCGTGACATCGCCCGCCGCAAGGCCACCATCATCACCAAGGTCTTCCCCTTCCTCAAGGAGATGGGCGGCACCGGCTTCCAGGAGCACATGGCTAACGCCTCCTTCGAGATTGAATCTGAGGCCACGCTCTCGCGAGTCATGGAGCTCATTGACCAGTTGCGCTTTCCGAACAAAGACATGAAGGGCGACTTGTATGAGTACATGCTGGACAAGCTGTCCACCTCGGGCACGAATGGTCAGTTCCGTACACCCAGCCACATCATTGAGCTCCTCGTCGCACTCATGGAGCCGACGCCAACGCAGCGGATCATCGACCCGGCTTGTGGCACCGCGGGCTTCCTGGTGGCCGCCAACGATTGGGTTGCTCAGCATCACCGCGAAGACCTCTACAACAAGGACACGCGCTCTAAGTTCATCAAGAAGGGCCTGACGGGTTTTGACTTTGACAAAACCATGGTCCGCATTGCTGCGATGAACATGTTTATGCACGGTTTTGAAGAGCCCAACATCTCGCACCACGATTCCTTGCAGAAGCTACCCACAAAGTTTGGGGATTTCGACCTTGTCCTGGCCAACCCGCCTTTCGCGGGCAGCCTGGATAAGGACTCCATCGATCCCAAGCTCAAGTCCGTGACCACGGCCAAGAAAACTGAGCTCCTCTTTGTCCACCGCTTCCTGCAGCTGCTCAAGCCGGGCGGCCGCGCTGCGGTGATTGTCCCTGAAGGCGTTCTCTTCGGCTCCACCAAGGCGCATAAGGCCCTTCGTAAAATTTTGGTTGAGGATCAGCGCCTGGACGCTGTCATCAAACTTCCCTCCGGCGTGTTCAAGCCTTACTCGGGCGTGTCCACCGCCGTGCTGTGCTTTACCCGCACCGATTCCGGTGGTACCGACGAGGTGTGGTTCTATGACGTCACCGCGGATGGCTACTCCCTGGATGACAAACGCACTCCGCTTCTCGAGCGCCCCTTGCTCGGCCCCTCCCCTGCCTCCCACATCCAGGACTTAAGTGATCCCGCGCTTGCCGACGTCCCCACTCCCGTCACCCTCACCGACGAGCAGTTGAAGCTCAACAACCTTCCGGACGTGGTTGCCCGCTGGCACTCCCGCACCACCGATGAGCGTGAGCGCGCCCGCACGGACTACTCCTTCACCGTGCCCAAGGAGGAGATCGCCCAAGCCGACTACGACCTCTCCATGAACCGCTACAAGGAGATCGTCCTCGAAGCACAAGAAACCCGCGACCCCATGGACATCATCGCCGAAATCGAAGAACTCGACCGCGACATCACCCAGGGCCTTGCCAACCTCAAGGCCATGCTCAGCGAGGGGAAATAGGATGGCGAGCACTGCAAAGCATGATTGGCCGATGGTGCGGTTGGGGGATGTCTGTGAAATTTCAATTGGCAAGACTCCAGCGCGGAAGAACCCCGAATACTGGGGCCAAGGTCATCCCTGGCTATCGATCCGAGATATGAATCAGGGACGCTCTCTTTCCAATACAGCTGAACAGATCACCGATCTCGCTATTCGAGAAACCTCTCCGCGGTTGTGCAAACCAGGAACGGTGCTTTTCTCGTTTAAGTTGTCCATCGGCAAGGTTGGTATTGCGCAGATTCCTCTCTATACGAATGAGGCTATTGCAGCTTTTGTTCCGTTAGAAACGCAAACTCTTTTGAACGAGTATCTTTTTCACGCACTTCAATACTTTGGATCGAATATTGAAGGTCAACGCGCAGTTATGGGCCAAACCCTTAACAAAGCATCGCTTTCACAAATTACAATCCCTCTCCCTCCCCTCGAAGAGCAGCGTCGTATCGCGGCTATTTTGGATGAGGTGGAGAAACTTAGCTCTTCTCAGGCGGCGAAATTGGCGTGCCTGCGTGAGTTGCTAGATGCAAGAAGCGCAAAAATTGCAGAGGAAGCCAATGCCACGAAGCGGCTGGATGAGCTTTGTGACGTACAAGGAGGGATTTCGTTAGGAGGCGCGCGAAAAAGCTATCCAGAGTCTGCTCCGTATCTCCGAGTGGCAAATGTTTTTCGGAATGCAATCGATTTAAGTGAAGTTAAAAATGTTCCGGTTCGTGTGGGTGAATTGGAAAAATACTCTTTGCTATCTGGGGATATTTTAGTGGTGGAAGCTCATGGCAATCGTTATGAAGTAGGCCGTGGAGCCATGCTTACGAAGTCCCTTGAAGGCCATGTTTATCAGAATCATCTATTTCGAGTGAGACCTAATAAGGGGATAGATTCTGAAATTTTGGTTCAGCTTTGGAACTCGCCTCGCGTGCGTAAACAAATCTTGAGGATCGTATCGACAACTTCGGGTTTAAATACGACTTCGATTTCAAAGATTCGGTCAATCCAAGTGCCCATACTAACTTCTGAAGTTCAAGCTGAGTTTTCAGAATTGCTGCATTATCTAACTGAGTTAATAGCCCGAGAAGAACAAAAGCTCAATAAAGTTTTGGAATTGAGCAATTCCCTATCCACCCGCGCATTCCAAGGAGAACTCTAATGGCTGTCGAAAGATGGGAAGCCTACATGGGCCCGGTGCTGGAAGCTCTTAGTGCGAATGGAGCTGAGCTCCGACGTCGGGAGCTCATTGAGATAACTGCGTCGTATGCGGGTATTACTGATGAAGAACGGCTTGAGACCATTGCGTCGGGGCAGTCGCGCTTTGAAAACCGTGTTGGGTGGGCGTTGACATTCCTTAAGAAGGCGAATGCCATTACTTCACCGGCGAGGGCGCGTTTTCAAATTACAGATTTTGGCCGTGACCTACTGGCACGCTACCCGGAAGGAATGACGGAGAAGCAGCTGTTGGGAGAGATTGCGGGCACGGAAGCGGCGCTAACGTGGCGGGGCCGGAATCCTGGGAATAAGGCTGGGGACGAGGTAAGCGCTGATAAGCAAAGCGTCCTTCCAGAGGCCGAGAGCGAGCTCGATCCGGTAGAGCAGGTGGAAACCGGTGTGTCTCGCAACAACGAATTCGTGGCTGGTGAGCTGCTGACTCGGTTGCACGACAATGACCCGGCGTTCTTTGAACAGGCAGTGCTGGACTTGCTCATGGCCATGGGATATGGCGGTACGCAGGGCAAGGCTACACGCACGCAGTTATCCAACGATGGTGGAATTGACGGGATTATTGATCAGGATGCGCTGGGGCTGTCCCGCATTTACGTGCAGGCTAAGCGGTATGCGTTGGATAAGAGCATCGGCCGACCGGCTATTCAGGGATTCGTGGGTGCGCTGCAGGGGGCACAGGCGGATCGAGGGGTGTTTCTGACTACAGCGACGTTTTCAGATAAGGCGCAGGAGTATGCGGATGCGGTGTCGTCACGCGTCGTTTTAATCGACGGGGACAGGTTGGCGAAACTGATGATTCGTTACGGCGTAGGTGTGCAGGTCAAGAGGACCGTGGCCCTGGTCGAGGTGGATGAGGATTACTTCGAGTAGGTAGGGGCGGATTCTTGCGTTTGCGGGAGCGAGTACAGCCTTTCGCTGCGTTTAAAAAAAGGACAGGCGCCCAGTTCAACGAAATGGAGCTGGGCGCCTGTCATTGGTCACGTCGGGGAAACTATTTCCGCTCTTTCGCCTTAAAAGAGTTAATGGCGATAGCCTAAGAAGCCAATCTCTAGAAAGGGAGCTTGAACCCTAGTTGCGGCAGGAAGGCCACAACACCAATACCTGCGGCGGCAAGAATTGCCAAGATGATGGCGATGATTCCGCCAGTGGAGGAACCGCTGTCATTGGTCTTATTGGGTTTCGGCGCTGGAGTGGTTGTGGTCGGCTTTGCGGGCGCGGTGGACGTAGGCGCAGAGGTGGACTTGGTCGTGGTCGGCTTGGGCTTGGTTGTAGTTGGCTTTGCCGTGGTCGGCTTTGCGGGTGCAGTAGAAGTAGCCGCCGGGGTGGTCTTAGCCGGACGGGTTGTGGTTGGTTCCGTCGTAGAAGGAGGCACAACGGAAGTGGTCGGTGTCGTGGTTGTTCTAGTGGACGGAACTGGTTCAGAGGTCGGCGGCGTAGTAGAGGCCTCAGCTTCGGATTGTTCCTTCGCGAGGTAGGCGTTTTCGCAAGCACCAGCAAGGGTGACAGTGGAGCTGAAGGGCAAGGTAAAGCCCATGACTTCGAGGCCTGCTACGGCTTCGAATTCATCCTCGAGAGGTTGCAGACGAAGCTCCCCCGGCTTCATGAGATTGGTCAGCTTTTGAGAAGTAGTGGGGAAACCAGCATGTAGACCTGCGGAGTACGAGGGTACCTGCGTCCGAAGATCCATGGCAGAATCCTCGACTTCACCGTTCTGTGAGTTCACTACGGGGAGATCGCCGTAGGGATACTCAGCGAGTTCGCTGGGAGTCCAATTGCGCGCCACTTCCCAATTGAAGGGATATCCGTTGGCCGCCCAATCCTTGTACTTGGCCTCAGTGTCAGAATTGGTGAATACGAGGTAGGAAGCGTCCAAGCGGTCGTAGCCCTGAGCTGCAAGCTCAGCCTCAGTGGGGAGCGCAAAGAAGCTGATGTCAGACCAGAAAGTGAGCATTTTGTGGGTCTGAGGGGCGGAGTCTAGGCGGGCAAAGCTGTCCGCATACTGCGGGAAGTCCTGGCGCATGCGGTTCTGCAGTTTGGTTTGTTCCTCGAGTTTCGCAGCGAAGTACTTCTTAGAGATTTCCTTTTCCGCGGAGTCGAGGGAGACCACACAAATCTCTTTGCCATTGCGAGTGTCCAGCTGAGCATCGAGAGCAGTAGCGGAAGGGACAGAAACCAAGGAGAGCGAAACGGCGATGGAGACTCCAAGACCGAGCCGAGAGTATGTCATGAGAGAGTTCAACTTTCAGAGAAGAGAAATAGTGACCTTGTAGTTATAGCTCAAGATTGTGTCTGAAGTCTTGGTTATTAGTAATCAAAATTATTTTTATGGATCTGCTTGTTTGTTGGCCTGCTGCCTTGAAGAAACGATGCATGCCGCAGCATGAAATTGAGTAGGCATTCATCGGGCACGAGGAGCTGCGTTCGCCCTTTCGAATTTTTCGAATTGCCCTATGATGGCCTTATGGATGAGGCACGGAATCACCGCCCCCACACGACGCTTCCGCCGCAGGACCTGAAAGCCATGCTTGACGTGAGCAGGTTCTTAGAGCAGCAGTCGGGACCTACTGCGCTAGTGGGGCCCGACGGGCAGGCGGTAGATCTGCCCGAGGAGGCATTGAGCGTGTTGTTAGACGCAGTTCACGCGATGCAGCAAGGAAAGGCCGCGACTGTTGCGCCCGTAGACCAGTTGCTCACAACGCAGCAAGCGGCAGATTTCCTGGGCATTAGTAGGCCGACTCTGGTGAAGAAGCTTGAGGATGGATCGATTGCGTTTGAGCGCACTACCGGTGGAAGGCATAGGAGAGTTCGGCTCGTTGACCTATTGCGGTACCGAGATGGGCTGCGGAGTGAACGCCGCAAAGCACTGCGAGAGCTGGCGTCTGAGGCCCAGCGTGCTGGTGCCTATGACGTAGATACTCTAGATAAAACTGACGGCGCTGTGGACATTACGCAGATCTTTAAAAACGTCCGCAAGGAAGCGGCGCAGAAGGCTCGGCGTGGATAGTCTGTCGGCGCATCTGGATGGGGTCATGCAACGAGCCATCCACATAAGCCATCACAAGCGGTCGTCACGGTCCAGTAGCGAAATAATGTCGGTTCCAGGACGCAGATTGTCTGTGTGCCTTGGCTGCGGGGCTGTGGCGGCTGGCTGTGAATAAGGCTCTGGAGCGTGGCTCAAAATTCCGGCAGCCACTAATTGCTTCACGGGGCTATCTGGGGATGAGATGGGGACAATTCGAACGATGGCTTGATCGCGGTCAGTGATGACCACGTTGTGACCCGTAGCGGCCACTGCACGCACTACGTGGTCAGAACGCTGGGTGAGTTCGCGCAAAGAATTACTGGTCATCGTTTTAGCTGCCTTGTCTGAACATCCGGTGGACGGGTGTTTTGTCCTTCTTTATTGGTTTATTGGTGTCCTTGTTTTGATTGGTGGACCTTGGAACAGTCAACTGTAGAACTGCAGGACAACGGTGATTTTAGTGGCGTATTTAGGCAAGGACAAGGGGCGAATGCAGTGATTAACCAGGGAGGACGGCGATAGGTCAGGGAAGAGAGAGGCTGAAGAGATTGACCCGGGAACGGAGTAATTCTGGTAGCTAGGTATCGGGTGGTGACTTAGTATTACTGGAATCAAGCTGTATTCGATATGACACCACGTCCCTGGTGATGTGAAAACTTGTCCCTGGAGAACTCTATGGTGACCACTACTCCCCCGACTGCCGGACGCAACGGTGTGCC
Organism: Corynebacterium sp. HMSC059E07; assembly: GCF_001814395.1. NCBI lineage: Bacteria > Bacillati > Actinomycetota > Actinomycetes > Mycobacteriales > Corynebacteriaceae > Corynebacterium > Corynebacterium sp. HMSC059E07. The sequence goes on from NZ_KV816274.1 coordinate 114,281, forward strand.
AGGTGGGCCTGCACGCAGCAACTTCGGCTTTGTACGTTACGTCTGGCCCACGGCGTATGAGGAGTGCCTGAAGGTAGAGCGGTTCGTCGATGCGGACCCGGTGATTTCCTGCTTCTATGCGCGCAAGGTGCTGGAGCGAGTGGTCAGCCACATCTGGGTGCTCCGAAATTTGGGTGACACTCAGAACCGTAGCTTGGCGGAGATGACCCGAGACCGCGCCTTCACTAAGTGTGTGGACAATAAGACCATGCTGCGCAAGATGACTCTCGTGCGCAAGAGCGGCAACGACGCCGCGCACGCAGACGACATGGAAGGCAAGCAAGCGCCGACCTCCCCGCAGAGGGCGCGGAAGACGGCGGCGCACCTCTATGACCTCATGGCCTGGGCGGTGCGGTACCACTCGGCCAACCCTCAGGCCGCACCGGGTCCGCAGGCGGCTTTTGATACTAACCTGCTGGGCCAGGCCACAGCTGACTCTTCAGGCATTCACGTTGCTGGGCGCTCCCAAGCGCAGACCGCCGCGTACCTCAAGAAGCTAGCGCAGCAGGATGAGGAGCTAAAGAAGAACCGGCTGCTGCTCGATGAGGCCAAGGAAGCCGCGCGCGAAGCGGAGGAGAAGCGCCTTCGTGAGGCAGCCCAGTTTGAGCTTAAGCGGCGGAGCGCGGAGCTCCGGGCGAAGGCGGATCTGGCTGATGCGCAGGAAGAAGCCGAAGCAGAGCGCGAAGCTGCACGGCAGGTGAAAGACGAACTTGCTGCCAAGATTGAGGCCCTCCAGGAGCAGTTGGCTGAGCAACAAGCAGCCGCGGCAGAGCGCGCCGGGGTGGCAGCACCGTCGGCTGCGCCTTTGGCAATCAGCGAGGCCGAGACCCGCCGACAGCTCATTGATCCGATGCTCGAAGCAGCAGGGTTTAGTGATGATTCAATCACTCGAGAGCTCGAGTTACACGGTATGCCCAATCCCTCCGGCGTTGGCTACGCAGATTATGTCTTGTGGGATGATGACCGCACACCGTTGGCCGTCCTCGAAGCGAAGAAGTCCATGGAGTCCATGAGCGTAGGCTCCGTACAGGTAAAGCGGTACGCGGACTGCATCGAGCGCGAATACGGCACACGGCCTGTCATGCTGTGTAGCAACGGCTATCACATTGACCTGATCGATGATGCCGCGAACCTTCCCGGTTCCGGTGTGGGTTACCCAGCGCGTGAGGTCGAAGGTTTCCCCACCGCGCAGCAATTGCGACGCATGATCGGGCGGCGCACCATGCGTGCCCTGTTGAGTGAGACGCCGGTTGATACGGAGATTGCTGGCGGCGGCGCCCGCACGTATCAGCTCGAGGCCATCCGCGCGGTGACGGAGACGTTGGAGAGGCGGAGGCGTCGCCAAGCATTGCTGGTCATGGCGACGGGAACTGGTAAGACGCGTGTGGCCGTGGCCACCGCCAAGCTGTTGCGCCAGGCCGGCTGGGTGGGCAAGGTGCTGTTCCTAGCTGACCGCACTGCCTTGGTCAACCAAGCGCACAAGGCTTTTGTGAGCATGTACGCGGAGTCCACGCCCGTGAACCTCATCAAGAATCCTGAGCAGGTGGGTGACGTGTACGTCACTACCTACAACACCATGATGAACCTGATTGGGGATGACGGAGACAAGCCGGCCAAGTTTGGGCCGTTCGACTTTGACCTCATCATCGTGGATGAGGCCCATCGCTCCGTGTACAACCGCTTCAAGCGCATCTTGGAGTACTTCGATGCCTACGTGGTGGGGCTGACGGCGACGCCGAAGAGCGAAATCGACCATGACACATATGCGCTCTTTGAGATGGAGGATAAAACCCCGTCCTTCGAGTACAGCCTCGATGAAGCCGTGGCAGATGGAAACCTCGTTCCCTTCAAGACGGCTCGGCAGGACTCGCTCTTCCTGCGCCGTGGCATGTCCTATGACGAGCTTTCCCCCGAGGAGCAGCTGGCGTGGGACACGTCCGATTGGGGTACCGACGAGGACGGCGGGCGCCTAGATCCGCCCGGGCAGATTTCCTCGGCGGAGATCAACCGCTACCTGTTCAACAAGGACACCATACGCAAGGTGTTGAAAACCGTGGTGGAGAACGGGATTCGCGTGGGCGGCGACCAATTGGGAAAGACCATCATCTTCGCCCGGACCCAACGCCACGCGGAGCTGATTAAGGAAGTCTTTGACGCGACGTTCCCGGAGTATTCGCGCACTGGTGCCTCCGTGATCACCACGCACACAAAGTATGCGCAGTCGGCCTTAGACGAGTTTGCAAATCCGGACGGGGACGTCAACATCGCGATTTCCGTGGACATGCTGGACACTGGCGTCGACGTACCCGAGGTGGTTAACCTCGTCTTCTTCAAACCCATCTACTCCCCCACCAAATTCTGGCAGATGGTGGGCCGAGGGACGCGATTGCGCCCGGACCTCTTCGGGCCGGGGATGGACAAGACGCACTTCCTTATCTTTGACTTCTGCGGCAACGTGGATGAGTTCTACAAGGGTGAAGCCCGTGATTCGGCCACGGGACGCCCGCGATCGCTGTCGGAAAAGCTTTTTGATGCCCGCGTGGGACTGCTCGCGCAGCTGGACAAGCACTCCGATGCCCCAGACCTGCGCGCCGAGCTTGCCGACTCCCTCCACGCCTCAACGGCGTCTGTACCGCTAGGCCACATCATGGTCCGGCCCGGCGACAAAGAAACCCTGATGCGCTACCGCGAGCGCTCCGCCTGGGACGACGTGAATGAGGAAAAGGCTGAGCAGCTGCGCCGCCATCTCGCACACCTGCCGCTGAACACAATGAAAGAACCAGAGACAGCTAAGCGCTTTGATCTGGTGATTCTGAAGCTCCAAGTGGGGTTGCTCGACCACAGCCCCGAGTTTGCGGCACTGCGCCAACGCGTGGAGGGTATGGCGAATGATCTCATGGCCGTGAGTTCCACAATCCCCATGGTGGCCGAGCGGCGGTCCTTCCTCGAGCGCGCGCTGGATCCAGAGTGGTGGAAGAACGTTACGGTCGAGGACCTCGAGACCATCCGCATCGGCATGCGTTCGCTCATCCAGTTCGTGCCCAAGGGAAAGCGCAACGCCGTGACCCTCGACATCCAGGATGAGATGGGTGAACTCACGATCGATGATGAGATGCCTGTGCGGCTGCCCGGAACAGGCTCTTACCCCTCTCAGGCCGAACAACAGCTGCGTGAAGTGCTGCAGGAACACGACAACGATCTCGCGATGATCAAGTTGCGCAGTGCACGCGCGCTTAACGCAGAGGATGTTGCCGCGTTGGAAGCCATGGTGGCTCAGGCTGGCGGGGGAAGCGTGGGCTTCGAGGAAAGCATTGACAAGCTGCGGGAACGCATGGGTGGAGACAGTATTCCTGCCTTCATTCGCCGCTTGGTGGGCCTTGATGAAGCTGCAGTCCAGGAGCAATTTGCAGACCTTCTCAGCAACACTTCGTTCAGCGCCGCCCAAATCCGCTTCATCAAGATACTGGTGGACGTGCTGGTTCACAACGGTGGCGTGGCCTACGAGGAAATTTTCCAGCCGCCCTTTGATGAAGAGGGCTCTGTTGTCGATATCTTCCACAACAAGACCGACGTCATTGTGGATTTGCGCAAACGGCTTGAACGGATTGAAGCAACGGCACAGGCCAACTAAGTGCCGCCGTGCTGCGGAAAAGGACGCGGTCTAGCTGGGTCTAACTGGGGTGATTTCCGTGCGGTGACTACACTGTCAAAGCATGACTAACCCGAGCGATAACACCACCCACCGCTACACGCCGGAGCTCGCCGCGCAGATTGAAAAGGCCTGGCAGCAGTACTGGAAGGACAACGGCACGTTTAACGCGCCGAACCCAGTCGGTCCGCTCGCGGAGGAGGGTAAGGAGCTTCCCGCGGAGAAGCTGAACATCCAGGACATGTTCCCCTACCCTTCGGGCGCAGGCCTTCATGTGGGCCACCCGCTGGGCTATATCGCTACGGATACCTATGCGCGTTATCAACGCATGCTGGGCAAGAACGTCCTGCACACGTTGGGCTATGACGCCTTCGGCCTGCCGGCGGAGCAGTACGCCATCCAGACAGGTACGCACCCGCGCACCACGACGGAGGCGAATATCAAGAACATGCGCCGCCAGCTGGGCATTCTGGGCTTGGGCCACGATCCACGCCGTTCCGTGGAGTCCACCGACCCCTCCTTCTTCAAGTGGACGCAGTGGATCTTCCTGCAGATTTATAACTCCTGGTTTGATGAGGAGCAGCAGAAGGCGCGCCCGATCTCTGAGCTCATCAAGGAGCTTGAGGTGGGCAAGCGCACCACCAAGGACGGCCGCTATTACGCGGATCTCAGCAAGGAAGAGCAGCGCCACGCGCTCGACGAATTCCGTCTTGTTTACCTGTCCAACTCCACCGTGAACTGGTGTCCGGGCCTGGGCACGGTGCTGGCCAACGAGGAGGTCACCGCGGAGGGCAAGTCCGAGCGCGGAAACTTCCCGGTCTTCCGCAAAAACCTGCGCCAGTGGATGATGCGCATTACCGCCTACTCCGACCGCCTGCTCGATGACCTGGAGCTTCTGGATTGGCCGGAGAAGGTCAAGTCCATGCAGCGCAACTGGATTGGCCGCTCCCGCGGCGCGGAGGTCACCTTCCACGCTGAGGGCTACAACATCGACGTCTTCACCACCCGCCCGGATACCCTCTTCGGCGCGGAGTACGTGGTGCTGGCCCCGGAGCACGAGCTTGTCGACGCCCTCCTCTCCCCCATCCCCTACGAGGATGACGTCGATGAGCGCTGGACCTTTGGCCACGATGATCCGAAGGAGGCCGTGGAGGCCTACCGTGCTTCCATCGCCGCGAAGTCCGACCTGGAGCGCCAGGAGAACAAGGAAAAGACCGGCGTCTTCCTGGGCACTTATGCCACTAACCCGGTCAACGGCAAGAAGGTCCCGATCTTCATCGCGGACTACGTCCTGACCGGCTACGGCACCGGCGCCATCATGGCGGTCCCGGCGCACGATACCCGTGACTACGAGTTCGCCACCGTCTTTGGCCTGCCCATTACGGAGGTCGTCGCTGGCGGCGACATCACCAAGGAGGCGTATACCGAGTCCGGCAAGGCCGTAAACTCCGCTAACGATTCCCTGGACATCAACGGCATGTCCAAGGATGAGGCCATCGCCGCCATCATCCCGTGGTTGGAGGAGCAGGGCGTGGGTCGCGAGAAGATCCAGTACAAGCTGCGTGACTGGCTGTTTGCCCGCCAGCGCTACTGGGGCGAGCCCTTCCCCATCGTCTACGATGAGGCTGGCCAGGCCTACCCGCTGCCGGAGTCGATGCTGCCCATCGAGCTGCCTGAGGTGGAAGACTACAAGCCGGTGTCCTTCGACCCGGATGATGCCGAGTCCTCCCCGCAGCCGCCGCTGGCCAAGGCCCGCGAATGGGTTGAGGTGGAGCTGGACCTGGGTCTTGGGGATGGCCCCAAGACGTACTACCGCGATACCAACGTCATGCCGCAGTGGGCAGGCTCGTCCTGGTACCAGCTGCGCTACATCGATCCGACGAACGATGAAGTCTTCTGCGATCTGGAGAATGAGCGCTACTGGACGGGCCCGCGCCCAGAAGAGCACGGCGCCAACGATCCGGGCGGCGTAGACCTCTACGTCGGTGGCGTTGAGCACGCTGTGCTGCACCTGCTCTACTCGCGCTTCTGGCACAAGGTCCTCTTCGACCTGGGCTACGTGAGCTCCAAGGAGCCCTACCGCCGCCTGTACAACCAGGGCTACATCCAGGCCTACGCCTACACCGATTCCCGCGGCGTCTACGTCCCGGCCGCCGAGGTAGTAGAACGCGATGGCGCGTTCTACTACGGGGATGAAGAGGTCAATCAGGAGTACGGCAAGATGGGCAAGTCCCTGAAGAACGCCGTGGCTCCGGATGATATCTGCAACGAGTACGGTGCCGATACCCTGCGCGTGTACGAGATGTCCATGGGCCCGCTGGACACTTCCCGCCCGTGGGCGACGAAGGACGTCGTCGGCGCGCAGCGCTTCCTGCAGCGCCTGTGGCGTTTGGCTATCGACGAGAACTCTGGCGAGCTGTCGACGACGGACGCCGAGCTTTCCGAGGATGACCTGAAGCAGCTCAACCGCACCATCGCCGGCGTGCGCGATGACTACGAGAACCTGCGCCTGAACACCGTGGTGGCCAAGCTCATCGAGTACGTGAACTACCTGACCAAGGCCTACCCGAAGGGCGCTCCGCGCGCCGCGGTGGAGCCCTTGGCCCAGCTGGTCTCCCCTGTTGCCCCGCACATTGCGGAGGAGCTGTGGAAGCGCTTCGGTCACGAGGAGACGATTACTTACGAGTCCTTCCCGGAGTTCGATGAGAAGTACCTCGTCGACGATGAGATTGAGGTTCCGGTGCAGATCAACGGCAAGGTCAAGGCCCGCGTCATGGTGCCCGCCGATGCCGACCAAGCCACCGTCGTGGGCGTGGCAAAGAGCGATGAGCGCATCGCCGAGCTGACCGCTGGCAAGAACGTGGTCAAGGAGATCTACGTCCCGGGCCGCATGGTCAACCTGGTGGTCAAATAAAACCAACGCGGCCCCGTTAGATGGCGGCCGCAACTGCCCTAGTTGACGAAACCAGCGCCCTTCCAGCGAAGGATCGTGGGGAAAATTGTCAGTTAGGGCAGTTTTGCGCCGAGGCGTGTACCTTCGTCACTCCCCTCGCAGCGCGCAACGTCTGCGTGCCTCCACTGATATGCAGGAGGCAACTGACAAAAGGCGTCTTACAAAAGGCATCAGTCAAATGGCGTTTTCGCGACCAAAAACGCCATTTACTCAGTGCAGATGGCGTTTTTAGACCCAAAGATGCCTTTTACCAGATGCCTTTTGCAGGACGCCTTCCTGACCTAGGCGGATTTAGTGCGCAACAATCCCACCTCACCGCCGAACAACACCAGGGAGCAGTGTTATGAGTGTCGTCTACATGGTCGCGGCTTGGAGCTAATCCAGCTCTTGGTTCAGCTCCTCGCGCACCTTGGTGATGATCGCGCCGAGGAAGCCCTCGCAGCCATCGGTAATCATGGGAAACGTGGAGTCATCCTCAAGGACGCCCAGCGTGAATAACAAATCGCGGGTGATGGCGTGCGTGTAATCGTATTCCGGGTTGAACTCCCACTCGCCGCGGAATAAATGGACTAGTTCGAAGGACAGTTGAGGAATGCCCTCCGGTTCGGCGTAGGCATAGGGGATGTTGTTCAGGACGACCTGCGTTGCCCAGAGCGGATCGCTCATGGCCTTGCGGCCATACTTGGTGAGCTTGATATCCGTCGTCGTGGTCTTGATCCAATCCAAGTCCGTCAAGAAACCCCGCAAGTTCAGCAACGGCTGGTGGTAGTCTTCGCGCTTGACCTCATCAAAATCATTGGGGCTATTCAGTCCCTCCTTGAGGCGCGCGACGGCCGCCTGCTTGAGGTAGCCGGCCCCGGTCAGGCGTGGGAATTCCTCGATGACCTCGAGGTATTCGCGTATACGCTGGCCTACGTGGGCGGCGGTGGCGTCGTCAAGCGCCGGCAGCTCATAGTCGGGGCGCAGCTCCGGGTAAGCCTCGTGGATGTCCGCGCGCCATTGTTTCAGCAGCTCCGGGGAGGGCACGGGGATGTCTTCGAAGGGTGTGGAGCGGAAGGGATCGAGCGGGAGATCCCCAGGCAGCGCGGGCTTGGTGCCGCCCTCGAGGTTGGCGGCCTCCGTGCCCATGGTGGCCAGGCGCTGCGCCACTGCTGGCGGGAAGAACGTGGTGAGGCGTTGGTGGATTTGGTCCAGCGTGTAATTGGGGAAGAGCGCGAAGATGCGCTCCATACTATCCGTGGGTACGGCCATGTAGGCCATGGTGGCCTGGACATCGAGGACCACCTTGAACATCGCCTCGGCGCTGCCCAGCTCACTCATCAGATCGGGGCCCTCACCAGCGATAAGCGCGGGAAGGCCCATGACGACGCGCGAGCTATCGGCCACGCTGATGCTGATATTCCAGGCGCCGTCCGAGGGGTGGTAGTGCGCTACCTCCCGGAAAGTCTCGAAAAAGTCTTGGTCAATGATGCTGAGGACGTCGATTGGCGTGCCTTCCTCACCCACGAGGATTCCCGGATGCGAGGGCTCGAGGCCCAGTGCGGCGTGGACGATGATCATCATCTCGCCCACGGTGAGTTCCGCGGGGGCGGCGACGAAGCGGGACGTGGTGAAGAAGGGATTCTCCACGTCGATGCGGACGTTCCTAGCGAGGTTCATAGTGACCGACAGTATTAGAAAACCGTGCTAGCCGCGCGCCAACGCTTCGCCCACACGCTTGCCAGAGTGGATGCATCCGCCGAGGAAGGTGCCCTCCAGCGCATTCTTGCCGTGCATGCCGCCACCGCCGAAACCGGAGGCCTCACCGCAGGCGTAAAGGCCGGGGAGTACCGTGCCATCGGGATTGAGGCACTGGCCATCGAGGTTGGTCTCCAGGCCACCGAGCGTCTTGCGGGTCAGGAACTTCAGGCGCACTGCGATGAGTGGGCCCTTGGATTCATCGAGGATGCGGTGCGGGGGAGCCACGCGGATGAGTTTGTCGCCTAAGAAGCCGCGGGCGACGCGCAGGTAGTTGACTTGGGCATCCTTGCTGAAAGGGTTGTTCAGCTGAGAATCGCGGTCTTCCAGGACTTTTCGAAGTTGGGCCACATCAATGGTGGGGGAGCCCTCCGGAGAGATTTCGTTCATTCCGGCGACGAGATCCTCCAGGTTGTCTTCCACGACCCAGTCGATACCGTTGTCCATGAAGGCCTTGACGGCCACGTGCGTGCCGGGGCCCAGCTTGCCGGCGAGCTTCTTGAACTCTTTGTCCGTCAGGTCTGGGTTCTGCTCCGAGCCGGAGAAGATGAACTCCTTGTCCACGATGGCCTTGTTGAGCACGAACCAGGAATAGCCGTGGCCGGTCTGGCCAATGTGGGCGAGCGCGGCCAGGTTGTCGGTGCCGGGGAAGAGGTTGGTGGGCAGGCGGTTGCCTTCGGCGTCGAGCCACAGCGCCGAGGGCCCAGGGATGATGCGGATGCCGTGGCCGGGCCAGATGGAATTCCAGTTGGTCATGCCCTCGGTGTAGGCCCACATGCGGTCGGTGTTGACCACGGAGGCGCCGGCCTGCTGGGCGATGTCGATGCCGCGGCCGTCGACATGCGCGGGAACACCCGTGACCAGCTCCTTCGGGCATTCGCCCCAACGCTCAGTGGGCCATATCTTGCGTACCTTCTCCAGATTGCCGCCGATGCCGCCGGTGGCGATGACCACGGCGGAGCCGCGCAGCTCGAAGTGCTTGACGACGTCCCTCGGGCTCGCCTCACCACGCGCCTGGCTGGTGGGGGAGAGGACGCTGCCGCGCACGCCGACGACGCGGGGGCTACCAGTGTCGTCGTTGTCGACGACGAGCTCGTCCACGCGGTGGCGGAAGTGGAATTCTACCTGGCCTTGTTCTTCTGCTTTAAGGAGTGGTTCGCGGAAAACGCGCACGACCTCTGGGCCCGTGCCCCAGGTGAGGTGGAAGCGCGGCACGGAGTTGCCGTGACCGGAGGCATCCCCGGAGCCGCGCTCGGCCCAGCCGATGGTGGGCAGGACGTTGAGGCCCAAGGACTTGAGGTAGCCGCGCTTTTCATTGGCGGCGAAGCGCACGTATTCGCGGCCCCATTTCTCGCCCCAGTAGTCGTGCCGGTCATCCTCGGTCACCGGGTCATAATCTGCGGAGTTGGCCCAGTCCCGCCAGGCCAACTCTTCGGAGTCCTTGACCCGCATCATGGATTGTTCGGGGGAGTTGACATAGAACAGCCCGCCGAGTGACCAGAAGGCCTGGCCGCCGAGGTTGTTGCGGTTTTCCTGCTCCAGGAAGATGACGTGCTTGCCGCCCTTGAGGGCCTCGTAGCCGGCGACCATGCCGGCGAGGCCGCTGCCGACGATGATGACGGAGCCAGATGCTGCGCTGGTCAGCGAGTTGTTAGCGGGGTTAGTTTCTTTCATGACAGTAATGATAAAAGAAACTCGCCCCGATTGTGTGACTTGGCTCGCAGCTTCGGTTTTAAGCCGAGAGCGTGCCCTAGGCGTAGGTCGTGTTGACCTTCTCCACGAGGGTGAGGACATCGTAGGTCGCCACAATCTCATCCTCCTGGTTGTAGAGCACGGCGTCCCAGCACACCTCGCCGTAGTCATCGGTCACGCGCGGGGTGATGCGCTTGGCGGTCAGCTCCACGCGGATGGAATCGTCATAGGTCACCGGCGTGATGAAACGCAGGTTTTCCAGGCCGTAGTTGGCCAGGACCGGGCCCGGTGCCGGTTCCACGAAGAGCCCTGCGGCCCAGGAGACCAGCAGGTAGCCGTGTGCCACGCGGCGCGGGAAGAAGGGGTTGGCCGTTGCGGCCTCTTCGTCAGTGTGGGCATAGAAGGTATCGCCGGTCTTCTCCGCGAACTCGAGTATCTCTTCGAGGGAGACGTGGCGCAGATCAGAGGCGAACTGGTCACCGATCTGCAGTGTTGCCAGGTCCTTGCGGAAGGGGTGGGTGCCCTGGCCACTGTCGACGTCCGCGCGGGTGACGCGCTGCACGGCGGCGCCGCGGTGCCACTGGCCGGTGATGGCGGTGAGGTGATCCGGGGTTCCCTGAACTGCGGTGCGCTGCATGTAATGCAGGATGCCGCGCACACCACCCAGCTCCTCACCGCCACCGGCGCGGCCCGGCCCGCCGTGCACGAGGTGCGGAAGGGGAGAGCCGTGGCCGGTGGAGGTCTTTGCATCATCGCGGTCGAGGAAGTGCAGGCGGCCGTGGTGGGCGGCGATGCCGAGGGCAAATTCGCGGGCGAGCTGGGGATCGTGCGTAATAACGGAGGCGACCAATGAGCCGGAGCCCAGGGCGGCGAGCTCGACAGCCTCGGCGGGGGAGTCGTAGCCCAGGAAGGAGACGACGGGGCCGAAGGCCTCGGTGTCGTGGACGGCCTGGGCACGGTTATCGGCAAAGCGCAGGATAGTGGGGTTAAAGAAGGCGCCCTCGGCCTCCTCTCCGCCGTAGGCAACCTCACCGCCGCCTGCCTTGAGCTTCTCGACGGCCTCCGCGACGTCCGCCTTCTGATCCGCGGAGACCAGCGGGCCCATGGTGGCGGAGGCATCACGCGGATCACCCACGACGACCTTGTCGCGCAGACGTGCGCTGAGGGCTTCGATGGTGGCGTCGACAAGCGCATGCGGGACGATGGCGCGGCGGATGGCGGTACACTTCTGGCCTGCCTTCGAGGTCATCTCGCCGAAGACCGCCTTGACGAAGGCATCGAATTCCGGGGAATCCGCGGTAACATCTGCGCCGAGGATGGCGGCGTTGAGGGAGTCCGCCTCCGCGCTGAACTGGATGCCACCCTCGATGACGTTGCGGTGTGCGCGCAGCGTATTCGCTGTATCGGCAGAGCCGGTAAAGGCTACGTGATCGCGGTAATCCAGGTGATCCAGCAGGTCACGAGCGGAGCCGGAGATGAGCTGCAGGCTGCCCTCCGGCAGGATTCCGGAATCGATCATGAGGTGCACGCAGGCCGCGGTGATATAGCCGGTGGGCGTAGCGGGCTTAACAATGGAAGGCACGCCCGCGATGAAAGCCGGGGCGAATTTCTCCAGCATGCCCCAGACGGGGAAGTTGAAGGCGTTGATCTGCACAGCGACGCCGGGGATGGAGGTGTAGATGTGGCGGCCAATGAAGGAACCGTCCTTGGAAAAGACCTCTGCCTCGCCATCCGGCATGACGGTGGAATTGGGCATCTCGCGGCGGCCCTTCGAGGAGAAGGTGAACATGGTGGAAATGCCGCCGTCGATATCGACGAAGTTATCGCGCTTATTAGCGCCAGCCTTGTTGGCCAGTTCGTAGAGCTCTTCGCGGTGATCTTGGAGATAGATCGCCAGCTCCTTGAGCTTGAGGGCGCGCTCGTGGAAGGTGAGCTTCTGCAGCCCTTCGCGCCCGGTATTGCGGGCGTAATCGATGGCGCCGGCGATGTCGAGGCCTTCGGCGCTAACTAGGGCGACGACATCCCCGGTGGAGGCGTCGTGCACGTCCGCAACGCGCGAAGGGTTGTCCGGGGTGAGCCACTGGCCGGAGAGATAGCTGGGGACGAGGGCTTCAGTCATAGCGAAAAGTTTGGCCTTTCCATTAGTTTCCGAACGGTTGGTCAGTAAATACAGGCTAGTATAGTCTGCGTCACATTTCTAGGATTAAGTAAGGAGCACGGCATGGCCGCAGAGGTATGGAAGATTCAGTTGGGTGAGCTGGACAAGAAGATGGGCGTAGAAATCCTGGAAGAGTCAGCCGAGCGGGTGGTGGCCACCATGCCGGTTGAGGGCAACACCCAATCCTTCGGGCTGCTTCACGGCGGCGCGATGGCCTGTCTCGCTGAGGCCGTCGGCAGCTGGGCGGCGGTGATTCACGCCTCGACGCTGGGCAAGGTCGCTGTCGGCGTGGACATCAACGCGACGCACCACGCCTCCGGGCGCTCGGGTCAGGTCACGGCGACGGCCACCGCTATCAAGCTGGGTATGACGCTGTGCTCCCACGAGATCGTCATTACAGATGACGAGGGGAGGAGACTGTGCACGGCGCGTATCACGAATGCGTTGATTTCCCCTAAAGCGGAAGGGAAGTAAGGGAGTCCGTAAATAAAGCGTAAAAATCGGGGTCAAGGGGTGTAAAGATGCCGCAAATAACCCGTAGGTCTAGGGGGGAGCGGGCCTAACGTCAATGCTCGGCAGGTGCTCACCAGCACCGGCGCTCGATGCTCTGGGGCACCGGGCACACCTTGTATTGCTTTCACCCAAGGGGGTCTCTCCCACATGTTGGACATTCTGGTCATCGTGATCGTGGTCCTTACATTTAGCGCTCCCTCCGCCATCAACGAGTTTATGGACGGAGACGCGTAAATCATGAACACCATCACAGCGGTTATCGGGCTCATTATTGTTGTCGCGCTCGTGGCCTATCTCATCATTTCTCTTATTGACCCGGAGCGTTTCGCATGATCGCCAGCATTGTGGCGGTAGCACCGCAGTACCTCGCCCTCTTTGCCCTTCTAGCGGCGGCTTATGTGCCGCTTGGTAACTGGATGGCTCGTACCTATACCTCTGAAAAAGACTGGGCTGTCGAGCGCCTCATATACAGAATTTTGCGGGTTGACCCCAACCGGGGCCATAACGCCAAGAACTACACTCGTGCGCTGCTGGGCTTCAGCCTGGCCTCCGTCTTGGTTCTTTACGCAGTGCAGCGGCTCCAAGCAGTGCTGCCAAGCTTTGGCAACGCCCGCGAAGACGCAGTGGAGCCGTGGATGGCCTTCAACACTGCGGCCTCCTTTACTTCCAACACCAACTGGCAGTCCTATTCCGGCGAAGACACCCTGACCAATGCTTCGCAGATGCTGGGCCTGACCGTACAAAACTTTGTCTCGGCTGCTGTGGGCATGTGCGTGGCTGTTGCGTTGATCCGTGGCATCGGCCACCTGGGTTACCAGCGCGACGTGGCGGCAACGCAGGATGGTCAGAAGCTCATAGGTAACTTCTGGGTGGACCTCACCCGTGGTCTGGTTCGCATCCTGCTTCCCCTGTCACTCATTATCTCCACCGTGCTCATCCTTGGCGGAACCATGCAAACCTTTGGATCCAACCTGGTCACTGACTCTGGCGTGGATATCTCCCGTGCTCCTGTGGCCAGCCAAGAAGCTATTAAGCTGCTGGGCACCAACGGTGGTGGCATCTTCGGAGCTAACTCGGCGCACCCGTTTGAGAATCCAACGGGCTTTACCAACCTGGTGGAGATCTTCTCCCTGCTCGTCATCTCTTTCTGCATGATTCGCACGTACGGCGTGATGCTTAAATCGCAGAAGCACGCGTGGACGCTGCTCGGCGTTGCCGGTGGTCTGTGGACCGTGATGGTTGTCTTAGTGACCTGGGCACAGCACACCCTCGTCGGCGGTGCTTCCCAGTTGGCAGGCGCCAACATGGAAGGTATCGAACAGCGCCTTGGCATTGACGCTTCGGCATTGTTCGCCGTGTCCACCACGGGTACCTCGACGGGTGCGGTGGACTCCATGCACGATAGCTATTCCCCGCTGGGCGGCGGCTTGCTCATCCTCAACATGCTGCTGGGTGAGATCGCTCCAGGCGGTGTGGGCACTGGCCTCTATGGCCTCTTGATTGTGGCCATCCTAGCAGTGTTCATCGGTGGTCTCCTGGTAGGCCGCACACCGGAGTTTATGGGCAACAAGATTGGACGCAAGGAAATTTCGGCAGTCAGCCTCTACATCCTCACCATGCCGGTTCTAGTCCTCGTGGGCGTCGGAGCCTCCGTGGCGCAGCGCAAGCTTGTCGAGCTATCTGCAACCAACTTCGGCGCGCCGGGCACAGCGGACAATGCGCACGGCCTCTCTGAAGTGCTTTACGCGTTTACCTCCGCGGCCAACAACAATGGCTCGGCTTTTGCAGGTCTCACGGTGACTGAGCCCTGGTGGCAGATCACGTTGGGCTTGGCCATGCTGTTGGGCCGCTTCTTGCCCATCGTCTTCGCCCTATACCTAGCCGGAAGCCTGGCAGGGCAGAAGCGCCAGGCCACCACTGCCGGCAGCTTGCCCACGTCCGGCATCACCTTCTCCCTGTTGACCATCGGCGTCATCCTGCTAGTCGCAGCACTCACCTTCTTCCCCGTCCTCACCCTGGGTCCCATTTCGGAGGCACTATCATGACAACCCCTACCATGACCGCTGAGCAGGTCAAGGCTCCTCGCACAAAGACTGCGGACAAAAACAGCGGTCTTGCCGCTGCGGCGCTGAAGGCGCTGCCGAGCAAAATGTCCCCGCTTGCCCAAGCACGCAACCCCGTGATGTTCGTCGTGTGGGTCGGCGCCGCACTGACTACGGTGTGGTCCATCATCAACCCCAGCTTCTATGGATGGGTCGTGACTATATGGCTGTGGTTCACTATCGCCTTCGCGGCCTTTGCGGAGGCTTATGCCGAAGGCCGCGGAAAGGCCCAGGCCGACAGCCTGCGCTCTGTGCGTGATGATGCCACTGCCAACCTAATAACGGACTCCGGCATTGAGGTGGTCCCTGCGTCTGAGCTCACGAGAGGCTCTATCGTGCGAGTGGAAGCCGGGGAGACCATCCCGGGTGACGGTGACGTCATCGAAGGTGCCGCTACCGTCGACGAGTCTGCTATCACGGGTGAATCGGCTCCCGTCGTCCGCGAGGCCGGCGGTGACCGCTGCGCCGTGACTGGCGGCACCGTGGTGCTCTCTGACTCCATCAAGGTCAAGATCACCTCTGAACCGGGTTCCACTTTTGTGGACACGATGATTGCTCTGGTGGAAGGAGCCGAGCGCCGCAAGACTCCGAATGAGATTGCGCTGAGCATCCTTCTTTCCACGCTGACTATCCTCTTCCTCATCGCCGTGACGGCTTTGGCTCCCATGGGTTTGTTCACCGGCGCTGAGTTGTCCCCGCTGTCCCTCGTCGCGCTGCTGGTATGCCTCATCCCGACGACCATCGCCGCACTGCTATCCGCCGTGGGTATCGCCGGCATGAACCGCCTCGTTCGCCACAACGTTCTGGCCACTTCCGGCCGTGCGGTGGAAGCAGCCGGTGACGTCGCCACGCTTCTTATGGATAAGACCGGCACCATCACGTACGGCAACCGCCAGGCCACGGGCCTGATCGTGGCTTCGGGTGTGAACGAACGTGAAGCTGCAGAGATTGCACGCATTTCTTCCCTGGCGGATGAAACCCCGGAGGGCCGCTCCATCGTCTCCTGGTTGACGGAGAACTACTCTCTGTCTAGCGAGGGCGACGCGGAAGCTCGGAAGGCTGAAGTCATCCCGTTCAGCGCTTCTACCAGGATGTCTGGTCTCGACCTGGCTAACAGAAAGCTGCGCAAGGGCGCGGGCGACGCCGTGCGAAAGTGGGTAACTGAGGCAGGCGGCGCGTGGCCGCAAGAGATCGAGGATTCAGTAACCCAGATTGCGCAAGACGGCGGTACCCCGCTGCCAGTTGCCGTGGAAGAATCCGATGGCAGCCGCAAGGTGATCGCGGTGGTGCAGCTGAGTGACGTCGTCAAGCCCGGCATGGCCGAGCGTTTCGCCGAGCTGCGCCAGATGGGTATCAAAACCATCATGGTCACCGGCGACAACCCGCTGACCGCCGCGGCCATTGCTAAGGAAGCCGGTGTCGATGACTACATCGCCGAGGCCACCCCGGAAGATAAGCTCGCCCGCATCCGCGAAGAGCAGGCGCAAGGCCGCATGGTGGCCATGACCGGTGACGGCACCAACGACGCCCCGGCCCTGGCGCAGGCGGATGTGGGAGTAGCCATGAACACTGGTACCTCCGCGGCGAAGGAAGCCGCCAACATGGTGGACCTGGACTCTGATCCGACGAAGCTTATCGACGTCGTTCGCATTGGTAAGCAGCTGCTGATCACCCGTGGTGCGTTGACCACCTTCTCCTTGGCCAACGACTTGGCAAAGTACTTCGCCATCCTGCCGGCGCTCTTCTCCGCGCAGTTGCCGCACTTGGAACGCCTCAACATCATGCACCTGCATTCGCCTGAGTCCGCCATCGTGTCTGCGGTGATCTTTAACGCGCTCATCATCGTCGCGCTCATCCCCTTGGCGCTCAAGGGCGTGTCGTATAAGCCAGCCTCCGCGTCCTCCCTGTTGCGCCGCAACCTCGGTATTTGGGGACTAGGCGGCGTGATTACCCCGTTCATTGGCATCTGGCTCATTGACCAGGTCGTCTCCCTCCTCCCAGGCCTCTAAAGAGAACCTGCAAAGAAAAAGGAAGAACAATGCGTGTTTATCTGCGTAACCTCATTGCCGGTTTTGTCGCCGTGCTGCTCTGCGTCGTAGCACTCGGCATGGTCTATCCGGCGGCTGTGTGGGCCATTTCCCGCATCACACCGCAGTCCGCCGACGGCAATCTCATCTACCAAGGAGAGTGCCTCGTGGGCTCTACCCAAATCCAAGACGGGGTGAGCGAGGGCCCCTACTTCTTCCCTCGCGCCGAGGGAATGAGTAACTACGGTACGAGCAGCACGGAGCTGGAGAAGAACATCCAGGAACGCCGCGCCGCTATTGCCCAGCGGGAAGGCGTAAGCGAAGACCGTGTGCCTGCCGACGCCGTCACGGGCTCCGGTTCCGGAGTGGATTCCGGTATCAGCCCCGTGTACGCCGAGCTGCAAGCTCCGCGTGTGGCTCGGGAGCAGGGCATCAGCGTGGAAGAGATGGAAAAGCTCATCGCCGAGAACACGGAGCATGCCAGCCTCGGGTTTCTAGGCGAAGACACGGTCAATGTGACAACTCTCAATATGTCGTTGCCCACGCCTACTCCCTGTTCATAAAGATCAGCTCATAAGATGAAGCAATGTTGACCGAAGCAACTGCGCCGTCCTCGCGCACCAAACGCGGCACCTTGAAGATTTTGTTGGGCGCCGCTCCCGGCGCGGGCAAAACCTGCGCCATGCTTAGTGAGGCGCACACGCTGATTAACCAAGGCCGTGACGTTGTCGTCGGCATTGTGGAAGACCACGGTCGCGCATATACGAAAGCCTTGTGCGAGGGTTTGGAGATCATTCCGCGACGCACCGTTGACGGTCTGTCCGCCGGGGAGTTGGATACCTTTGCGGTCATCACGCGTAAACCTGACATTGTCCTTGTCGATGAGTTTGCCCACTCCAATCCTCGCGACGAAGAGCACGAGAAGCGCTGGGAAGACATCGAAGAGATTCTGGATGCCGGAATCGACGTTATCTCGACTCTCAATATCCAGCATCTGGAGAGCCTCAACGATGTTGTTAAGCAGATTACTGGCATCGCACCGCAGGAAACCGTGCCGGATGAGGTAGTGCGTGCTGCGAATGAAATCGAGTTGGTCGACGTCTCCCCGCAGCTTCTGCGCACCCGGCTTAGCGACGGACACGTGTACCGCGAAGCACGCATCGAACCTGCACTCAACAACTACTTCCGCGTGGGAAACCTCACCGCGTTGCGCGAGTTGGCACTGCTCTGGCTGGCAGATCAGGTTGATGAAGCACTCATTACGTATCGCTCGGATCAAAAAATCACCGATACGTGGGAAGCACGTGAGCGGGTAGTTGTGGCCATCCAAAACGTTGCCCATGCTGAGACCCTGATCCGGCGCGGGCGGCGCATCGCGACGAAATCTTCGGCGGAACTGCATGTGGTCCACGTCGTTTTTGGTGATTCCTTCACGTCGCGTTCCTCTTCGGTGGCGGGATCGGCGCAACAACTTGCCCGGCTGCAGACCCTGGCCCACGATGTGGGTGCGCGGCTGCACCAGGTTACTGGGGACTCCGTGCCGGAAGCTCTGCTCAACTTTGCGCGAAGCGTCAACGCTACCCAGCTTGTTGTCGGGGTGTCGCCGCGGCGGCGTTTCGGCGTGCACTGGCACAGCACGGTAGCAGAGACAGTACTGCGCGAATCCGGCTCGATTGACTGCCACCTTGTCAATCTTCCCCCGGAAAAGCCGCTTCCGCTCACACGTATGCTGCATCCTTTCCGGCCCTTCCCGCAGCGTGCAATCGCGTGGCTTAGTTCAGCGTTGGCCTTCGTCGGACTCACTGCGTTGTTAGTGCAGGCTGACGGCCAGGACTTGGGAACAGGTACCTGTTCTGCGTTCTACTTTGCACTCATTCTGCTTGTCAGTTTGGTGGGTGGCCTGTGGCCGGCCGTGGTGGTGGCGGTGGCTTCCGGTTTGGCGGTCAATTGGTTTTTCACCGAGCCAATCCATACCTTCGACATCGCCGATCCCGCTAACGCTGTCATCGCCGTGGTCATGGTGGCTATCGCTCTGGCAGTTGGCATTCTTGTGCGCCGCGCCAAGATTGAGCGGGCGAATGCAGCTGTGGCTGCGCGTGATGCTGAGCTGCTTACGGTGTTTTCCCGTGCCGCGTTGAATCGCCGTGCAGATTCTTCCCCGAAAGATGCCGTGATGCGCAAGGTGGGGGAGGCATTCAATTGTCGTCGAGCGGAGCTGTTGGATGACAACGGTGACGTCCTTGCCACCTGGCGCGCAGTTAGCCCCGAGCGCACTTCGAAGCACCTTCATATTCCCGAGAAAGTGCGCCATGAACAGACAGTGGACACCGTTGTGGCGAGCGAAGATGGGACGGTTCAGCTTCGTCTTGCGGGCCCGACTCTGTCTGCCCGGGATCGTGGCCTTGTCACCGTGGTCGCGGGCTACCTCGCGGGTATTGTTCGCCGCGAAAAGCTTTCTGCTGAGGCCGCGCGCGCTGATGCGATAGCCGCTGCAGACGAGCTGCGACGAGCACTGCTGTCGAGTGTGAGCCACGATTTGCGTACTCCGTTGGCAACGGCCAAGTTGGCGGTGTCGTCATTGCGTAATGCCGACATTGAATTCACTCCCGAGGACCAAGATATGCTTTTGGCAGAAACTGCGGCGAGCATCGAGGAACTCACCGGGTTGGTCACCAATTTGTTGGATTACTCCCGGCTTACCGCTGGAGCAATCACCGCTCGCCACGACGTCGTCGAGGTGGCAGAGGTGGCTCATCGTGCCATCGCTTCCTGCGCCTTTGGGCATTCCCCGGAGCAAATTGGGCGCATCCATCTGGACCCTAGTGTGCGTGGAGTTACGTGCTGCGCGGATGCAGCCCTCATGGAGCGTGTCTTGGCCAATCTCTTTGATAACGCCCTGCGTTATGCGCCGACTGGCCAGGTGAGGATGAGTGCTCAGACTATCGCCGAACAGGTGGAACTGATTGTCGGCGATGAAGGACCGGGTATCCCGCCGGAGAAACAGAAGGAACTGTTCCAGGCGTTTCAGCGTTTGGGTGATACCAGCAACGACAACGGAGTGGGCCTTGGCCTTTCTGTTGTTCAAGGCTTTGTGGAGGCCATGGGCGGTAGCATCGAGGTAGCTGCCACCCCGGGCGCAACCTTTATTTTGCGGTTTCCCGTCGCGGGAGGAGAACAAAAATGACGACGAAGAAAACTAGCATCGCCATCGTGGACGATGACCCGCGTCTGCTCAACACACTGAGCATTAATTTCAAGGCTCGGGGCTACGAGGTTCACCCAGCACGTACAGGTGCTGAGGGACTGCAGGTGGTGTCACAGCAGCAGCCAGACGTAGTCATCTTGGACATGGGGTTACCGGATATGGACGGAACCGTCGTGTTGGAAGGAATCCGCGGATGGTCTGCAGTACCGGTGATCATCTTGACGGCACGCTCTGATCCGCTGTTCAGCGCCGCAGCTCTCGACCGCGGCGCGGACGACTACGTCACCAAGCCCTTCTCTATGGAGGAGCTTCTGGCCCGCGTGCGCGTGGCGCTAAGACATGGTAGCCCACAGAGTCCAGTGAGGCGCACTGAGACCGCTGTGGTACGCGCCGGGGACGTTCTGATCGACGTTCCGCGCCATTCCATCACTAAAGACGGTGAGCCGCTGCACCTGACCCCCACCGAGTGGGGCGTGCTCACCACGTTGCTTCGCGCCCACGGCGGCTTGGTACGCAAAGAGGATCTGCTTTCTGAAATCTGGGGTCCAGGCTTTGAGGGGCAGGGGCACTACCTGCGTATTTACACCTCCCAGTTGCGCCGCAAGCTAGAGGATGACCCAGCTAATCCCGCCTTCCTCCTCACGGAGCCCGGCTTGGGGTACCGCTTCGTGGTGCCAGAGCCGGGCGCGGGAGGGAGTGGCTACTCGGAGTAGTTGTAGAAGCCCTTGCCGGACTTGCGGCCCAGCTCGCCGCGCGCGACCATGTCGCGCATGAGCTGCGGCGGGCTAAAGCGCTCACCCAGCTGGGATTCAAGGTATTCGGCGATGCCGAGGCGCACATCCAGGCCCACGATATCGGTCAGCTCCAGCGGGCCGATGGGGAACTTGTAGCCCAGCACCATGGCGTTGTCGATATCGCGCGGTGAGGCCACGCCTTCCTCCACCATGCGGATAGCCTCAAGCGCGATGGCCACGCCGAGACGAGAGGAAGCGAAGCCAGGGGCATCCTTGACCACTACGGCGGTCTTACCCAGGCCCTCGACCCAGCCCTTGGCGGTGTCCACGAGCGCTTCCGGGGTGGACTCGGCAATAACCACTTCCACCAGCTTGGAGGCCGGGACCGGGTTGAAGAAGTGCAGGCCGATGACGTCGTTGGGGATGCTTTCCGCCAACTGGGATACCGACAGCGAGGAGGTATTGGTGGCGACGACGGCCTGCGGGGCCGCCTCAGCAATATCCCTAAAGGCGGCCACCTTGAGATCCATCGACTCCGGAACTGCTTCAATCACGAGGTCGAAGCCAGCAAAGGCGGAGGCAGTGGTGGACAAGCTGAGACGCTCATCCCAGGATTCGAAGGTTCCTTCCGCGCCGCGGTCGAGGGAGCCGCGGATGGCCTTGTGCACGCGCTCGCGGGCGGCGGCCACGGCGTCATCGTTGATATCCACCACGGTCACGGACGCGCCGGCGGCCAGGAAGGCGTGAGCGATGCCTGCGCCCATACGGCCGCCGCCGAGCACGCCGACCTTGGCAGGAACCTGCAGTACTGAGGACATGAGTTGAATCTCCTTGTGAGTGGAAGGTTTATTTCTTGCGGTCCAGGAAGGCCTGCATCCGCTCAAACTTGGCGGGGGACTCAAAGAGCACGGCCTGGGCGATGTTATCCACCGCCGGGTGCGCTGCATCTGGCATGGCGATGAGCTGCTTGGTCAAGCGCACGGCGAGCGGGTCCTGCTGGGCAATGCGCCCGGCTAGTTCCAGGGCGCCGTCGACAAGCGCATCCGGCTCATGCAGCTCGCTGACCAGGTGGTTGGCTAGTGCCTCCTCGCCGTTGAGGATGCGCCCGGCCAGCAGGATTTCTTTCGCCAGGGGCGTGCCGACGCACTCCTTGAGGCGCCAAGTAGCACCCGCAGCGGCGGCAATACCCAGGCCGGCTTCGGGCTGTCCAAACTTGGCAAAGGGGGTGGACACGCGGAAGTCAGCGGCCAGCGCTAGCTCCAGACCGCCGCCGAGGGCGTAGCCATCCACCGCCGCGATGACGGGGGCCGGCAGTGAGGCGATGCGGTGGAAGATGCCGGAGTTGATGCCACGGAGGGCATCCTCGCGGCGGCGCTCACGAAGCTGCGCGATGTCTGCCCCGGAAGCGAAGATCCCGCGTGGGCCCTTCGGGGTGTCCACCGTGCAGCCGGTTATGATGAGGATGCGGGGATCGGACTCGAGCTGCGCGCAGAGTTCGTGGAACTCCGTCACCATCTGCTCATCGATGGCGTTGCGCACCTCGGGGCGGTTGAGCTTGGCGACGACGATGCCATCCTTCTCGCCGCACGTTGAAATCTCAATGGCAGTAGTCATCTACACCCTCTCAATCGCAATCGCGGTGCCCTGGCCCACGCCCACGCACATCGTGGCGATGCCGCGGCTCAACCCGTCCGTCTCTAGGCGGTTGAGTAGGGTCAACGTGATGCGGGAACCGGAGGAACCCAGCGGGTGGCCCAGCGCGATGGCGCCTCCCCACGCGTTGACCTTGTCCTCATCTAAGCCCAGCTCACGGATGCAGGCCAGTGACTGAGTGGCAAAAGCTTCGTTGAGCTCGACGGCGTCCACGCTGTCGAGCTCCCAGCCGGCGCGCTCCAGCACGTCGCGGGTCGCCGGGATGGGGCCGGTGCCCATGATCTCCGGGCGCACACCGCGCGCGGAGTTGGCCACCACGCGGGCGCGGGCGGTCAGGTTGTGCTTCTTGAGGGCTTGCTCGGAGGCGACAATGACGCAGGAGGCGCCGTCGTTGAGCGAGGAGGCGTTGCCCGCCGTGGTGACATCTCCCAGGGAGGTCACCGGGCGCAGCTTTGCCAGAACCTCCATCGTGGTTCCTGGACGGGGGCCTTCATCGGTATCGACCACGGTGACGTTGCCCTTGCGGTCAGTGACCTCGACGGGCACGATCTCCCGGGCGAATTTGCCGGCTTCGATAGCGGCGAGCGCGCGCTCCTGGGAACGCACAGCGAAGGCATCGGCCTCCTCGCGGCTAATGCCGAAGACGTTGGCTACTTCCTCGGCGGTCTCCGGCATGGAGTAGGTCATTTTCTCCTGCTCCGCGAACTTCGGGTTGGCAAAGCGCCAGCCAATGGAGGTATCAAAAACCTGGCCTGGCTTGGCAAAAGGCTTGCTTGGCTTCTCCATGACCCAGGGAGCGCGGGACATGGATTCGACGCCACCGGCGATGACGATATCTGCTTGGCCGGATTCCACGAGGGCAGTGGCCAGGGCAATCGAGGACATACCTGACGCGCACAGGCGGTTGACCGTAATGCCCGGAACGGTGTCCGGGAACCCAGCGAGCAGCCAGGACATGCGGGCAACGTTGCGGTTCTCCTCACCGGCGCCGTTGGCGTTGCCGATGATGACTTCATCCACCGCGGAGGGATCAAGGCCAGCCTCCTCCACCGTTTTCTTGATGGCGGTGGCCATGAGGTCATCTGGGCGAACCGAGGACAGTGCGCCGCCGTAGCGGCCCACGGGGGTGCGGAATCCGGAAACGAGGTAAGCGGTCATGTTTTTCCTTAACTAATTCGTGTGTACTGCGCTTTATGAACTGCGTGCTGCGCTGGTGGTCTAACGTCCGTGGAAGACCGGCGGGCGCTTCTCGTTGAAAGCAGCGAAGCCTTCGTAGTAGTCCTCGGTATCGCAGAGTTTGCCTTGAGCGATGTTCTCGGCATCGACGCTGGCCCACAGCCCAGTGCCGTTATCGCGGATGTCCTGGACCAGGGTGCGGCTGGTGAGGAAAGCCTGGGTGGCGCCGTGGGCTGCGCGCTTGGCGACGTCCCGAGTGAACCCCAGCAGCTCCTCTGCCGGGACTGCGCGGGAGAAGAGGCCCGCGCGTACTGCCTCCGCACCGGAGATGAGATCGCCGGTGATGATGAGGTCCATCGCGCGGTGCGTTCCTAGACGTTCGACGAAGAGGGAGTGCCCGCCCGAATCCAGGGTGGCGCCCAGGTTGGCAAACGGGGAGCCGAACTTGGCGTCTTCGGCGACGTACACGACGTCACAGGCCAAGACGAGGCCGAGGCCTACGCCCAGGCAGGGCCCGTGCACGGCGGCGAAGGTGGGGGCGGGGAAGTTATCGATCTTTGTGAGCACCGGGGTAACCACGCCCGCGAGGTAGGCGGTGGCGTCGTCTTCGCGCGGGTTGAGCCCCTTGATGTTGCGGCCGGCGCAAAAGCCCTTGCCTTCGCCGCGCAGTATGAGCGCGCGGGGGCTAAGCTGCGCGGCCTCATCGAGTACGCGGGAGAGCTCGGCGAGGTCTTCTTCCGCGAGGGAATTGAGGGCCTTGGGGTTGTTGAGTACGAGCTCGACGACTCCGGCTTCGGCGTCGTGATGCAGGTCGATCATGTGTGTTACTCCTAGGCGTCAAAGTCGAGGACGATGTTCGGCGTGGTGGGGCGCGACTGGCAGGTCAGGATGTAGCCGGCCTTGACCTCATCGGCCTCCAGCGCGTAGTTCTCCGCCATGTCGACCTCGCCCTCGACCAGCTTGGCGCGGCAGGTGCCGCACACGCCGCCGGCGCAGGCGAAGGGGACGTCGGAACGCACACGCAAGGCGGCGTTGAGCAGAGACTCATTGGCAGAGACCGGGGATTCAACGGAGCCGGAGAGACCATCGAGCTGGAAGTTGATGGTGACGTTATCGCCTTCCGGATCGACCTCCACGTGGCGGCCAGCCTGGTTCTGGTCTCCGGAGGGCTTGCCGGTGGTAAACAGCTCGTAGCGCACGTCCTTCTCACCCACATTGCGGCCGGCCAGCTCATCGCGGACCAACTGCACCAGCTCGAAGGGGCCGCAGAGGAACCACTCGTCGACAGTGTCCGTGCGCACGACGTTATCCAGTAGAGTCTGGAGTTTTTCAGCATCGATGCGCCCAGAAAACAGCGGATTGACGCGCTGCTCGCGGGAGAGGACGTGGTGGACGGCAAAGCGCGTAGGGAACTTATCCTTGAGGTCACCGATCTCCTCGGCGAACATGACGTCGCCGCCGCCCTTGTTGGCAAAAATGAGCTCGAATGTGGTGTCGGGGGAGGTGTGGAGCACGGTCTGGGCGATGGCCATGATCGGCGTGATGCCGGAGCCCGCTGCAATGGCCACGAGGTGTGGGTTCTCCAACTTCTCCAGCTCTTCGCGCACGGCCTCGGGGTTGTTGAGACCGGTCAGGTGGGTCTTCGAGGTGAACGCGCCCTGCGGGTTCATCACGTCCATGGTGTCGCCGGGCTTCAGAGTGTCGTTGGCCCACGTGGAGAAGACGCCACCGCGGTCACGCTTGATGGCGACGCGCAGGATACCGTCGCGCGGCACATCGCAGATGGAATAGGAGCGGCGGACTTCGTGGCCGTCGATAGTCGCCCGCAGGGCAACGTACTGGCCGGGGATGTAGTCATAGTCGTCTTGCAGCTCCGGAGGGATGGCGAAGGAAACCTCCACGGAGTCCTTAGTCAATGCACGCACGTCGGACACGGTCAGGGTGTTGAACGTGGCCTTCTTCTTTGCGGGGGCAGACGGGGTCGTGGTCATTAGTGCACCTTGAAGTAGTCGAAGGGTTCCAAGCAGTCCTGGCAGTTGTAGAGGGCCTTGCAGGACGTGGAACCGAATTGGGCAAGCTTACGAGTGCGGCGGGAGCCACAGTGGGGGCATTCGATGGCCGGCGGCGGTCCAAGCGTTAGCGGGATGGGACCTTCTGGCGTGGCCCGGGTTTTCCCGGAGGGAGGGGCAATGCCATAGTCCTTGAGGTTTTGCCGGCCGGTCTCCGTCATCCAGTCGGTAGACCACGCGGGCTGGAGCACGAGGTCAACGCGTACCTTGGCGTAGCCGGCATCCGCCAATGCTTTGGTGATGTCCGCCGTGATGTGCTCCATGGCGGGGCATCCGGAATAGGTCGGGGTAATCGTGGCCACCGCGGTGTCGCCTTCGAGACGAGCATCTCGGAGGATCCCAAGGTCAGCGATGGAAATGACAGGGATTTCCGGATCGGGCACCTCGGCGGCGACGTCCCACACGTGGGCGTCGTCAGGCTGCGTGGGGCGCAGCGGGTGGGATTTGTCTGTGATGGACACGATGAAACCTTGGTCCTTTCCTTTTCTTTACCACGTCGCGCCGGGGTGCTGGCGCGCCAAGGATTGCATCTCTGCGAGGATGTAGCCGCGGTGCTCGGAGAAGCGTCCAGTGCGTTGCCCGGAGCGCGCCTGCTTGACGTCCGGGATGGCTAGGCCAGCCTTGTCCAGGACATAGGCGATGCGCTCATCAAACTGTGCGCGCAGGCTGGAAGGAAGAACGGCGATGCCTTCTGCCGCGAGCTTCTCGTGGAGCGGGAGGTCCTCGAAAAGCTCGTCGAGGTAGGGCCACATGTACATCAGGCCCTCCGTGATCCGGCGGTGGGATTCCTCGGTACCGAGACCAAGACGCAGAATCCACTGGTTGGCGTGGTCGATGTGGTACTCAACTTCCTTGATGGCCTTGGCCGCGATAGCTGCCAGCGTCTCATCCTTCGACTCCAGCAGGGCGGTGTAGAGCCCGTATTGGTAATAGGAAAAGAGCAGCTGGCGGGCGATGGTGTAACCGAAGTCCCCGTTCTCCTGTTCGACGAGGCGCGCGGAGCGGAACTCCTCCTCGTTACGGAAGTAGGCCAAATCATCCTCGGTCTTGCCCCATGCGGTACCGGCGTAGGTCAGTAGGAAGCGGGCGTGCCCGATGAGATCGAGGGCGATGTTGCCCAGTGCGATGTCCTCTTCCATCTCTGGTGCCCGCGAAATCCACCAACCCAATCGCTGGGCCAAGATGAGGGCGTCATCGCCCAACATGAGGGCATAACGCGCGGTGTCCTCGGGGGCGACTGCGCCGGAAGCGGCGATGTCTTCTGCGGTGATGCCGTTGCCCTGCGATTGCTTGGTCGCAGAATCGGCGGCTGCAAATCCGGTCACAGGTGCGGCACTCCTTCCGACTTGTCGTAGTAGGTGGCGTGGCGGTAGCTCTTGCCCTGCGGGGATTCGAAGAATCCGCCCTTGGAATCGGGGTCGGAGGAGGCGATGGCCTCGCTGGGCACGACCCAGACGGAGGTACCTTCGTTGCGTCGGGTGTAGAGATCGCGGGCATTACGCAGGGCCATCGTGGCATCCGGTGCATGCAGCGAGCCGGCGTGGACGTGGGAGAGGCCGCGGGAGGAACGTACGAAGACCTCCCACATGGGCCAGTTAGAGCTAGACATGGAATTTTCCTTAAAGTGTCGAGGCTGGTTGGGCGGTGTGCTTGGGCTTAGGCGATAAGCGAGGTATCAGCCGAGTGGTGCTTCTCCGCGTAGGCCGCGGCGGCTTCGCGGACCCAGGCGCCGTCGGCATGTGCTTGGCGACGCCGCTGCATCCTCTGCACATTGCAGGGACCCTCGCCCTTGATGACGGCCTTGAATTCGGACCAGTCGAGCTCGCCGAAGTCATAGTGGCCGCGCTCCTCGTTCCACTTCAGGTCCGGGTCCTCGAAGTGCAGGCCAAGGGCCTCGGCCTGCGGGACAATCATGTCCACGAAGCGCTGGCGCAGCTCGTCATTGGAGAAGCGCTTGATGTTCCACGCCATGGACTGCTTGGAGTTGGGGGAGTCATCGTCGGGCGGGCCGAACATCTGCAGTGCTGGGCCGTAGAAGCGGTTGATGGCTTCCTGCGCCATCTGCTTCTGCTCTGGCGTTCCGTGGGAAAGCTCGTAGAGGATCTCCCAGCCCTGGCGCTGGTGGAAGGACTCTTCCTTACAGATGCGAACCATAGCGCGGCCATAGGGTGCGTAGGAAGCACGGCAGAGCGGAACCTGGTTGCAGATAGCGGCGCCATCCACCAGCCAGCCGATGGCTCCGATGTCGGCCCACGTGCGCGCCGGGTAGTTGAAGATGGAGGAGTACTTGGCGGTGCCGTCGAGCAGTTGCTGCACCAGCTCGTCGCGCGGCGTGCCCAAGGTCTCCGCGGCGGAGTAGAGGTAGAGGCCGTGGCCGGCCTCATCCTGCACCTTCGCCATGAGGATGGCCTTGCGCTTAAGCGACGGTGCGCGGGTAATCCAGTTGGCCTCCGGCTGCATGCCGATGATTTCGGAGTGTGCGTGCTGGGAAATCTGGCGCGTCAAGGTCTTACGGTAGGCAGCCGGCATCCAGTCGGTGGGCTCGATGCGGGAGTCTTCGGCGATGAGCTCGTCGAAGTGCTGCTGTGCTTGTGCGTCATCCGCAGCCGGGACGGCGGCGAGTGTCTTTTCTGATGGGGTCATGGGAGGAATCGTTCCCTCTCTGCTCAGTGTCGGCTCGGTGATACTTACTGACTGGTTGGTCAGTATATGGGTCAGGTGTGAGCTATGTCAACCATGTTTGTGAGCTGTGCCCTATTTTCGAGTGAATCGCTGATAGGTCTATAGCTGTGCTTTAGGAGTTTCGGTTCTGCGGCTTAGCGGGAAGAACGCGAAATGTGCCGCGGAATTCGGCGATGGGCTTTCCCTTGATGCTGAGGGTGACATCGACGACGCCATTGCGCCCCCAGGCTTGGCGGGTTATCCCGACGCCATCAACGACGTCTCCTTCGAAGGCGGGGGCGATGTAGTGGATTGAGTTGTGCGCGGCGACGGCCAACTCGCCACCGGAGTTGCAGGCGCCGGCGAAGATGGAATCGGCGAACATGTACAGATAGCCACCCTGTGCTGTGCCATGCCCATTGCACATCTCTGGGCGGATGGTGAAGTGCCCTTCGCATTTGCCGAGGTCCAACGTGGTAATTCTCGCGCCAATTTCCGCGGTGGCTCGGTCGTCATCGAACATGGCGCGCACGTGGGCAAATTCGGGGCCTTCCGCGACGCCGGGGGCGAGGATGGGGTGTTCGGTGCTCATGGGAATTTCTCCTTGGGAAGGGTCTTCCGCAGTGCTACCGAGGGAGCAGGTAAAGGGGTGTGGTGGCTCACTAGTCTAACGGCGCCCGGGGCTCTCTGCTTGAATGGAATGCGTGAATAAAGAGAAGTCCATCGCTCAGGGCGCGGTCCGTGGCCGCCCCGGCTACTCCCGTGAAGATGTCATTCGTGCAGCTGTCCGCGCTTTTACTGCCCGCGGTTACGACGCCACGTCGATGGATAACGTGGCGAGTGAATTGGGGATCTCCAAGTCTGCGCTGTATCACCACATTTCTTCGAAGGAAGAGATCTTGGAGCTCACGGTGGTCCAGGCGCTGAAACGCTTGGAGACGGTTGCGGAAGATATGGCGGCGGCCGATCTCTCGGCGGGGGAGAAGGTACGTGGGCTGCTGCGTGGCTCGATTGAGGTGCTGTGCTCCGATCCGAAGTCCGTTGCGCTCTTGCTCCGATTGCGGGGCAACTCCGAGGTAGAGCGTTCCGCGCTTGAGCGCCGTCGGGTGTTGACGCGTTCTGTGATTCCGCTGGTGGAGGAAGCCCAGGAAGAGGGTGCTATCCGCTCCGACATTGAAGCCCCGCTGTTGACGCGCATGATTTTTGGAATGATCAACTCGACGTCCGACTGGTACGAGCCGGAGGGGCGAATTGATGCCGAGGAGCTGGCCAACACGTTTGAAAGTGTTGTTTTCAGCGGCCTAGCGCCGCACGCAATGAAGTAGCTCCGAACCTGCGTTTCGCCCCAGCGTTGTCGCTCAATTCGGGGGTGGGGGCTTCTTTTGCGTGTGAAACCGCCGTGGCCTGCATAGATGTGCCGTGGTTCAAAAACTTGGTGCAAATGTGTTGTCTATCACCGCTGCGGTCTGTAGTGTACGTCACAAGACTTACCTAACCGAACGGTAAGTAAGTATCGCACATGTTGTGCGTTGTCCCAGCTAACCAACTTCTTGCAGCACTTTCGAGGGAGCTTAAAGGGTGTGGTTCCCCTCTCCTCGAAATGAAAGGCAAATGACGTGACCGCAACGTTTGACATTTTCTCCGACCACCACGGCCCCCAGATGGGCATTGAGTACGCTTCCCGCGATGAAATCATCGCGCTGCAGACCGCACGCGCGAAGAATGAGCTGCGCCACGCGTACTACAACGTCCCGCACTACCGCCGTGCGTTCGATGAGAAGGGTGTTCACCCGGATGACTTCAAGGAGCTGTCGGACTTTGCGCAGTTCCCGTTCACGGATAAAGAAACTCTCCGTGCGGAATACCCCTTCGGAATGTTTGCCGTAGGCCAGAACCAGATTTCGCGCATTCACGCCTCTTCCGGTACCACCGGACGCCCGACCGTCGTGGGCTATACCGAAAACGACGTGCGCATTTGGGCGGAGCTCGTAGCTCGTTCGCTGCGGGCAGGTGGCCTGCGAAAGAGCGATAAGGTGCAGATTACGTTCGGCTATGGTCTTTTCACTGGCGGCCTGGGTGCCCACTACGGCGTGGAAGCCTTGGGCGCTACGGCAATTCCTACCTCCGGTGGCCAGACGGAGCGTCAGATCCAGATCATGCAAGACTTCCAGCCGGACGCGATTCTGGGCACCCCGTCCTACGTGCTCAACCTCCTTGACCGCATGCGTAAGGAAGGCCTGGACCCGCGCGAATCCTCCCTGCGCGCCGGCGTCTTTGGCGCTGAGCCCTGGAGCGAGGGAATGCGCCGCGAGCTCGAGGAAGGCTTCGGCATCACGGCCACCGATATCTACGGCCTCTCCGAGGTGATGGGCCCTGGTGTGGCTCAGGAGTGTGTTGAGACCAAGGACGGACTGACCGTCTGGGAAGACCACTTCTACCCGGAGATCATCGATCCCGATACCCTCCAGCCGGTGCCGGATGGCGAGTACGGCGAGTTGGTCATCTCTTCCCTGACGAAGGAGGCCTTCCCGATCATCCGCTACCGTACCCATGACATCACCCGCTTGCTCCCGGGCACTGCGCGTTCGATGCGTCGCATCGACCGCATTTCCGCTCGTAACGATGACATGATCATCCTGCGCGGCGTGAACTGCTTCCCGTCGCAGTTCGAAGAGATCATCACCGAGGACCGCGTGCTGCGCCCGCGCTACCAGTGCGTGCTGAGCAAGCGTGGCCGCATGGACCACCTCACCCTAGTGGTTGAGCACTCCTCGGAGGCAACCCCTGATCAGGTCGACGCTTCTGCCCAGTGGCTGAAGAAACAGATCAAGGAGCGCATCGGCATCACCGTAGGTGTGGAAATCACTGACCATGTCGATTGCGGTGAGGGCAAGGCAAAGAGGATCGTCGACAACCGCGATAAGTAGTCCGTTCTCGGCCCTTCCGGCGCGTCTTAGCTCAGCATTTGTCCCTTTTTCACTGGCTTAACTGTATCCACCGTGCTTCTGCACCCATAGAGAAAAGAATCCCGCTATGTCTGCACCAGTCACCCAACAGCCTGCCCAAGGGCCGGGAATCACCACAGAGCACAAGCGTGTGCTCGCTGGTTCGATGGTCGGTACCACTATTGAGTGGTTCGACTTCTTCATTTATGCCCAGGCCGCCGGCCTGATCTTTGCTACCCAGTATTTCGATCCGGTCTCCAATGAAAGCGCCTCGCTCGCGCAGATCATCTCCTGGGCTTCGCTGGGCATCTCCTTCCTCTTCCGCCCACTCGGTGCAATTCTGGCCGGTCACTTGGGTGACCGGCTTGGCCGCAAGCCAGTCCTCGTGGTCACGTTGGTTGGCATGGGTCTGGCCACGATGTTGATGGGTGTGCTGCCGACCTATGCATCCATCGGCATGGCGGCGCCCATTTTGCTGGTGGCTCTGCGCATCCTTCAGGGCCTTTCGGCTGGTGGCGAATGGGGTGGTGCAGCGATGCTGTCGGTGGAACACGCACCGCAAGGAAAGCGAGGACTGTTCGGCGCTTTCCCGCAGGTGGGCGTGCCTCTTGGTATGTTCCTTGCCACCATTTTCATGCTGGTCCTCTCCACTGTCCTGACCCCAGAGCAGTTCGTTGCATGGGGTTGGCGCATTCCATTTCTGTCTTCTGTGGTGCTCATTGTCCTCGGCTACCTCATTCGCCGAGCAGTAGAAGAGTCCCCGGCTTTCGCGGAAATGGAAGAGCTGAAGGAAAAGTCCTCCGCACCGCTGGCAGTCCTGTTCAAGGGGCACTTGGGAACCGTGATCAAGTGCGCGCTCATCTTTGCCGCTAACAACGCTATCGGCTACTTCGTCATCGCCTACTTCACTGCTTATGGCACGAAGGTCGTGGGCTATACGCGCCCGCAAGCCCTAGCCGTTGCCCTCATCGCGTCTGTCGGTTGGTTCTTCGGAACGCTGTACTTTGGCCACCTGTCTGACAAGATTGGGCGCCGTACGACATTCATTGGTGGTTACATCGTCTTGGCGCTCTACATCACCCCGGTATTCCTTGCGGTCGATTCCGGCAATGTCATGCTTTTCGGCGCGGCCGTGTTCCTCCTTGGCGTCATCTTGGGCGCGAGCTATGGCCCGCAATCGGCGATGTACGCGGAGATGTTCCCGGTGAAGGTGCGCCTGTCAGGCGTGTCCATCGGCTATGCCTTCGGCTCCATTATCGGTGGTGCTTTCGCCCCGATGATCGCGGAGAT
This sequence comes from Corynebacterium sp. HMSC059E07, assembly GCF_001814395.1. Taxonomy (NCBI): domain Bacteria; kingdom Bacillati; phylum Actinomycetota; class Actinomycetes; order Mycobacteriales; family Corynebacteriaceae; genus Corynebacterium; species Corynebacterium sp. HMSC059E07. Next base: position 146,884 of record NZ_KV816274.1, read on the forward strand.
GCTTTACACGAAGTTTGAGACCTCCATGGCCATCGCTGCTTATGGCGTCGCGATTTCGATTGTCTCCCTCATCGGTGTGCTCGCCGTTCCCAAGGGGATTCAAGACCGCGATCTGCACGTATAGTCGCGCGGCTTCTTCCCCCGTTACCCTTCATCGCTTAGCTTCCTTCCGGGACCCCATCGTTTCGGGCAGGGGCTAGGCGTTGAAGGGTTCTTAGTTTTCGGCTCCTGACCATGGGTTGAGTCCGGCTAGATGCTAAAAAATAAAAACTCAAAACGGTACCTATAGGTTGGCAGGTAGGCTAAGATTCTCGCTAATACTCGTCGTACGCGGCCCGTATAAACAATTCCTGCGGTCTTTTGTGTGCGCGATATTTGCTCAAGAAGAAAGTTCTCTCATGACCACATCAACCCCGTACAAGACTCGCTCAACGCGCGATACCTTCAATACGCGCTTTGTCTTCCTCATGGCTGCTATCGGCTCCGCCGTCGGCCTGGGTAACATCTGGCGATTCCCGTATGTTGCCTATGACAACGGCGGCGGCGCCTTCCTTATCCCGTACATGGTTGCCCTGCTCACCGCCGGTATTCCCATCCTGTGGTTCGACCTGGCTATTGGTCACCGCTTCCGCGGTTCCGCGCCGCTGGCCTTCCGCCGCATCAGCAGCCGCTGGGAGGGAATCGGCTGGTTCAAGGTCGGGGTGAACTTCTTCATCGCCATCTACTACGCCGCCATCATTGCCTGGGCGGCGCTCTACACCGTTAAGTCCGTGACCCAGGCATGGGGCGATGATCCCGCGGAGTACTTCATGGGTGACTTCCTCCAAGCAGAGCCGGAGGCAACCTACTCAGGGCACATCGTCTCGTCCATCCTTGGCGTCATGATCCTCGTGTGGATCGTCTGCATCGCCACGCTGGCCACGAGCATCAACGAGGGCATCGGCAAGCTGACCTCCATCTTCCTGCCTGTCCTGGCCGTCATGTTCATCATCCTGGTCATCCGTGCTTTCTTCCTCGACGGCGCCGCCGAGGGCCTCAACGCCTTCTTCACCCCGGACTGGTCCGTGCTGAGCAACCCGTCGGTGTGGATCGCCGCCTACGGGCAGATCTTCTTCTCCCTGTCCATTGGCTTCGGCATCATGATTACCTACGCCTCCTACCTCAAGCCGCGTACCAACCTCACCAACACCGGTCTGGTTACGGCCTTTGCTAACTCTTCCTTCGAGGTGCTGGCCGGCATCGGCGTCTTCGCCACCCTGGGCTACATGGCCGCCCAGCAGGGCGTGGCGGTGGATGAGGTGGCATCCTCCGGCATCGGCCTGGCCTTCATCGCTTTCCCGACGATCATCAACCTCATGCCGCTCGGCGGGCTGTTCGGCGTCCTCTTCTTCGGCTCCCTCTTCCTGGCCGGCGTGACCTCCCTGATTTCCATCATGGAGGTCGTTGTCTCCGCCGTGGCAGATAAGTTCAACATTTCCCGCCGCGTTTCCGCCATCACCGTTGGCGGCGCCATGGCGGTGCTGTCTTGCTTCCTGTTCTCCACGTCTTCGGGCCTGGTCACGCTGGACATCATGGATAAGTTCACCAATAACCTGGGCATCGTCTTCGGCTCCATCTGCGCCCTGGTGGTCGTCGGCTGGGTCACCGGCCGCCGCCGTGAGATCCAGCAGCACCTCAATGCTGTGTCACAGTTCAAGGTCGGTGGCTTCTGGCAGTTCCTGACCTTCATCGCCACCCCGCTGCTGCTGGTCTACTTCCTGGTCAACGAAATTCTCACCATCGCCCGCGAGGGCTATGAGGGCTACTCCTCCACCCAGATTGGCCTCTTTGGCTGGGCGGTGCTGGGAATCATCCTGCTCGCCAGCTTCCTCATGCCGCTGGTGGCCTTCCGCGGGAACAAGTACCTGGATGGCATGGAGACCTCGGACTACGGCGTCCCCGTAGGTGGGCGCCCAGCCGGCACCCCAAACCCGCTTGCCACGGCTAACACCGCTACAAAAACCGCGGATGACAAGTAACGAGTATTAGGAAAGGTCAACGACAATGACTACAAGCGCAATCCTGCTCTTCATCCTCTTCGTCGTCGTCATCTGGGGCGGACTGGTAATCTCCTCCATCTGGCTGGCCCGCAGCGACGATGACACCACGGGCGAGCTGGGCAACGCACCCGGCACTGACGACGAATCCCTGTCCCACCGCGTGCACTAAACAGCGGGACGCGGTGCGCTCTGCGCCGGCCTAAATCTCAACCACCGTGCGCCCGTGGCGGGAGCCGGCGCGTAGCTCGGTGGCTGCGGTGGCGACGTCGGAAAGCGGCACCGTTTCCGTGATCGAGTTCAGCATGTTGAGGTCGAGGTGTTCGTCGAGAAGCTGCCAAGCAGCCTCGCGCACCGCGCGGGGCGCGTCGACCGAATTGCCGCCGGCCAGGACGATGCCGCGCAAGATGAACGGCAGCACCGAAGCGGGAAGATCCGGGCCGGCCGCCATACCGGTGGCCGCAACCACACCACCCCAGCGCACCTGTGCCAGCACGTTGGCCAGGACGGTGGAGCCGGCGGTGTCAATGGCGCCGTCGTACAGCGCCTTCTGCAGCGGGCGGCCGGTCTCCGACAACGCCGCGCGATCCAGAACGTGATCCGCGCCGAGTGCGGTGAGATATTCAGACTGGGAATCCACGCGGCCGGTCACGGCGGTGACCTCGTAGCCAGCGGACTTGAGCAGCTGGACCGCGACTGAGCCCACGCCGCCAGTGGCGCCGGTGACCAAGATATGGCCCTGCGTGGTGCCGTGCGCGCGCAGCTGGTTCACGCAGATAGCGGCGGTGTAGCCGGCCGTGCCGATTGCGGCGGCATCGTGTGCGCTGAAGCGCTGAGGCACGGGGATGGTGGCCTCTGCATTGACGCGCTGGCGGGTGGTGTAGCCGCCGTGGCGGAATTCGCCCAAGCCATCGCCGCAGGCGACTACAAGTTGGCCGGGGTTCAAGCGGGAATCAGAGGTCTCCGCCACGGTGCCCACCACATCGATGCCGGGAACGAGGGGATCGATGCGCATGACGCCTTTGTCACCCTCCAAGGCCATGGCGTCCTTGTAATTGAGGGAAGAAAACTGCACATCTACAACCGTGTCACCTTCCCCGAGCAGGGGCTGCTCCTGGAAAGAATGAGTTACTCCGGACTCCGTGCGAGTGACAATAAGCGTGCTCATGGGCACTATCGTACAGAGGATGTGAAGCAGCGTTTTCCGGCTAATGCTTCAGCCAGCGTCCAGAGAACATCGTTAGGGTGAAGCGCATGACTGGGATTAAAGCTCAACACCCGCGCAATAGGCTGCGGCCCGCGCCGGATCCGTATCGGCACCAGCTTCGTGATTCCTTCCTAGTCGCGGCCCTGTCCTTGGTGGTCGTGATGCTGGCGACGGTGGGCAAGCCATTCATGGACATCCCAGGCGTGGTTGACGGCTCCGCGCATGCCGTGCGCCAGGTGAACACCCAGCTCTTAGGCGGTTTTGAGAACTCTTCCGTGTGGTACGGCGGGTGGACCGACCTCGTGGGAAATATCGCTCTCTTCATGCCGCTGGGCGCGGCGATCTACGTGGCCGGGCGCGACCGTGCCAGGATTCGCTGGGGCCTGGGCGGGGCGATGCTCATCGGCCTGATGGTCAGCCTGTGCATAGAAAGCGCCCAATATATATTTGCCCTGGGCTTTAGCGATGTCGATGACCTTCTATACAACACCGTGGGCTCTGTCCTCGGCGCCGTACTCATGGCGCGCTTGGGGCGCGAAGGGCAGACGAAGATCCTGCGCCGCCTGGGATTCCTCCTTGCGCTGGCAGCGGTGGTGCTCCTCGCCTTGGTGGTGCTGTAGTACCTAGCTGGGCGTACGCACGAGCTTGGCGACGTCCCCCGCCACCCGCCGCGCATAGGGTGAGACACCAGTAATCGTGGCCGAGCCCGGGCCCGTCCACGAGCCATAGCCCACGGGGAAGAAACCTTCCACCGTGGGCTTTCCTTCTGCCAGCAGCCCGGGGAAGGGGCGCAAGGCCGGCCGGAAGCCGGTGGCCCAGATGAGATCGCTAAATCCTGCGCGGTCTAGCTCATCGAGCGAGGAGAACATCCCGGTGGCGCTCAGAATCCCACTATCACGGGCCTTGAGCACTGGCGGGACCATGACGATATCCCCCAGTTCTGTTTCGGGGCCCGGGTCCGGCTCGCCCCGCAGCTTGGCCAGCATTCGCTGACGGTTGCGGCTAAAGAGCACGCGCCCGTCCACATCATCCGGCATCCAGCGCGGCGGGTGCGCGGTGAACCACGTGGTGTCCACACCAGCGAGGGCGAGCTCGGCGGCGATCTGCGCGCCGGAATTACCAGCACCGACAACGGCTACAGGATTGTTGTGGCCGCGCTCTAAGAAAGGACCGCACCCCGGGTAGCTCGCCGTGTGCCATTGGCGCCCCTGGAATTCACCGGGGTAGAAGGGGATAAACGGCGCGGACCAGGTGCCCGTCGCGGCCACGACGGTGCGGGCACGGAACTCACCGTGGGTGGTGAGGAGGCGGAAGCGGGAGGCGTCGTCAAGCACGCGCTCCACCGCCACCCCGTGCCGGACCGGCAGGTCATAGCGCTGCTCATAGCGGGTGAGGTAGTCCACCACGTGGGAAGCCGGCGGGAAACCGGGATGGGCGGGCATGGGCCAGCCGGGCAGGGTGGAGGACTGGGCATCGCTAAAAAGAGTGAGTGAATCCCACACGTGCTGCCAGGCCCCGCCGGGGGAAGAGTTGGCGTCGAGGATGAGGAAATCGAGCTTCTGGCGGCGCAGGTAGTAGCCGGTGGCCAGGCCGGATTGGCCGCCACCTACCACGATGCAATCGTAGGTATGCATCTATTGGATGAGCTTTCGTTCGCGGGCGGCGGAGACGGCTGCGGTGCGGGTTTCCACGCCGAGCTTCTGATAGACGTGGATGAGGTGGGTCTTGACCGTGGCCTCGGAGATGAAGAGCCGCTGGGCAATCTGCTTGTTGGAGGCCCCCGTGGACAGCGCTTGCAGGATCTCCAGCTCGCGGGGAGACAGCGCGGTTTCCGGCTGCGCCAAGCGCTCCGCCAGGAGGTTCGTGACTTCAGGCGCCAAGGTGCGCTTGCCCGCGGCGGTGTCGAGCACCGCGGCGTGCAGGGTGTCCTCGGGGGCGTCCTTGAGCAGGTAGCCCAGCGCGCCCGCCTCCACGGCGGCCAGGATATCCGCCTGCGTGTCATAGGTGGTCAGGATGAGCACCGGGGGCCCATCGAGCTCGCGCACGCGCCGGGTGGCGGCGATGCCGTCGACATCCGGCATTTGGATATCGCAGACGACGACATCGATATGGGGGCAATCAGCATCCGCCAGCTTTTCGACGGCCGAGCCATCGGAGCCTTCCAACACCACCTCGATATCGGGGAAGGCGTTAAGAATCGCGCGCAGCCCGGCGCGGACCACGGGGTGATCATCGATGAGCATCACGTTGACCATTGCTGCTGCCTCCTGTTGGGATTCGCACCGCGAGCGCGGTGCCGGCGGGTGAAGATTCTACCTGGACGGTCCCGCCGACGCTGCGAACACGCTGCTCCAGGCCGGTCAGCCCGAAGCCGCGCGGGCCCTCGATGCCGCGACCGTCATCGGCGACATCCAAGGTGATCTCATCCTTGAAAGAACCGAGGGTGACCACGGCGCGGTCGGCGTCGGCGTGTTTCATGACATTGGTGAGACCTTCGCGCGCGGCGCGCAGGATGACGTGGGAAAACTCGGTGGGGACGTCGGCGCTGCCGGTGAGCTTGAGTCCAAAATAGGTACGCAGCCCGAGGCCCTTGGCCTGGGCTTGGAGCTCATCCACGAGTGTGCGCAGTTCCTTATCGATGGAGGAGGCAGGGGCCGCGAGCTCCTTGACGAAGCGCCGGGCCTCGGCCAGGTTGTCCTGGGCCACCTTCTCAATGAGCGCGAGCTGCTCGGTGACGTCCTGTTGCGTCGACGTGTTCTTGGCGGCGCGGCTGAGCAGGACGATGGAGGACAGCCCCTGCGCCACGGTGTCGTGGATTTCGCGGGAGAGCCGCTCCCGCTCCTCGAGGCGCCCGGCTTGGTGCTCGCTGGCGGCCAGTTCTTCCTGGGTCTCACGCAGCTGCTTGGCGACGGCCTCGTGGTGTGCCGCTTCCGCCTGAACCCGGCGGGCGGCGTGGTAGACGGCCACGGCGAAACACGTGCCGATGAATGGCCCGATGGCCGCGGCCGCGGTCCAGAATTGCGGGTGGATCCACGCGGGGACGAAGGCGGCCACGGCCCACAGGATCACGCTGGCGACGATTCCTGGCCAGAAAGGAAGCGCATGGATGAAGACGAAGACCAGCGGGAACTCGAGCCACATGAAGTCTTGGGCGTGCACCATAAGCCCGATCCACAACAGGCACAGGGCGGCGAGCCAGAGCGTGGTGGGGATGGGGCGGGCGATGGTGCGGGAACCGAAGATGGCAAATCCCGTGTAGACCACTGCGAGTGCGATGGAGAGGCCGAGGGCGCGGGCGTCGAGGCGCTCATCGGCCCATGCGCGGAGCACTCCGAAGACGAGGAGAAAACCGAACATGGTGTGCAGTCCCACGGTCCACAGTTTGTTGCTCATCATCACGACGCACCAGCCTATCGCCTAGGTGGGGGAGCGCGAATCAACCAACTGGTTGAGTGGAGGTTCAACTGGCTACCCGATTACTTTCGGCGCCCGCACACGCAGGATAAATAGTATGTTCCTGGCATTGAGAGAGATAGTCACAGCCCGCGGTCGGTTCTTCCTGATCGGCGGCGTCGTGGCTCTGATTACGTTGTTGCTCGTTATGTTGTCCGGCCTGACCCAAGGCCTGTCCAAGCAAAACACCTCCGCGCTTGAGGCACTCGGGGAGCAGAATCCTTATGTGACCTTCTCGACGGAAGATCCCTCCTTCACCGAGTCGGAGATCTTCGCCGAGGACGTTCCCGCTTCTGGTATTCCGCTGGGCACCTCCCAAACCAAGCTGGAGGGCCACGGCGGCGTGGCGGTTATCGGTTTGCCCGCCGGCACCCAGATTCCTGGCTCCAGCACCGTGATTCCGGAGGAAGGCATGGTCTTGAGCCAATCCATCGACGAGGCCCTGAACGCGCCCTCCCGGGGCACCCTCGGCGGAGTGGACCTGGACGTGAACGCAGTGGTCGAGGATGAGTATTACTCCCACTCCCCGGTGGTGTGGGTCGCTACCGAAACCTGGCAGAAGGTCTCCCATTCCCCCGAGGACATGGTGGGCGTGGCCGTGCTTTCCCAGGAGCCGACCGACACCTCCGTGTCCATGGGCAAGGCCCTGTCCGGCCTGCCGGCCTATAGCTCGGAGCGCGGTTCCCTGCTGACCATGCAGGCCTTCCTCTACGGCATCTCCGCGCTGGTCACCATCGCCTTCCTGAGCATCTGGACCATCCAGCGCACCCGTGACCTGTCCATCCTGCGCGCCCTTGGTGCCAGCGTGAAGTACCTGCTCAAGGACGCTATCGCTCAGGCAGCCATCATCTTGGCGATTGGCGTTGGGGTGGGCGCGCTCGTCGGCTGGCTGCTGGGCCTTGCCGCCCAAGGTGCCGTGCCCTTCGAGGTCTCCGCCATGACCGTCATCGTCCCCGCACTCGGCATCTGGCTGCTCGGCATCGCCGGTGCCTTCCTGGCCACCCGCCGCGTTTCCAAGATCAACCCGCTCGACGCCCTAGGAGGCAACGCCTAATGACTACCACCGTTACTCCCGCCCTGTCCCTCCGCGACATCGTGGTGACCTACCCCGACGGCCAGTCCCGCACAACTGCACTCGACGGCGTAAGCCTGGACGTCAAGCCCGGCGAGCTCACCGCCGTGATCGGCGAATCCGGTTCCGGTAAATCCACCCTGCTCTCCGTGGCCGCTGGACTTATCGAGCCGGACTCCGGATCCGTTGAGATGCACGGCACCCGCGGGCTCATCTTCCAGCAAGCCAACCTGTTGGCAGCCCTGACTGCGCGCGAGCAGTTGCTCATTATTGACCACATGGAAGGCCGCAAGCCCCGCGGTGACCGCGCTGACGAGCTGCTCAGCTTCGTGGGCTTGGAAGGCTTTGGCAACCGCCGCATGAACCAGCTCTCCGGTGGCCAGCGTCAGCGCGTCAACATTGCCCGCGCGCTCATGGGCCAGCCTTCCGTGCTGCTTGCCGACGAACCCACTTCCGCCCTCGACTCCAAGCTCTCCCGCGAGATTGCCAAGCTCCTGCGCGGTGTCACCGATGACTTCGACACCGCCACGCTGTTCATCACACACGACCGCAGCCTGCTGGACTATGCCGATACCGTGGTCGAGGTCAAGGATGGAAAGCTCTCCGAATATTCCGAGCTAGCCGCGTAAGAACCCGCTCATCTCTCACATGTTCATACAAAGGGGTAAATTAATACCCCGTTATGATTCGACCCCGCAAACCCCGAGTAAGCCCGACTGACTACCCGCGCATGCAGCAGTGGACCGCATTGCATGCGCTTATGTTGAGCATCACCGTGGTGGCCTGCGGGGTCTTTATCGTCGCCGCCCGCAGAATCAAGGGAACCTCCCGCGAGACCTTCATCCGCCGGATGGTGGGCTGGGCCTTGCTGGTGGCGGGTACTGCGTGGACGGTCATCTCCCTGGACCCGAAGCAATTCGATATCCGCGAGTCTTTGCCTTTGCACCTGTGCGATGTGCTGCGCCCCATCTTGGCTCTGGGGCTCATTACCGGCAACGAGCACGCCCTGACCTTGACCTACTTCTGGGGCATCATCCTCAACCCGCAGGCCATTATCACCCCGGACGTCATCTACTACTTCTTACCGCGCTGGCTGCGGTTCGGTACATATTGGTTCTTCCACATCGTGGCCCTCGCTGTGCCGCTAGCGCTGACCTTTGGCTTGGGCTACCGGCCGACGTGGAAGGGCTACCGCTTCGCCGTGAAGGTCACCCCTGTATGGATGGCCACCGCCATGGCGATCAATGCGAAGACCGACGGCAACTATGGCTTCCTTAACCACGCGCCGGGCAGCCCCTCCATCATCAACCTGCTGGGACCCTGGCCCGGCTACATTGCGGCAGAGACCCTCGCCGTCGCAGCAGCATGGGCGGGGATGACGTGGCCGTGGGAGAACACCTCGCTGCGCCGCGGCACGGTGGTGGTGGGGCCACGCGGGCTCATGCGCAAGTCCGTCGGTACCGCGTCCGGGATCCTGCGCCGCGCCACGGTACGTTTTCGTAAATAGTGGCCCGCGAACCGCGGAATTTTAGGGCTTGGTTGCGAAAACGTACCCACACGGTGGTGGCTAGGTACGGATCGATTAAATAAGGCCCCAGATCTTCGAATTTCTGGGGTGCTATTTGATCGAAACGTACTTAGCGGCGGAGCTAATGCCGGGCCACGGAGCTAGCGCTCGGCATTGAGGAGCCGGGCAATGGCCCGCGGGATGGCTGCCGCGATCTGGGAGGCCGAACAGGGCGCGAAGCCCTCGGGGGTCTCGGCCGCGATGGCCGCCGCATGCGCGTGGATGGCGCCGGCGTGGAGGACCTCGGTGATGGTTTGGGCGGCGGTAGCGGCCGCGGTTTCGGTGGAGGTTTCGGCGAAGTGCTGGGCCATCACCGCGCCGAGGATGCCGGAAAGCACGTCCCCGGAGCCCGGGGTCGCGGCAAAAGAGTGACCGGCGTTGAAGGAATAGATCGGCTGGCCCGGAGCGGTAACGCGGGTCAAGCGGCCTTTGAGCAGGATGATGCTGTCCAGCTCCTCGGCTAGCTCGTGGAGGGCAGCGCCCCACCCAGCAGACGCATCGGGAGCAGAGCCGAAGGTGGCCTCATAGAGGCGGATGAACTCGCCTTCATGCGGGGTGAGGATGCTCATCGGGTGCTCGGTAACTTTCTGGCGCAGGGAGGTGTTGCGCGCCAAAAGTGTCAGGGCGTCGGCATCGAGAATGGTGGGCAGGCCCTGCGCTAGCACCTTTCGCAGTTCGGTGGCCGCCGCTGCATCGGTACCGCGGCCGGGGCCCACGACCCAGGCCTGGGCCTGACCGGCGGAGGACGCATCGGGATGGCAGACCAGCTCCGGAAGCAGGGAGGTAATCGAGTTATCGCCGATGAAGCGCACCATCGAGGGCGTGGCGCGCACCGCCGCGGTGGCGCAGAGGATTCCCGCGCCCGGGTACGTGTTGCTGCCGGCGGCCAGGGCAACGACGCCGCCGGAGTACTTATCGGAGCGCGCGCTCGGTGTGGGATCAACGATGGGGCCAGTGCAGCCAACTGGCCAGGGGCGGGAAGCGCGCCCGCCCGGCAGATCGAGTTCGCCCGATTGCCACGCAAAGGGCGTCGGCACGGAGGGCTCGTGGGCGATGAATGCCGCTGGTTCATCGAGTTCGGCGAGGGTCTCAGCGAAAGAAGGTGCGCCGGGCAAGAAGAGATCGGAGACCACAACCTGCCCGCATTCGGCGGCCAGCGCGTGGCCGAGGCGTGGCGAGCCAAAGGTGACGGTGACGTCGGCGTGGACGGCATCCGCGGCGCACACTCCCGTGTCGGGATCGACGCCGGTAGGAATATCGACGGCTAAGACAGCAGCCCCGGCAGCGGTGGCTTCGCGGTAGAGCGAAAGCGCGGTGCCGGTTAAACCCCGTGCGGATCCGAGGCCGGCGATTGCGTCGATAAGCAGCGCGCTTCCTAAGGGCGCGCTGCCGTTAGGCAGCGCGTCGGAAGGAAGGACCGTGCCACCGGCGGCACGGAACGCGGCGAGGGCCTCCTCGTGGCAGCGGTCCGGCACCAGAGCGTGGACCGTAACCCCGCGTGAGGCCAGCTCCGCCCCGGCAAAAAGCCCGTCCCCGCCGTTGCCGCCGGAACCAGCGAGTATGAGCACCGCGCCGGGGCGAGCCTCCAGCATCACTGAAGCAGCGTCTGCCACCGCCGCGGCGGCCAGCTTCATGAGCTGATCCTCATGAGATTGCTGTTCCAGCAGGTGCTTTTCAGCGGCACGGACAGTGGCAACGGTATAAGCGGGGCGCATAACCCACACCCTAGCGCGCGGGTTGGCAGGTAGGGCACCAAAAGAGGTTGCGGCCCTGCATGACCTGCTCCCGGATCTCGGTGCCGCACACATGGCACGGCAGCCCGGCGCGGCGGTAGACGTAGACCTCGCCGCCGTGGTCATCCTTGCGCGGCTCGCGGCCCATGGCCTCCGGTGTGTGCGCGGGACGGACCGTGTCGATGCGGCCGTGCTCGACGCCATAGTCCATGAGCTCCACCAGGTCCGACCAGATGGCATCGAACTCCGCGTGGTCGAGCTGCGTGCCCGGGATGAAGGGGGAGAGCCCTTGGCGGAACAGCACCTCCGCGCGGTAGATATTGCCCACACCAGCAAAGAGGCCTTGGTCCATGAGCATCGCGCCGATGCTGCGCCGCGAGGCATGCACGCGGGCCCACAGCGCATCAGAGTCGGCATCTGTGCGGAGCGGATCCTGGCCCACCTTCGCCACCTTGGCCTGGTATTCCTCCTCCGTAATGAGCGTGCAGAACTGCGGGCCGCGCAGGTTCGCGGCCATCGTTCCGTTATCGATGCGCAGCCGGATTTGCCCCCACACATCAGCGGAAGGCTCAAAGCGCAGGGACCCAATGAGCCCCAAATGGATGTAAATCACGTGGCGCGGGTTATCCGCATCGAAGTGGAGGAAGAGGTGCTTGCCAAAGGCTTCGGCGAGGGAGAGGGGTGAGGCGTCGACAAGCGCGGCCTCCGCAGCAAACCTGCCCTGGGGGCTGCTCACAGCCAGCGGCGCGCCGCGAAAGTCCGCATTGAGTGTCCGAGCAAGGCGGTGAATAACGTGTCCCTCAGGCATGTCAGGAAGTCTACGCGGGGGCAGTGCTGCTGTAGACTTTCCGGGTACTACCCGTTGAACGGAAGGGCCTAAATACTATGGGGCGCGCAATCGGTTTTGACCGTGAAAAATACATTGAGCTGCAGTCGGAGCACATCAACGCTCGACGCAAAGAAATCGGTGGGAAGCTTTACCTGGAAATGGGTGGCAAGCTTTTCGATGACATGCATGCCTCCCGCGTGCTGCCCGGTTTCACCCCGGATAACAAGATTGCGATGCTCGAGCGCATCAAAGATGACGTAGAAATCCTCGTCTGCATCAACGCCAAGGACATCGAGCGCCAAAAGATGCGCGGTGACCTGGGGATCCTCTACGAAGACGATGTGCTGCGGCTTGTCGACGTCTTCCGGGGCCGCGGCTTCCTTGTCAATAACATCGTCATGACGCAGCTCGAGGACGGCAACAGCCAGGCGGAGGCCTTCATCGAGCGCCTCGAGCGCCTGGGGCTGACGGTGGCGCGCCACCGCGTCATCCCGGGCTACCCCGCCAACATCGACCTCATCGTCTCCGAGGAGGGGTTGGGCAAGAACGACTACGTGGAGACCACCCGTGACCTCGTGGTGGTCACCGCGCCGGGGCCGGGCTCCGGTAAGTTGGCTACCGCACTATCGCAGGTCTACCACGAGAACGTGCGCGGCGTGCAGGCGGGCTACGCCAAGTTTGAGACCTTCCCCATCTGGAACCTGCCGCTCGACCACCCGGTGAACCTGGCATACGAGGCAGCCACGGTGGACCTTAACGACGCCAACGTCATCGACCACTTCCACCTCTCCGCGCACGGCGAGTCCACGGTGAACTACAACCGCGACGTCGAGGCCTTCCCGCTGCTGAAGTCCCTGCTTGAGCGCCTGACCGGCACCGTTCCCTACCAGTCCCCGACGGACATGGGCGTGAACATGGTGGGCTTCTGCATCACCGACGACGAGGTCTGCCGCGAGGCCTCCCGGCAGGAAATCATCCGCCGCTATTTCAAGACTTTGGTGGAGGAGGCCCGCAACGGCCTCGACTCCACGCAGTCCGAGCGTGCCGCCGTGGTCATGGCGAAGGCCGGCATCAAGTCCACCGACCGCCCGGTGGTGCTCCCGGCGCGTCAGAAGGCGGAGGAGACCGACGGCCCGGCGTCCGCGCTGCAGCTTCACGACGGCACCATCATCACCGGCCGCACCTCCCCACTTCTGGGCTGCTCGGCGGCCACCTTGCTCAATGCGCTCAAGCACCTGGCGGGCATCGACGATGACCTGCACCTGCTCTCGCCGGAATCCATCGAGCCGATCCAGACGCTGAAGACCAAGCATCTGGGTTCGCAGAACCCGCGCCTGCACACCGACGAGGTGCTCATCGCACTCTCTGTCTCCGCGGCCAAGGACGAGAACGCCCGCCGCGCGCTCGACGCACTGAAGGAACTCGAGGGCTGCGATGTCCACACCACCACCATCTTGGGTTCCGTGGATGAGGGCATCTTCCGCAACCTAGGTGTCCTGGTGACCTCCGATCCGGTCTTTGCCCGCAAGAGCGCGCTGTACCAGAAGCGCTAAGACTCCACCGAAAAATTGGGGATCTTGCCATTAGCAGGCCTAGACTTGCGGGCGTGACTATTGGCAAGATTCTCCTCTACTACTGCTTTACTCCCATTGAGGACCCCACCGCGATCATGCTGTGGCAGCGTAACCTCTGCGAGAAGCTCGGGCTGAAGGGCCGCATCCTCATTTCGGAGCACGGCATCAACGGCACCGTGGGCGGGGACATGGAGGCCTGCAAGCGCTACGTGCGCGAAACCCGCGAGTACCCGGGCTTCAAGAAGATGGAGTTCAAGTGGTCCGAAGGCGGTGCGGAGGATTTCCCGCGCCTCTCGGTTAAGGTGCGCGATGAGATCGTGGCCTTCGGCGCGCCGGGTGAGCTCAAGGTGGATGAGAATGGCGTCATCGGCGGCGGCGTTCACCTCAAACCCGAAGAGGTCAACAAGCTAGTAGAAGAGCGCGGCGAGGAGGTCGTCTTCTTCGACGGACGCAATGCCATGGAGGCGGAAATCGGCAAGTTTAAGAATGCCGTGGTGCCGGACGTGCGCACGACGCATGACTTCATCGCCGAAATCGAGTCCGGAAAATATGACTGGATGAAGGACAAGCCCGTGGTCTCCTACTGCACGGGCGGCATCCGTTGCGAAATCCTCTCAGCGCTGATGAAGAACAGAGGCTTCAACGAGGTCTATCAAATCGACGGCGGCATTGTGCGCTACGGCGAAAAGTACGGCAACGATGGCCTGTGGGAAGGCTCGATGTACGTCTTTGACAAGCGCATGCACCACGAGTTTGGCCAGGGCCTAGAGGATCCGGGCTTCATTCAGCTCGGCCACTGTGTGCATTGCGGGGCGGGAACCAACACGTTCCATAACTGCATCAACGAGGACACGTGCCGTAAGCAGGTGCTCATCTGCGATGACTGCATTCAGCATGTGGAAACACAGCACTGTGGGCGGCCGGATTGCGCCGAGGTGGCAGCTGCCCAGGCGCAGGGCTAGTTTTCGATAACCGGGGCGAGCAGGATCTGGATATCGTTGATGCACCAGATCATGAAGTTGCCGGCCATGACCCAGAAGATGGCCATCCAACCGCGCCAGCGCACATAGGCCTTGAGCTTGCGCACCATGATGACGGCGCAGCCGATCATGCCGATGAAGGGGATGATTAGCGTCGTCGTGGCGAACACGGTGCGCTGGGTCCTCGTGCAGAGCCAGGCGGCATACTCGGCGCGGAGGCAGTCGGTCGTGGTTCCGGCGACCTTAAAGATCCCCGCGAGGAGGAGCGCATACAGCGCTGAACCGGCGAGGATGAAAATCATAAACCACAGCGCTTGGCGCGAGGAGCGGCGGTTGGCTTCGGCGACGGCGAGGGGATCGGGTTCGTCGGCAAGCTCGTCAAATGTGCGGGGCTCGGGGCGAGGCAGGTTCGTATAGTCCGCGTCGGACGTGAGATCGTTTTCGGGGTGCTCAGCTGCCATGGTCTGCCAGTCTAACGCGCTTCGGCGGTGTAGGTGCTGGGGCAGACCAGCACGGGCACGCCCAAGTGCGGGAGCAGCTCGGTGGCGGTGCTGCCGATGAAGACGCGCTCGATGGGGCCCATGGGGTCGGAGCCTAAGCAGAGGAGGTCGCCCTTCTTCCACTTCAGCGAGTCCACCGCGCCGGACCAGCCATGGCCGCTGCCGATGGCCGTCGTGACCGAAAGCTCGGGGTAGGCATCCGCGATGAAATCGTGGGCCCGGTCCAACAACGAAAGCGAATGCTCGCGCCAATTGGGGGCATCGGAAGGAAAGGTGGGGGAGTATTCGAGGGGGACGTCGACAAGCCCCTTGGCTGAAAACGCCAGGATGCGCAGGGGGATACCGCCGCGCTGCGCAATGCAGGCCGCGTGCATGAGAGCGGGATCATCGGCGCTGCCAAGATCGGTGAAAGCAAAGTTAATGCGGGTGATGCCGTGCTTAGACAGCTTGATGCCGCGCGGAGTCAAGCCCACCGGAAGCGGCGCATAATGCAAAAGCGCATCGGCGGTAGAGCCCGAGAAGAAACGGCCCTTGGGTGCGGATTGGTTTGCGCCGAGGAGGATGACGCTTGCGTTGAATTCCTTGGCCGCCTCCTCCAAGAGCTGCGGGCGCGAGGGCCCTGCGATGAGAACAGAGACATTCTTATCGAGCTGGGACTTGTCTACCCCTGCCGCGTTCAACGCCTGTTTGACGGCCCGCTCGCAGGCGGCGCGCTCCTTCTTGAACCACTTTCTATAGGAACCGGTGAGCTTGCTGAGCGACGTCACGGTGAGTGGTTGCGAAATAGTAGATACCACGCGGATCTGAACGGGCGTGGAACGCGCGATCCACGCGGCAAACTCGATAGCTTCCGTGCCGGTGGAGCTGGGGCTCCACGAAACAAGGACACGGAGCGGAGGGACCGTGGCGTCTGGGGAGCACTGTCCTTCCGCGGGGTGTGAAGAATTCTTAGCCATTCATCAAAAGGTTCGGGGTCGTTTTATTCATTATCGGCCCTTCACGCCTTAAAATAAAAATCCGCTCTACCGGCGCTTTTTGGTCTATTTTCCTTCCATGATTGGCCGGTAGACATCGGCCAGTTTGGAGATCAGGTTAACCAGGGAGTTGGCATCCTTGATGTCGTCCGGATCGAGCCAACGCAGGATCTCCGCCAAAGCCGCCGCACGCTGGCGAGAGACGATGGTCAGCTCGGATTCGCCGAGCTGGGTAAGGGCGACGAGGACACCGCGGCGGTCCTTTTCGTCGCGGTGCCGTTCCACGAAACCTTGGCGTTCCAATTGGTACAGCGCATTGGAGGCGGTAGGCATCCGGATGAGCTCTGCCTGGGCGATGGTGCTCACGCGCGAAGGGCCGCGCATGCGCAGCTGGTTCATGATGGAGACCTGCGACGTGGTGAGGGATGTGCCCTCTGTCGTGCGCTGGAAAATGAGCATGAGTTTGTTGAGCGCGGGCTGGATCTGGCGGGCGACTTCCAGGGCATCCTCGTAAGGGATGGGGGATTCGATAGTTTCTTCACTCATGGAAAATAAGTGTAGCTAGTAATTTCGTGGAGCGGTAGTTAGCCGATTAAAAAATTTGGTTTCCCACCGCGAAGCACTATGAAAGGGCCTAGATTGTTGACGCCGCCGGCACTACACTGTCCGGCGTGAATTCTCCGTCAAAGGCAGAGTCTGCAAAGACAAGGTCCGCAGTGGCCTATCGCAACGAAGTCTCTTATGAATGGGAGCGTGCACAGCATCTGCGCGAGCTTCGCGCGGGAAAGGTGACGCGGGAAGAGCTATGTGATGCCGACTTTCTCCTTCGCGCGGCGGCGGAACACCATGGCGTCGACATGCGCAAGCCGTGCCCGGTGTGCGGTTCAGACATGCGGCTGACCCGTTGGGTTTATGGAGATGCTTTAAAACGCCGGGCGGGAAGTGCGCGGAGCGCTGCGGAAATTGCGGACATGGCCGCAGAAGGGCTGGAATTTACCGTGCATTTTGTGGAAGTGTGTCCGGCGTGCCGCTGGAATCATCTGCTTCGAGCTGCCACGGTCTATGCTCTAGGGTAGTTTTGGCTTCCCAGTTCACGCCGGTAAGCTGCATGTATTTACAGTTTGTGTACAGGATTGATGAGGACACGGATCAGTGACCGAAAAGGAAACCTCCGGGCGAAAGTCAGGTAATCGCAGGAAGAGCACCTCGCGGAGCGCTCAGCGTTCGTCCGGCCGCAAGCGCCGCTGGCCGTGGATCGTGCTGGCTGTTTTGTTTGTACTAGTGGGCATTCCTGCCCTGCTCTTCGGCTACGCGTATACGCAATACGACGTCCCCGGGCCCAAGGAGCTGCAGCCGAGCCAGATCTCCACCATCGTCGCCGGCGATGGTGAAACTCAGCTGGCCAAGCTCGTTCCGCCGGAAGGCAACCGCCGTCAGGTGACGTTGGAAGAGATCCCGGATTATGTGGAGGACTCGGTCCTCGCTGCCGAGGACCGTGAGTTCTGGACCAACTCGGGCTTCTCCTTCACTGGTCTGGGCCGCGCCGTCTTGGGCAAGCTCACGGGTGATAGCACCGCCGGTGGTGGTTCCACCATCACCCAGCAATACGTGAAGAACACTCTGGTGGGTGACGAATACTCCTACGTCCGCAAGATCCGTGAGCTCATCTACTCGGTGAAGATGACCAATGAGTGGGCCAAAGAGGACATCCTGAACGCCTACCTCAACACCGTCTACTTCGGCCGCAATGCCTACGGCATCGAGGCTGCCTCCAATGCCTACTTCAATAAGGACGCCAAGGACCTCACCGTGGAGGAAGGTGCCATGCTCGCCGGCCTCATCCAGTCCCCATCGGTCTTGGATCCGTGGGTGGATGAGGAACGCTCGCAGAACCGCTGGAACTACGTCATGGACGGACTCGTTGAGATGGGCGATCTGGATGCGGCTGAGCGGTCCCAGATGGCTTTCCCGGAGACCCGTGATCCAAGCGAATACTCCGCCTACACCGAGGCACCCGGTGCTTATGGGCACATCAAGAACCAAGTCACCGGCGAGTTGGCACGCGTGGGAATTACCGAGGACCAGCTGGCCACCGGTGGCCTCAAGGTGACCACCACCATTGACATGACCGTGCAAAACGCGTCGACAGACGCTGCCCACGAGCAGCTTGCGGTGCTGCAGGAGGATGCCCGTGCTGCAGCCGTGACCATCGACCCAGCAACGGGTGCTGTGCGCGGTTACTTTGGCGGCGATGACTCTAATGGCTGGGATTACGCTAACTCTCCGTTGCAGACCGGTTCGGTCTTTAAGATTATGGCGCTGGCAGCGGCCCTCCAGCAGGGCATCGATCTCAATACCTATTACTCCTCGGCGCCCTACCAGCTGCCAGGATCACAGATCGTGACCAACGTGGGCGGCGGTCGCGGCAGCTGCAGCATCGCTGAAGCGCTGAAGAATTCCTATAACACCTCCTTCTTGCGCCTCCAGGATGACCTGGAAAACAAGATGCAGGACACCGCGGACATGGCACACGCATTGGGCGTTGCGCGCAGCCTGCCGGGGATTGAAAAGACCCTGACGGAGAACGGCGGTACGCCGTACGAAGGCATCGTGCTGGGCCAGTACCAGTCCCGCCCCCTCGATATGGCGACCGCTATGGCTACCTTGACCAACCAGGGTGTGTGGCACCAGCCGCACTTCGTGCAGAAGGTTGAAAACGCCAACGGCGAAATTCTGTATGAGAACCCGACCGACGGCGGTGAGCGCCGTGTCTCCGCCAACGTGGCTAATAACGTTATTTCTGCGATGCAGCCAATTGCCGCATGGTCGAATGGCGCGCTAGCTGGCGGACGCCCGTCTGCGTCCAAGACTGGTACCACGCAGCTGGGTGACACCGGTCAGAACAAAGATGCGTGGATGGTCGGTTCCACGCCGCAGCTCGCTACAGCAGTGTGGGTAGGCACGGCCGACAACACCTCCGCGATTTTCAATCAGTGGGGCGGCATCATGTACGGCTCGGACGCACCGACGAAGATCTGGAAGTCCATCTTGGATACCTCTCTGGCTAATGCTGAGCAGCAGACCTTCCCGCAGGCCTATCCGATCAACTATGGCGTCGGCAGCTGGGGTTCGGGCTATGTCTATGACCCGAGCCAGACCACGACGTGGGACCAGACCCCGGCAAGCCCGGAGGGCGAAGCCGCTGAGGGCGAGGGCGAGGCAAAACCAGAGGAAGGCCAACACCATGACGAGGGGCATGGTGATGCCCCGGCGCAGCCGGCCCAGCCTGAGCAACCGGCTCAGCCCGCCGATCCTGAGGTTCCCTCGCTGGATGAGATTCTCAATGGAGATGGCCTCGACCAACTACTTGGCCAATAGGAGACTGATCCCTGGTGAGCCAACACACGACTTCTCAGCTAGTCCCCCTCTCCTCTGAGACGATGGCCCGCGGAGCCGTCGACGCCCTGGGCGGGCCGACGGGGCGTTTCGCTCGCTCAGCCCACTCTGGGTGGTGGACTCCACTGCGAGTGATCATCACGCTGGCGTGGACATTCCTGGCATTTGGGTTCTTGAGTAAGGCCAACTGCGCGGCTAGCACCCGGGGCGAGGATGGCCTCATCAGCCTGAACTGGGCTGGCAACCGCCAGTACGCGTCTTTCTGCTACAACGACATCATCCCGCTCTACGGGGGCCGTGGACTAGACCAGCCGGGCTTCCCCTACGCCTATTCCTGGGTTGAAGGGGATATCACGCGCTACATGGAGTACCCCGTGTTGGCTGGCATGTTCCAGGGCGCCGTCGCTTGGCTGGCGCGCACCACCTACCCGGCCGTCGAGTGGATTGGGATTGCCGATGTCAGTTGGTACTTCGGGCTGACCGCGCTCATCATGTCCCTCGTGTGGGTAGGCACCGTGGTTATGGTTTTCCAGCTCACGGGTAACCGGGCGTGGGACACCGTCCTCATGGCAGCTAGCCCCCTCGTGGTCATGCATGCCTTTACCAATTGGGACATCCCGTCGGTGGCGTTCATGGTCGGCGCTCTGCTTGCAGTGACCAAGGGCAAGAACTGGCTCGCCGGCATTCTCATTGGGCTTGGCACGGCCTTTAAGCTGTGGCCCCTGTTTATTCTGGGTGCCTTTCTGGTGCTGGCCATCCGCAACAAGCGCTGGGCACCTTTCATCAAGATGTTCGTGGCAACTGTTGTGACGTGGCTCGTGGTGAACCTTCCCGTGGCGGTGGCCTACCCCGAAGCCTGGCGCGAATTCTTCCGGCTCAACCAAGAGCGTGGGTTGGATTGGACCACGATCTATGCGCTCCTGAGCCGAATTGGGGGAGTCGACCTTGAAAACGAATTCGTTAATACCTTCTCCCTCGTGGCCTTCCTGGCGTGCTGCGCGGTAATCGCCATCATGGGGCTCAAAACCCCGCGTGCGCCGCGGGTGGCTGAGATGATTTACCTCATCATCATGGCCTTCCTAATCTTCAACAAGGTGTGGTCGCCGCAGTACTCGCTGTGGCTCATTGTCCCGGCGCTCTTGGCGCTGCCACGGTGGCGCCTCATCTTTAGCTGGGCGCTTGCCGACGCCCTCCTCTGGCCCATCCTTGCCTGGCACATGCTCGGCTCGGAGAACAAGGGCCTGCCGCACGAGATGCTGGACATCGCGGTGATCACCCGGGATGGTTTCATCATCGCCATCGGCGTGCTCATCATCCGTCAGATGTGGGGCAAGTCGGAAGACAAGGTCCGTGCCGCGCACGGTGGCAGGGATCCGCTGGCGGGGGATTTTGCGCGATGACCATAACAATCGTGGGCATCATCTCCATCACGATAGGTTTCTTGTGCGTATTGGGCGCCTATTACCTGTTTCAGCGTTCTGAAGACCGAACCTGGCCCATCATGCTGGGGTTGCTGGCTCTGCTTTTCCTTACGGTGATACCTGCGAGTTCGGCAATCTTTGTCGCGGCGACTCACTAGGGGGCGGCCGAGGAGACAAGGGATTTCCTTTTCCGCCGGTCAGTGCGGTACTGTGTGAGGGTTGCTTGACGCAACAGACCCTCCTGCCATATCCGCAAAGGTGATATGGCCGATACCAATTACTAGACCATAGGAGGTGATGAGGTCCGTGCGTCACTACGAAGTCATGATCATTCTGGATCCCAATCAGGATGAGCGCACCGTAACCCCGTCCCTAGACAAGTTCCTCGAAGCAATCCGCAAGGATGGCGGCAAAGTCGAAAAGGTTGACGTGTGGGGCAAGCGCCGTCTTGCATACCCGATCAACAAGAAGGAAGAGGGCATCTACGCAGTCGTGGATCTGGAGTGCGAATCCCACTCCGTTCTCGAGCTCGATCGCCGTCTGAACCTGAACGACTCCATTCTGCGTACCAAGGTTCTGCGCACCGACAGCAAATAGCGGATACTGGGTTTCGAGCAATCCACGTAACCGATATTAAGGAGTAAAGACATGGCTCAGGGAGATACCAATATCACGGTCGTTGGCAACATTGTCGCCGACCCGGAACTGCGCTTCACCCCGGCGGGTGCCGCAGTGGCAAATTTCCGTGTTGCCTCCACCCCGCGTCGCTATAATCAGCAGACTTCCCAGTGGGAGGATGGCGAGGCCATGTTCCTCACCTGCAACGTGTGGCGCCAAGCCGCAGAAAACGTTGCGGAGACCCTGACCAAGGGCATGCGCGTTATTGTTACTGGCCGTTTGCGTCAGCGCTCTTACCAGACTCGTGAGGGCGAGAACCGTACTGTCTTTGAGATCGAGGTCGATGAGGTCGGCCCGTCCCTGCGTTATGCAACCGCTCAGGTAAACCGCAAGTCCGGCAACGGTGGCGGAAACTATGGCGGCGGCCAGCAGCAGGGTGGTGCTAACTACGGCGGCGGCAACCAAGGCGGTTTCTCCGGAAACCAGGGTGGTTTCTCTGGAAGCCAGTCCCAGTCTTCTGCCCCGCAGCAGTCCCAGCAGTCGGCTCCGAGCAACGATCCGTGGAATTCGGCACCCCAAGCGGGAAGCTTTGGTGGTGCGGATGCAGAACCCCCGTTCTAAGACTGTCACGCAAGTATTCATTTAACTCAATTGAAAGGCAGGGATCATGAAGCTGATCCTCACCGCTGCCGTTGAGAACCTCGGCGCCCCCGGCGAAATTGTAGAGGTTAAGGACGGCTACGGACGTAACTACCTGCTTCCGCGCGGCCTGGCAATCGTTGCCACCCGCGGTGCTGAGAAGCAGATCGAGGGCATCAAGCGTGCCCAGGAAGCTCGCGCAATCCGCGACCTGGACCATGCACGCGAGATCCGTACCCAGCTGGAGGAGCTCAAGGACGTCAACGTCCCCGTGAAGACCTCCGAGTCCGGCAAGCTCTTCGGCTCCGTGTCCGCAGAGGACATCGTGAACGCCGTTGCCGCCGCTGGCGGCCCGAAGCTGGACAAGCGCATCGTTGTGCTTCCCAAGGGCCTGGTCAAGAAGACCGGCAACTACCAAGTCGAGCTGAAGCTGCACGCTGACGTTATCGGCAAGGTGAACTTCTCGGTCGTCGCTGCCTAAGAATTAAGGCGCACGACGGTCACCCTCCGTCCAGCCGCGTGTGAGGCGCGGCGATGTACGCAGGTACGTGACCCACAGACAACAGCAAGGTTTAAGGCCGTGCTCCTCCCACTATGTGAGGTGGTGGAAGGTGTACGGCCTTGAGCCGTTTTAGGCATGCGGGGTGGGGAACCGTCGCCAAGCACGGCATGTGGATAACTCGCGGAACCTGTGGATAAACCTGTGTGCAGTTTACAGTGAGTTTACTCACGCCGCCTTTTGTTAACCCGCAGGTAGCGCCGATTTCGGGTTGAAGGCCCTACTTTTCACGGGTTTTGTGCGTATATTCACACCTTGAAAAACATGCTCTGACCTGCGGTAATTATCTTCGCTGGTCACGGGCTTGCAGAGTTATCCACAGGCTTGACCTCGCGCTTTGCGGAGCCTTCGTCCGCTGAGCTGGTAATTCCACAGGCACCTGTGGATAACTGTGGGAGTTATACCCAAGGGGCAGTGTCCAACGCCTCGGCTACACTGTTGTGTACTACGCGTGGTTGCCGCTTGGCACTGCCTTAAAGCCTGGCCGTCCGGCGCGGATAGAAGCTGAGAATTTCTGGGGCGGTCAGGGTGGGATCGATGAACGGTGGGATTGATGGACAATGACTAATGCCAGTTTTGATGACGATCAGGTTCCACCGCCGCCCGAACCGGTAGAGGAGGAACCCCGCCGCTCCTACCGTCAGGAGGAGCCGAAGCGTTACGGCGAATTCCGCCAGCCACCCGCGGACCGGGAAGCGGAGCAAGGCGTTCTTGGCGCTATGCTCTTGAGCCCGAACACGGTGATGGAGGTCATTGAAGAGCTGGAGCCGGAGGACTTCTACTATCCTGCGCACACGCTCATTTATCAGGCCATGATTGACCTCTATGCCGCGGGCACCGATATTGATGCGGTGATTGTGGCGGCTCGGCTCGATCGTTATAACAACCTCGAGCGCGTCGGCGGCGCGCCCTATCTGCACACCCTGCTGGCCACGGTGCCGACTGCCGCCAACGCTCGCTACTACGCGGAGATCGTGGCGGAAAAGGCGGTGCTGCGCAAGCTGGTGGATGCCGGAACCAGAGTTGTCCAGCTCGGCTTCCAAGGTTCCGAGGACATGGAGATCGAATCGGTTCTGGACCGCGCCCAGCAGGAAGTCTTCGCGGTGGCACAGAAGAAGACCACCGAGGACTACCGAGCATTGAGTGATCTTATTGATCCCACTATCGACGAACTCGCCGCCCTACAGCAAAACGGTGTGGAATCGGGCGTGCCCACCGGATTCATCGACTTGGATAACCTGACCAATGGCTTGCGTGCCGGCCAGATGATTATCGTCGCCGCCCGCCCCGGCGTGGGCAAGTCCACGCTGGCCATGGACTTCATGCGCTCGGCATCTCTCCAGCACAACAAGACCTCCGTGGTGTTCTCCTTGGAGATGTCCGCCTCGGAAATCGTAATGCGCTTGCTGTCTGCGGAGGCGGAAGTGAAGCTGTCGGATATGCGCGGCGGGCGCGTATCGACTGAGGACTGGGCAAAGATCGATGACACCCTCAACCGCATCCAGGATGCGCCCCTGTTCATCGATGATTCCCCGAACCTCACCATGATGGAGATTCGCTCGAAAGCCCGCCGCCTCAAGCAGCAGCACGGGCTCGACCTCATTGTGCTGGACTATATGCAGCTGATGTCCTCGGGCAAGAAGGTGGAGTCCCGCCAGCAAGAGGTTTCGGAGTTTTCCCGCCAGCTCAAACTGTTGGCCAAGGAGCTCGAGGTCCCGCTCATCGCGATTTCCCAGCTGAACCGTGGACCGGAGTCCCGTACCGACAAGAAGCCGCAGCTGGCGGATCTGCGTGAGTCCGGCTCGCTAGAGCAGGACGCCGACATGGTTATGCTCCTGTATCGCCCAGACTCACAGGACCGCGATGATCCCCGCGCCGGTGAGGCGGACATCATCTTGGCCAAGCACCGTGGCGGCCCGATCGATACGGTGAAGGTGGCGCACCAGCTGCACTACTCCAAGTTCGTCAACATGGCGCACGGGTAAATTACAGGTCCATCACGGCGTTGGGGTCACCCAACCGTGGGCCGAGAATGACCAAGACTAGGACCTGACTTTCCAGGTACGGGGGAGCGTGCTTTTTAAGAGGCTAAGCGCCTATTGAGTGAGGCTGCATGCTGCGGAATTTCTTCCATCGTCAGCATCGAGATATCGAGATCGCCACAAAATTCACGGAACTGCTGGTAGTTCTTCTTCTGCGCTGACGAGTTCGGCAATGTGGTGACAGCGATGATATCCAATTCGCGAGGAACAGAGATTAAAGTCTCACCAGCAGTAAGCTCACCGCCCGCCTGCTGCAACTTGTCCACCTTGAGCGTCCAAGAATCAATGGCCGCGCGCGTGATATTCGCATCAGAAGACCGGAAGTTAAATGCCTGATTAAGCTCGATAACTTCCTCATCATCGACAACCGCCAAAGTTAGATCCAGCTCGCGCCGGGCAACTTGGACGTCGGCGTCAAAGATGGTTGCTTTTTCCAGGCTTGGGAGTTGCTCGTATTGTTTGCGGATAAAGCGTCGTACCTGTCTGACGTCTTGTTGATGCTTGCCGGTGGGGGCTTCGCCAATGAGGGTCGAAAACAGTAGGTCGGTGGCCTCATTGAGGTTTGCAGCGTCCATGCTTTGCATGGGGTGAACCTTGATGAGGTTGTTCCAGTGTCCGCTAATGAATTCGAGATAGCTCGACAGCGTGTGTTGCCCGTCAAGGTTGAGCGGCTCGGTTGTCGTTGTCAGCTTCTTGAGGTCGGCTTTGAAATGTTGCAGGGCTCGCCGGATGGCCTCGGGAAAGTCGGAATCGTGGTGGATACCGCGGTCGGAGCGGAAATGATTCTTTGTTTCGCCTGTTGCAGCATCGATGACGATGACACCGACGCCGATCGTGGTGATGCCCATGGGGCGGGGAACCACGCTTACGGTCCAGTAGTCGAATCTCATGTCATTGTCCTTTGCGGTGTTTGTACGAGCGTAGGAGCTCCCGAGCGTAGTCCTTGCGAGAGAGGACGTAGTTCATGAGTTTGTCAGTCTCATGCGCAGGTATTGCCCATTCTATTGGTAGTGCTTCTTGCAATTCTTCTCGTAGGGTGGTGTCGAGGTTGTCGAGTGCGTTGATGGCTTTGTCCCACGAGCTGTTGGGAATTTCGGTGCGCAGTAGAGGAATGCGTGCGGTGCCGCCTGCGCGTTCTGGCGGGGTTAGTTGCCAAGGGTAGGGCTCCGAGTCGAACCAGAGCCCGTGGTCGATGGACCAGATGGAGTTATCGTCATCGTTGTCCGTGAGGATTTGGAGGTCTTCCTGAACATTGCACAACAACCACAGTGCTATCAGCTTCGGGATGTGGTTGTAGTTGGCGTCGTCGTTAACGTAGGGGATGACTCCGAACCCTTGGTGCAGTGTAGCAGTGTGGAGATTGAGCGAGCCGAAGAGTGGAGTCCCGGTGAGCCTGTATCTCCATATTGATTCTCCAATCATGTGTCCGTGTAGTGACTCGGGGACGTAGATAATTTTCCATGGGCGGATGTGGGCGCCCAGGCGCAGACCGACGATGCTTGCAGCAACTTCGTTGACTACGGCTTCGCGCCCATGGTCACTTTCTATGCGTTTGCACCAGTATTCGTTGCCGTCGTCGGCCTTGCCGAGGAACGGCCGGGTGCCAGTGTGGAAGGCGACTCTTCCGGGGATTTGTAGGTAGGTCTTTTCTTCACGGCTGCGTCGGGCATCGATAGAGATGACGTTGTTGGTGTTCATTGCAAAGCCTTTGCGAGAGGGGTGAGCGGAGTACAAGCCTGCGGGTCTAATGGGAACAGGAAATTTGGGCGTAGTTGCCTATTCGGGGATTATCTGTGTCTACCGCGGCCGTTTTGTGGTCGTGAGGTTTAGAGCGCCATTAGTGGCGGCTACGACCGATGGGATGAGGATTAGGGCACTCAGTTCCGTAGTGAGTGTTAGCCTGAACACGACGATTCCAGAGACGATGCCGAGGGCTAGGAGGATAACACTGTAGATATCGATGACCTTTTTGAGCGTGATGAATCGGGTTTGGACCTATTAGCCTGAGTCCGGTTCTTGAGCGTCACGGGTCTTTTCCTCCTTTTGGATTTTCAGAATAGTCCACTTTTTGTTGGTGCGACCATTCTTTGTGACTTTGTCCTCACGGATTTTGAGGTTGTATGAATCAGTTCCATTGAGGTTGAGACCTTCCACCATCGAAACAAGTCGAAGCGCGCTAGTTGACGTCAAACCAAACTTAGATCATGGGTGGATGAGAAATGTCACTCTTAACACCTCAATATCGTCATCGCAGCATTAGCCAGGGCACACCTGATGGAACCCGCAGTGGTTACTCCAACAAACGCCTCGTGAGAACACTCAAGAAATGCCGCAACTTTTAATTCGTTGTTGGCGGCGAAACCGTCCACGCCGCCGTACCACTTCCACTCGGCCTCACCGTCACCATCCAAGCAATCACCGGCCAAGAACTCTCGCATTAAGTTGGTCTAAGTCGGGTTCGTCAACATGGCACACGGTTAAATTACAGGTCCACCACGGCGTTGGGGTCACCCAACCGTGGGCCGAGAATGACTAAGACCAGGAACACGGCTGCTGCGGCGAGTGCGAGCCACCGCCACACGGGGAAGAAGCGCTCGCCACACAGCCGGGCGAATGCCGCGCCGATCAGCGCGCCGAGGGTATTGAAGATGAGGTCATCGATATCGGTGCGCCCCAGGGCGAAGGCGTACTGTGCTGTCTCCAGCGCCAGGCTCAGCGCGAAGCCCCACGCGGCCGTGGCCTTGAGTGAACGGCACATGCTGAAGACGAGCATTCCGAAGGGAATGAAGAAAGCGGTATTGCCCGCGTACTCAAAGAGCGGGCCAAACCAGGTGCCGCCGGAAAACTCATCGAGCGGGACCAAGCGCAGATCGCGGACCCGTTGGTTCTCTGGCTTCCAGAGGTAGCCAATCTGAAAGAAGGACTTCAGCGTAGTCAGCGCAACCATGACCGCGACCCACGCGCCAAGGGCGACCCTATTGAGCAAGGGTCCTACCCTTGAATTCTGGCAGGGTCAGCGCCGCGACAGCGGCGGTGCCAAAGGCTGCCGCAAAGAGTACGAAGAGCCAGCCCGTGCCCGCCACCGCGATGAGCGGCGGAACGATGAGTGGCGCCAAGATGGATGCGAGCCTGCCGAAGCCGGCGGCAGCACCCGTACCACGCCCACGCAGGGCGGTGGGATAGAGCTCGGGGCCGATGGCGTACAAAGCACCCCACGCGCCCAAGTTGAAGAAGGACAGAAGGCAACCGGCCAGGATGATCGTGGCCTCAGTGCTGGCAAAGCCATAGAGACCTGCGGAAAGCGCGGAGCCCACGAGGAAGGCAGCCAGCGTGGTGCGGCGCCCCCATACTTCGATGAGCCAGGCCGCGGCGGCGTAGCCGGGCAGCTGGGCCAGGGTGATAATCAGCGTGAAGCTGAAGGACTTCACCAGGGAGAATCCGTCGGCGACCAGCAGCGAAGGAATCCAGATGAAGGCGCCATAGTAGGACAGGTTGACGCAGAACCAGATGGTCCACAACGCGAGAGTGCGCCCGCGCAGGGACGGCGACCAGATGCTGGCGGCGGTGACGTCTTCCTCGGAGTAGGTCGGTGCCGGGGTCGTGCGGTCGATGTCCGTCGAGTCCACCTCTGCCTCAAAGGAGGCGACGATCTCCTCTGCCTCCTCGTGGCGGCCTTTCGACTCTAGGAAGCGCACCGATTCCGGCAGGTGGAGGCGTACGAAAAGTGCATAAAGGGCGGGGACCATGCCGAGCGCGAGCGCCCAGCGCCAGCCGCTTTCCGACGCCCCCACAACAAACGTTCCAACTACCGCGGCCAGGATCCAGCCCACCGCCCAGAAGGCCTCCAGCAAGACCACCATGCGCCCGCGGACCTTGAGTGGGGCGAACTCGGAAATCAACGTGGAGGCCACCGGCAGTTCGGCGCCCAGGCCGAGACCGATGAAGAAGCGCAGGACGATGAGAAGCGTGAGGCCCGTCGCCAGGGCGGAGGCACCCGTGGCGAGGCCATAGACCAACAGGGTCAAGGCAAAGACGTGGCGGCGGCCAAACTTATCGGCCAAGAGGCCTCCGAAGGTAGCGCCCAAGGCCATGCCGATGAAGCCCACGGACGCCAGCCACGAGGATTGGGTCGGCGTGATTCCCCAGTGCACGGCCAGAGCGGCCATGATGAAGGAGATGAGGCCCACGTCCATGGCGTCGAGCGCCCAGCCAATGCCGGAGCCGAAGAGAAGACGTTTGTGTTTGCCGGTGACGGGAAGGCGGTCGAGCCTCTCCGTGCGAGAGATAGAGCGATGATCAAGACGATTCATGCAGGCTAAGCATACTCTGCGGAGTGAAAGCTTTTCAGGCGCAAAGAATTACTGACTACAAAAACCGAACTCAACGCCATGGCTATACCCGCGAAAAGGGGGTTGAGCAGGCCAAAAGCGGCAACAGGTAGAAGAATAATATTATAGGCGAAGGCCCAAAATAGGTTGCCCTTGATGATGCGCAGGGTAGCGCGCGCAAGCCGTACGGCATCGGCCACAGAGCGCAGGTCGTTATTCATCACCGTGATATCGGAGGCCTCGATGGCGACATCAGCCCCAGCACCCATCGCGATTCCCAGGTCCGCCTGCGCGAGTGCCGCGGCGTCGTTCACGCCATCGCCCACCATGGCCACGGTCTTTCCTTGCTGCTGAAGTTGGGCGATAGCTTCCACCTTGTCAGAGGGCATGACCCCCGCTGTCACGTTGGCTTCATCAATGCCTACCGCTCGCGCCACTGCGTGTGCTGCACCGGTGTTGTCGCCCGTGAGCAGATGGGGCGTGAGGCCTAGGTCCTGGAGGGCGGAGATGGCGGCGGCTGCGGACTCCTTAACGCGGTCCTGTAGCTCGATGGTTCCCACCACGTCATCCGCCACGTAGACGCCGACCTGCGTCCCGGTGCCGTCGTAGCCCGCGGGTGGGCGTCCCACCCGCACGCGCGCGCCATCGACGGTCGCTTCGATCCCTTGGCCTGGCAGCTCGTGGTAGTCCTCGGCTGCTGGGATGTCGCCGTCGTAAGCCGCGCGGATGGCCCGCGCGATGGGGTGCTCGGAGCCCTGCTCCGCGGCGGCCGCAAGACGGAGAACCTCCTGCTCTGAGTGCCCCGCAGTGGCCTGAACCGCCGCTACTGACATCTGGCCTTCGGTGATGGTGCCCGTCTTGTCCAGAACAATCGTGTCGATCTTGCGGGTCGATTCGAGGATCTCCGGTCCCTTGATGAGGATTCCCAGTTCGGCGCCGCGCCCGGTGCCCACGAGGATTGCGGTGGGCGTCGCCAAGCCCATGGCGCAAGGGCACGCAATGATGAGGACGGAGACGGCGGCCACGAAGGCCGGGGCAACTCCGCCGACCCACAGGTGCGCTAAGAGCGCGAGGATAGCGATGCCGATGACGATGGGCACGAAGACAGCGGCGATGCGGTCGGCGAGGCGCTGCACTGGGGCCTTCGAGGTCTGGGCTGCGGTGACGAGCGCGCCCATCTGGGCAAGGACGGTGTCGGAGCCGACGCGGGTGGCGCGCACCTCAAGCCGCCCGGAGGCGTTGATGGTTGCGCCCGTCACCGTGCTGCCGGGTGAAACCTCAACCGGCAACGATTCGCCGGTGAGCAGGGATTCATCTACGGCGGAATGTCCGTTGAGGACCACACCATCGGTGGCGATCTTCTCGCCGGGGCGAACCACAAAAATATCGCCCTCGTGAAGGTCACCGATGGGTATGCGGGTTTCAGTATCGCCGCGCAGCACCGTGGCCTCTTTAGCGCCCATGGTGAGCAGCGTGGTGAGAGCCTCGGAGGAGCGGCCCTTTGCCTTGAGCTCAAACCAGCGCCCAAGCAGCAGGAACGTAATGACCATCCCCACTGATTCGAGGTAAATGTGGTCCATCTGCGCGTCATTGGAACGCAGCGTCATATGCATGGTCATGCCGGGCATGCCGGCGTTGCCGAAGAAGAGCGCGTAGAGCGACCAGCCAAAGGCGGCGGTGGTGCCCAACGTGATGAGCGTGTCCATCGTGGCGGCGCCGTGCTTCAGGTTGGCCCACGTGGCGCGGTGGAAGGGCGCGCCGCCGATGACGTAGACGAGCGTTGTGAGTACCAGGCAGGCCCACTGCCAGTTCTGGAATTGGAGGGCCGGGACCATGGAGAGGAGCATCACGGGCAGCGAGAGCGCCGCAGAGACGAGCGTGCGCTGCAGGATGTCGGAAGCCTCACCCTCGCGGGCGGTGTCCGCCGTGCTTGCCGACGCCTCCCCCTCATCACTCACCGCAAAAGCCCCGTAGCCCGCGCCTTCGACGACGTCGATGAGATCGGCGGGGGTCGTCGTCGCTGGGTCATAGCTTACGGAGGCAGATTCCGTGGCGAAGTTGACTGTGGCTTCGACGTTGTCGAGCTTGTTGAGCTTGCGTTCAACCCGGGATGAGCAGGAGGTACAGGTCATCCCGGTGATACCGAGGGTGAGGCTGGTAGTCATGATGCTTAGGCCAACTCGTAGCCGGCTTCGGCGATGGCGGCGGCGACCTGGTCATCGCTAAAGCCCTCACCAGTCACGGTGACGGCGCCGGTGGTGTGGTCAGCGGTGACGTCGGTGACGCCCTTGATCTCCGAGATTTCTTCCTTCACGGAGAGTTCGCAGTGGCCGCAGGTCATGCCGTTAACGGTGTAGGTGGTGGTGCTCATGGTCGTGATCAGACTCCTTAAGTAGTGGGTAGATACACCGTTGAGCGTATACCCCCTAGGGGTATAGGTGCAAGGAATAATTGAGCCTTGTGTACCGTTGAGAGTTGAAAGAACCTACAAATTTCCCCGAAACAGATAGGAAGAGACATGGCAACGATTGACATCACTGAAGAGACGTTCCAGGAGACCATCTCCGGCGATGGCATCACCCTCGTGGATGCCTGGGCGGAATGGTGCGGTCCGTGCAAGCGCTTCGGCCCGGTCTTTGAGAAGGCATCCGAGGAGCACCCTGATGCCACCTTTGCCAAGTTGGATACCGAGGCAAACGAGGATCTGGCTGCGAAGCTGCAGATTAACTCCATCCCGACGTTGATGGTGTTCCGCGACGGCATCTTGGTGTTCCGCGAGTCGGGCGCATTGCCGCCGGCAGCCCTGGAAGATCTCATTAGCCAGGTCAAGGCTCTCGATATGGATGAGGTCCGCGCCCAGGTGGAGAGCCAGCAGGCCTAATAATTCCGGATGTTTCTGAAAAGGCGGTCGAGATGGACCGCTGCGCGCTTTCCTGTGAGTATCGCTACACTCGCAGGAAAGCGTCTTTACATATAAAGCACTAACGAGCGCTGCATTGATTACTGCTGCAGGAACCACTAAGGAGTGAGCGCAATGGCAAACCCATTCAGCAAAGGTTGGAAGTATGTGATGGCTTCTTTCGATCAGAAGATCGATGAGAACGCTGATCCCAAGGTCCAAATCCAGCAGGCCGTGGAAGGTGCAAAGGAACAGCACCGCCAGATTTCCGAGCACGCAGCGGAGATTATTGGCCGCAAAACCCAGCTGGAAATGCAGCTCAACCGCCTAGTGAAAACTCAGAAGGACTACCAGGATCAGACGCGCCGGGCCTTGGAGTTGGCGGACGCTTCCGAGGATCCGCAGAAGGCCGCCGAGTACAACCAGGCAGCGGAGGTTGTGGCGAGCCAGCTGGTTGCCGTAGAAAATGAGCTGGCGAATCTGAAGTCCCAGCACGAGGCTGCCGCGCAAGCGGCGGAGCAGGCAAAGGCCCAGCAACAGCAGTCGGAGGCCCGACTGAAGGAGCAGCTCGCGCAGGTGGACCAGTTGCTGTCCCAAGCCGATCAGGCGGCGATGCAGGAGAAGAACGCTGAGGCTCTGGACTCCATGAATGAGCTCAAGCCGGATGACTCGACGCCTACGATGGATTCGGTACGCGCCAAGATTGAGAAGCGCTACGCTGATGCGCTCGGCGCCCAGGAGCTGCACCAGGCAGCTGGTGGTAGCCGGATTCAGGAGATTTCGGCGGCGGGACACGATATGGCCGCTATGTCCCGCTTGGATGAGATCCGCGCTGAGATGGCCAAGAACAAGGAGCTGGAAGGCTCATCCTCCAAGACCA
Organism: Corynebacterium sp. HMSC059E07; assembly: GCF_001814395.1. NCBI lineage: Bacteria > Bacillati > Actinomycetota > Actinomycetes > Mycobacteriales > Corynebacteriaceae > Corynebacterium > Corynebacterium sp. HMSC059E07. Next base: position 179,591 of record NZ_KV816274.1, read on the forward strand.
CAGAGGAGCTCGAGGCCGGCGCCGAAGCCAAGGACGCTGAGGATAAGTAGTAACCAGCGCGAAAAGGGGCCTTCTGGAGCAGGCCGCATTCTGCGGCCAGGGGATTTCACCACCCCGCGCTCCAGAAGGTCCCTTTATTAAGGTCCCTGTGCGCCTCGACGGTCTAGCTGCCCTGGCGGCGGATATTGATTAGCACGCCGCGGATGCCGGAGTGGAAGCCATCGCGCAGGTTGACGCGCTGGGTTTCGGTGAGCGTGTACTCGTGCAGCGTTTCGCAGGCGAACTGCAGCAGCGGACGGTCGATCTCCGGCGGCAGACCGCCGCCGGAAAGGAGATGGGCTTGGTCGCGCTGATCGGCGCTCGCGGCGTTGTCGAACCACCACGAGGCATATTGCTGCCCCACGTCAAAGGGGGACTGGAAGCCGGCGGAGCTCCACACTTCCTCGGGGAGGGGAACATACTTCGAGCGCAGCTTGCGGCGCGGCGCCATCATCGACGGCTTGGGCGCGGCCGGTTTGGGGGCAGGCTTCGGGGCTTCGGTGCCCGTTTCCTCTTCTGAGTCCGCGGGCTTCTGATCCGCGGCGCTGGGCTTTGTGGTTTGTTCGCCGCAGGGGGCGGGTTCCTCTTCGTCGGCGGGGGCGCTCGGTGCTGCCGACTCTGGGTGCGAGGCGGTGGCAGCCACGTCTTGCGCCGCGGCGGAAGGTGTTGCCGGCCCAGGTTTTGGCGCAGAGGGGAAGGCAGCTTGTGCCTCGGTAGGTTCGTCGCACTCTGGGGCGTCCTCGGTGGCGGAATCGCTAGCGTCTTCGCTTCCTTCTCCGGTGCTCTGGGGCTCGCGGATGGTCGGCGGCAGCGGGCCTTCAAGGACCTCAAGCTCCATCGCATCGGCGAAGTCCTCCCGCGGATCGAGGATCGTGGTGGAGTCGCAGGCATGGCGCAGAGCTGAAGACATGGAGTCCCATCCGAAGCCATAAAGGTGCACGCGCACACCATTGTTGACGGCCTCCTGGACCCCGGGAATCATGTCTGCGTCGCCGGAGACCAAGACGAAATCCGTGACTTGGCCCTTCATAGCGGAAACGATCATATCGGCGACGAGGCGGGTGTCCACGGCTTTCTGGGTTCGCCGTTCGCCCCATTCGATGAGCTGACCGGTGCGCAATTGGACGCCATCGCAGACCCGCAGTGCTCGCTGGTAACGGTGGGGGCCGGTATCGGGGATTCCGTCGTACCAGTATTGGCGGTGGATGGGGTTGCCTACTTGGTTCTCAATCATGGAACCGAGGGAGCTGACTACTTCGGGTAAATCAATCTCTAGCTGGGCGCGGGCCCCCGTCTCCCAAGAGTTATAAAAGCTGGCCAGTAGGTATGACGTGTCAACGAAGACAAGTGTTCGTTCAAGCATGGCTCCTAAATTCCGTTCTATCGTTTCTAACTAATTTTTCTATGATCACTTTCGTGAGGTCTCCAGCTTAAGGCTGGTGTCATCCAGTGTGCCCCATTAGTCACAAAACGTCGATAACCTTGGGGAAATTCCCAGGTAATAAACGTGTTTGCCGCAAGTCTTGCGGAGGTTGCAGGGCAGGTTATATGGTTAGTTACATGAGTAACCAACCAACTAGGGAGACTGCATGGATAACTCCGCGCAGCCACTCTTTCGTCAGATAGCGGTACTCATCGAGGACGCCATCATTGAGGGCACTCTCGCCGAGGGCGCCCAGGCACCGTCCACGAATGAGCTCGCCGCTTTCCACAGCATCAACCCCGCCACTGCCCGCAAGGGCCTGACCCTCCTCGTGGATCTCGGAATCCTCGAAAAACGCCGAGGTATCGGCATGTTCGTCACCTCTGGTGCCGCAGACCTTATCCGGGCGCGGCGTCGCCAAGACTTTGCGGCTGAATACGCCGCACCGCTCATCGACGAAGCCGTGCACCTGGGCTACACCCGCCAGCAACTCCATGACCTCATCGACCTTGTCGCAGAAAGTCGAGGACTCTACTCATGATTTCTACCCCGCACTTCACCTTCGACGACGGCCTCACGCACGGCCTCGTCGGCCCCAACGGCATTGGCAAGACCACCTTGCTGCGCAAGATTGCTGGCCAGCTCGGCGGCTCCGGCATCAAAGTCGACGGCGACAAGCCCTACGACAATGAAAAAGTCCTCAACAAGGTTGTCCTCATGGGCATAGATAACCCACTGCCTGAAGGTTGGAACGTGAAGAAGATCTTCACCGTGGCAAGCCTGCGCTGGCCCACGTGGAGCACAGCGCGCGCTGAGGAGCTGGTCGAGCGCTTCGAGCTTCCAATGAAGAATTACTCGGGCCTTTCCCGCGGGCAGAAGTCCGCAGCGAGCTTCATTGTTGCGGTGGCCTCGGGGGTGCCATACATGCTTCTCGACGAACCCTATCTCGGCCTCGACGCCGCCAAGCGGGAGGTATTCTACGACGTCTTGCGTGAAGAGCACGGCCGCACCATTATCGTCTCCACCCATCACCTTAACGAGCTGTCTGGTTTGCTCGATACCGTGGCGCTGATGGGGGAGAACCCGCTGTCCGGTCCCATCGATGAGTTCATTGAGGGCGTCGTCCAGCTCACTGGCTCTGCCGAAACCCTCGATCGCGCGCTGGGGCGCCTGCAGCTCCCAGTGCTTGAGCGCGAAACCTCAGCCGTAGCAGACCGCGCGCTTGTCGACGCTCGCCCCAACCACACCGCCAACGTCTTCGACATGGCCCAAGAAATGGGGCTGCGTGCCACCGAGGTATCCCTTGAGCAGGCAGTTCTGGCATTAGGGGAGGCATGATGAAGCTCTATAGGCATATGGCGCTGAGCTGGAACAGCTTCTTCTACGCCTTGTGGATTGTCATCCTTCCGGTGCTGGGAATGGGCCGTGGGCAAGGGTGGGCCATTGGTTACTCACTCTTTATGGTCCTTATGGTTTACCTTTCGCAGCCTGACTTCACGCGCTATCTGACCTTTGGGTTGAGCACCCAGGTGTGGAATGGGCACCGGCGCATCAATGCTTCCCTGACGCTCTTTCTCATTCTGGTTAGCGCACCCTTCGCGTTTCCATGGTGGGTCCTCATCGCCCCGGTGCTCATGTGGGTGGTGTGCATGACGAAACGCTTTGAGCCATCACGACTGACCGCGAGCTCCCTCATCGTAGGCAGCGATGGTGATTCTTCGACGGGCTGGTTCTCAGCGTCCCCGGTCTCCCAGATTGTGTTGCGCCCTCAAGCCCGCGCGTGGATGTGGGCTGCATTCGGTATAGCCATCGCAACTGCGATAAACATCGTGGTGAGCAAGCTGTGGGATACCGGCGTGGGCATCGTAGGTGTCATTGTTACGTTGATTGTCCTGCCGCTAGTTGCTGATTCAATCCGCAGCTCACTCAAAGATGCAGTGGCCTTTGGGCTGCCGCGCGGTGCTTGGGCCAAGACCACTGTGCTGTGCACGGCAATCCCCGTGGTCCTATCGCTCGTGGCCGATCTGGTAGCGATGATGTGGACCGGCAATCCAGCCGGGTTCACCATCGTGTGTCTTGCTACAACGTCACTACTTTTAACTTTCGCCATTACCGACAAACTGACGTGGCTTTACACAACTGCGCTAGCGGGAGCAATCGCCGTACTGTTCATAGCGTGGCTTATCAATCCCAGCGTTGCGATGGGGTGGACGCTCACAGGGATGGCAATCATCTACGTCGTGTGGGTTGCCGCGTATCCCCGGATGGCAAAAAAGACCAACGTGTTTAGCCCGGGCCTCATGGGCTGGTTTGGGGCACGCTGAGCGCCATCCAATGTCTGCGTTAAAAGGTTGTCTTTGTGCACTTCAAGAAGGGGTAAAAACCTTCATTGAAGTGCATATTTGTGTTTTATCAAGGCCGTGTGTAACTTTATATGAGTCAGCGCGACCGACAGCGCCCCACAGGAACTGAGGTTCTTGGAGAGAGGCGGTAGGAAAACAGGCCCTGACAACAAATATTTTCTTTACTCGCAGTACTGCGTACCGCCAAAGGCGTTCCGTATGGCTGTGTGGTGACGATGTTTGAGAACTCAATAGTGTGCCAATGTA